>NZ_JCAMRT010000012.1:0-177227 GCF_059821225.1 Paenibacillus sp. sg306046
GATTTACGAAAGCTTTGCCACGCCTGCGGGCGTTGCGAAACGGTTGCTGACGACGTATAAACAGTAGAGCGTACAACAGTAGAGCGTAAAACAGTAGAGCGTAAAACAGTAGTAGAGCGTACTTTCGGGCGAGTGTCATCCAGAGCGCCGACAGAGCTACTTTGATTGAGCAAGCTGCTATCATTTGATTCCTATTAGGTTTCGTACGATTGCTTACACGCGAAGAGCCGCCCGGCTGGGGCGGCTTTTTCTCTAATGAACAATAAGTAGACAGGCTCGCAGATAAGCGGATAGGTTTCGTTAAAAGGGTATTGACATTCCGCAGCAAATCGTTTATCTTTAATTTAAGATAATTAAATCAAAGAAATACAGGGAGGTGAGCACGGTGACACAGCGGCTGAATGACGAGCAAGCAGCTTCGTTGAAAGCATTTGTGGTTCTGTCCAAAGCCTACAAAACGATCATGGACAAAGCGGTCAAAGATATGAAGAAATACGGCTTGTCTCCCTCGGAATTTATGATTATCGAGGTGCTGTACACGAAGGGTAAAATTCCGTTGCAGCAGATCGGCGATAAGGTGCTGATTACGAGCGGCAGCATCACGTATAATATTGACAAGCTGGAGAAAAAAGGGCTGTTGAAGCGTGTGCCTTGCCAGGAGGACCGGCGGGTCATTTACGCCGAGATTACGTCTGCAGGCAGCGAGCTGTTCGACCGTATTTTTCCCGAGCACGCGGCGGCTATTCATGGCTGGACCCAGGCATTGGATCATGAAGAGAAGCAGGAAGCGATCCGTTTGTTAAAAAAATGGGGTAAAAGCATCGAAGATAGCTAGCAGGGACGGCCTCTTACGGTGAGGCGATGTCCTCATGAAAGCTTCAAGGAAGCGCGCTTGCAGCGGTCTGCAAGAAAGAGAGGCTAACAAGCTGCCAAAAGGTTGAAGCGCACAAACGCGAGAAGGTGTCATGAGACAGCTTTCTCTGTCATATATCTTAAATTAAAGATTATTAAATCAAAACAATAGGAGGCTGTTAAGTTATGATGGGATTGGGATTACTTGTGATCAGATTAGTTGTCGGGTTGTTGTTTGTCGGGCATGGCGCGCAAAAGCTGTTCGGGTGGTTCGGCGGTTACGGTCCGAAAGGCACGGGCGGCTGGATGGAGTCAGTCGGCATCAGGCCAGGGGTACTCATGGCGGTGCTGGCAGGCTTGATGGAGCTGGTCGGCGGCGTTTTGTTTGCGGCGGGGCTGGGTATGCCAATAGCAGCTCTGTTATTGACACTTGCGATGCTGGGTGCGATTGTTAAGGTACACGGGAAAAACGGAGTCTGGGCAACAGCAGGCGGCTATGAATATCCGCTGGTGCTGATTGCGGTCGTCATTGGCCTTGCGTTAACCGGAGCCGGAACGCTGTCGCTGGACGCGTTGCTGAAATGATCAGAATTAAGCTGCAATAGCTCATAGCTTCGAACAACAAGCGGAACTCTAATACTCATTCCAGGGAGGAATTTATCATGACACAGCAAACAGCAGGCATTCACCATATTACGGCATTCGCTCGCGATCCACAGGGAAACGTTGATTTTTACGCCGGTGTACTCGGCTTGCGGCTTGTGAAAAGAACGATTAATTTTGATGCGCCGGAGGTTTACCATCTGTACTTTGGCGATCAAAACGGCAGCCCGGGGACGATCATCACCTTTTTCCCTGCGCCAGGTTCATCGAAAGGACAAATCGGCGGCGGACAGGTCGGCATTACGACGTATGTAATACCGGTCGGAGCGATGGGCTTCTGGGAGAGCCGGCTGGAGCGGTTCGGCATTCCTGTAGAGAAAGTGACCCGGTTCGGCGAGACGTATTTGCAGCTGTCCGACAACGAGGGCTTGCGGCTGGAGCTTGTGGAGCGCGCCGAGGGCCAGCCGAATTTGTGGACGTTCGACGGCATTACGGCTGAGCATGCGATCAAAGGCTTTGGCGGAGCGGTGTTGTTCAGCGTAAATCCGGCAAAAACGGCAGATGCGCTGCAGCGGACCCTTGGGCTTGAAAAAGTCGGCGAGGACAGCGGCTATGCCCGCTTCCGGGCTGTCGGCGAGCTCGGCAACATCATTGATGTGCCGCTGGAGGCGATGGCTTGGGGCCACGGCGGCGCCGGTACGGTCCATCATATTGCCTGGCGGGCCAAAGACTTCACGGAGCATGCCGAATGGCAGCAGCTTGCTGCGGAGCACGGCTACCGCCCGACCCAAATCATTGACCGGCAATATTTCAACGCGATTTATTTCCGCGAGGGCGGCGGGCTGCTGTTTGAAATCGCCACCGATCCTCCAGGCTTTGCCCATGATGAATCTGCGGAAACGATGGGCGAAAAATTGATGCTGCCTGCGTGGTATGAGCCGCATCGCGCACAAATTGAAGCGAATTTGCACCCGATTGAAGTCCGGATTGTGGAGGGGAAGCTGCAATGACCATGTCCAAGGAATTTACGATGAAGCATCTGTTTGTACAGGGCGCCGATCCCGGCGCTCCGACGCTGGTGCTGCTGCATGGAACAGGCGGTACGGAGCGGGATTTACTCCCGCTTGCCGCCCGGCTGTCGCCGGGTTCATCGGTGCTGAGCTTACGGGGCAATGTGCTGGAGAACGGGATGCCGCGGTTTTTCCGACGGCTGGCCGAGGGCGTATTTGACGAAGCCGATCTCGTCTTCCGGACGAAGGAAACGGCGGAGTTTCTGAATGAAGCTGCATCCTACTACGGCTTCGACCGCCATAAAGTGATTGCAGTCGGCTACTCAAACGGAGCGAATTTGATCGGCAGCCTGCTGTTCCATTACCCCGATGTGGTAAAAGGGGCCATTCTCCATCACCCGATGGTGCCGCGGCGCGGTATTGCACTCCCGGATCTGACGGGTACGCCTGTGTTCATCGGGGCCGGAACCAATGATCCGATCTGCTCCCCTGCTGAAACGGAGGAGCTGCAGCAGCTGCTTGTTAACGCAGGAGCCGATGTTGCCGTTCACTGGGAGCGTTACGGTCACCAGTTGACGTCGTCGGAGGTTGAAGCAGCCGCAGCCTGGCTGGGTGACCGCCTATGATCGCGATTGATCCGGTTACCCGAAGCGAGCGGGACGTCTATAAGCTGCTGACCGGCTGCATCATTCCCCGGCCGATTGCGCTTGTGACAACTTTATCCAGCGAAGGCGTCGTGAACGCCGCGCCGTTCAGCTATTTCTCGATTGTATCGAGCCATCCGCCGCTTATTTCGATTTCTGTAGGCCGCAAGCAGGGCGAGATGAAGGATACGGCACGCAATGCGAAGCATACTGGAGCTTTTGTCGTTCATATCCCCGACGAATCCATCGTGCTGCCGATGAATGAAACGGCCGCTAACTTGCCGCCCCACGAAAGCGAGCTGGAGCGGGCCGGATTCACAACTGTCGCCAGTGACAGCATCTCGGTGCCCGGGCTGCGGGAGGCGAAGGTACGCATGGAATGTGTGCTGGAGCATAGTCTGGAACTGGGCGGTACCGACCGTCCAGATGGCCAGCCTGCTTGCGATCTGCTGATCGGCCGGATCGTGCGATTCCATCTCAGCGAGGACATCTACGACGCCGAGCACGGCTATATTCGGTCGGACCAGCTGCGCCCGGTCAGCCGTCTGGCTGGCAGCTATTATGCGAAGCTGGGCGAGCTGTTTGCGGTTGACCGGCCGCAGCCGTAAGTACGGAGGGCTTGGCCTGAAGTTAAGCGGCGCGGCCGTTGGACGTGTAGAGATGATGATTTCGCTCGAATCGGGCTTGAATGACCGCGCTTGCAAGTCTGTAAATCCCAGCTCCGGCATGATATACCGTTATCGCCTAAGCAAGGGGTTTGTTCGAGTCCGAGGTGGTTGCGTTAAAGGCGGACCTTTAGCAAGCATAAAAAACGACCTGCGTCTCCTTCAAAAGGAGCAGGTCGTTTTTTTTCGCCAACGTGGTCGTTCAACTCGGCGCCTTCGAAGAAAGCCGCTCGACAAACCGAGTATCGACCCGCACCTTGGCCTGCACATCCTGGCCTTGCTCGATGGATTCCACCACCAGATCAACGGCGAGCTGGGCCATCCGTTTTTTCTCCACATGGACCGTCGTCAGCTCCGGGGAGACGATCAGCGCCTCGGAAATATTGTCGAAGCCGACTACCGAGATGTCCTCCGGAACCCGGAGACCAAGCTCGGTCAACGTTTTCATCGCGCTGATCGCAATGTAGTCGCATTCGCAAAACAGCGCGGTCGGCAGCGGCCGGGCTGCATGCAGGAAAGGCAGCAATTGCTGCTTCAGCTCCTCCTGCGATGAGAGCATTGTCGGCGCAACCGAAAAGTAGTGCTCCGGCGCAACAGCAAGCTCCCGTTCCCGCAAGGCGGCGAGAAAGCCGTTTTTGCGCTCCTCGAAATTATGAATGCGGTCATGCGACGCGATATATCCGATGCTGCGATGACCGATGTCGGCCAGATGAGTGCCGGCCTGGTACGCCCCCATAAAATTATTGATCCCGACGAAATGAACCGGCAGCGTCTCAAAGCAATTATCCAGGACGACGAAATGCGGACCGAGCTCGTCCGATAAGTCGCGAATGGCTTCCACACTGAGATTTGTCCCCAGCAAAATAACCCCGTCGCTTTGCTTTTCCTCAGCCAGTGCGCGAATATCCCGCTCCATATGCTCCGGATGAATGGTCGCAAAACGCAGTGAATACCCTTTGGACCGGCACCGGTCCTCGATAAAATGAATCAGCTCTCGGAAGAAGGGCTGCTGGTAATATTGCTCAAGCACGATGCCTGAATTTGAAAACACAAGAAAGGTCAACGACTTCACGGACAAATCGGCGGAGGACGCTCTTGCTTTCGGCGTATAGCCGTGGTCCTTGGCCACCTGTAAAATCCGTTCTCTGGTTTCAGGGCCGATTCCTGTCTTTCCGCTCAGGGCGAGCGAGACGGCGGATTTTGATACGCCGGCCAGTTTAGCGATGTCTTCCATTTTCACGTTGCACGCGCTCCAATCCGGAAATCGAAAAGTGTTTAGTGAATTTAGTCTACTATTTAATAAGGGTTCGTGCAATAGGTTGTGATATTTACTAAAAAGTTTAGTTTTGGCAGCGTTATTACGAACTAAATTAGGGATTGACGCTTAAAAAACAGCATGATACGATGTATTTACTTCTAAAAATCAAAATTAATTTTAGTTTAGTTTAAGAAATGAACCGACGTTTAGTTTAGTTGTTCTGAAGTGAAATTTAGTTGATTATGGAGGGGTTTGGACAATGAAAAGATTGAAGCTCGGTTATGCTCCGACAAGACGGTTTGTGTTTAGCGCTGAGGATGCATTCAAGTACAAGGTGATGATCCGGGAGAAAATCGAAAGCTTTGGACTGCCGATTGACATCGTGGATCTGGAGGGACTGAACTCGGAAGGGCTGCTCTACGACGATCACATCAATGCGGAGCAGATCGCAAGCCATCTGAAACGGGAAAATGTCGATGCGGTCTTTTTTCCTCACTGTAATTTCGGTACGGAGGATACGGTCGCCCGGGTCGGCAAGGCGCTCGGCAAGCCGGTGCTGCTGTGGGGTCCGCGAGACGAGGCTCCGCTGGAGGATGGGATGCGTTTGCGCGATACGCAGTGCGGCTTGTTTGCGACAGGCAAGGTGCTGCGCCGGTTTAACGTTCCATTTTCGTATGTGACGAACAGCCGGTTGAATGATCCTGTGTTTGAGCGCGGCTTCAGCAACTTCGTCAGCGCAGCTAATGTTGTCAAGCAGTTCCGCAGCCTGCGAATTTTGCAAATCGGGCCGCGCCCGTCCTCGTTCTGGACGATGATGTGTAACGAAGGCGAGCTGCTGGAGCGGTTCGGTATCGAGCTGCATCCGATTACACTGATTGATATTCAGCGCGCCTCCAGCCGCATCGAGAAGGGCAACAGCCCGGAGCTGAAGGCTGCGGTCGATTATATCAAGGAAAAGCTCGACTGGTCCGAGGTGACCGAGGATGATGTAAAACGGATTGCGTCGCTTAAAGTGGCGATGAAGCAATATGCCGAGCAAACCGGCAGCACGGCGATTGCCATCCAGTGCTGGGCTTCGCTCCAGACAGCGATGGGGATTATGCCCTGTCTGGCCAATGCCATCCTGACGGATGAGCAAATTCCCGTGACCTGTGAGACGGATATTCACGGCGCGATTACATCCGTGATGGTACAGGCCGCGACGATGAATGAAGCGCCGACGTTTTTCGCCGATCTGACGGTTCGTCATCCGGAAAACGCCAACGGCGAGCTGCTGTTCCATTGCGGCAACTTCCCGGTGTCGCTGTCGGTGGAAAACAGACCCAAGCTGCGCAAGCACTTCCTGTTCGACGATCATTCGCCGGGCACGCATGAGGGGGAAATTCGCGGCGGCGGCATGACACTGGCCCGCTTCGACGGCGATCACGGGGAATACCAGATGTTTCTTGGCAAAGCGAGAGGGATCGAAGGCCCGTACACACGCGGCTCCTACGTTTGGGTGGAAGTGAATGACTGGCCGATGTGGGAGGAGAAGCTGGTCAAAGGCCCTTATGTGCATCATGCGGTCGGTATTCACGCTAATGTTATTCCGGCTCTCTATGAAGCCTGTCAATACATCCCCGGCCTGACCGCTGACCCTGTCGATCCGACGGAAAGCCAAATCCAGGCATGGCTCAGAGGCCAGGGCTGATCAGAGAGACGAAGGGAAAGTCCAAGGAAAAAGCCAAGGAGGAGCACAACATGATGCAAATCAAGGAGCTGGAAGCCAAAGCGATTCAGATTCGCATGAGCCTGCTGACGATGATTCACAGAGCGAAAACCGGGCATACCGGCGGCTCGCTCAGCAATACCGACATTGTTACGGCGCTGTACTACCGGGTGATGAAAAATGATCCGCAGCGGCCCAAGTGGGACGAGAGGGACCGCTTTGTATTAAGTAAGGGGCATTCGGTCGAATCCTTGTGGTGCGTGCTGGCCGATCGCGGATTTTTCCCGAGCGAAGAGCTGGAGACGTTCAGCCAATTCGGCACCCGGCTCATTGGACACCCCAATAACAAGGTTGCGGGCATCGAAATGAATACCGGCGCGCTCGGCCACGGCCTGGCCGTTGCGATCGGGATGGCGCTGGCGGCGAAGCGGGACGGTAAAAGCTACCGGGCGTTTTGCCTGATGGGCGACGGCGAGCAGGCGGAAGGGTCCGTATGGGAGGCGGCGATGGCCGGCGCTCACTACAAGCTGGACAATCTCGTCGGAATCGTCGACCGCAACCGGCTGCAGATCAGCGGCTCGACGGAGGACGTGATGGGGCTGGAGCCGCTGGAGGACAAGTGGTCGGCGTTCGGCTGGCATGTCGTCAGCCTGGACGGCAACAATATGGCGGAGCTGGTCGAGGCGCTGGAAGCGGCCCCGGCTCGTACCGGCAAGCCGACGCTTATCATGGCGAATACGGTGAAGGGCAAGGGCGTCTCCTTCGCAGAAAATGTGCCGCACTGGCATCATCACGTGCCGAATGATGCGGAGCTGGAGCAGGCGCTTGCCGAGCTGTCAGCCGCGCTGGAGCAGATCAAGCAGGAAGGGCAGGTGCTGTAGCCGATGAAAAATACGATACCTAACCGTCAGGTTATCTGTGAGACTTTGCTGGAGCTGAGCGAGCGCGATTCAGATATCATGGTGCTGGCGAGCGACTCGCGCGGCTCGGCGGCGATGGCTCCGTTTGCCAAGGCGTATCCGAATCAATTTGTCGAGGTTGGCATCGCCGAGCAAAACATTGTCGGCATCTCGGCGGGGCTGGCCCATTCCGGAAAGAAGCCGTTTGTGACCTCCCCGGCTTGCTTCCTGAGCATGCGCAGCATCGAGCAGATTAAAGTGGATGTCGCTTATTCCAATACAAATGTCAAGCTGGTCGGCATCAGCGGAGGCGTCAGCTACGGGGCGCTCGGCATGTCGCATCATTCCGTGCAGGATTTGGCGGTCATGCGAGCCATTCCCGGACTGACGGTTGTGTTGCCCGCTGACCGTCATGAGACGAAAAAGATGACGGAAGCGCTCGTCGATCATCAAGGCGGCGTGTACATGCGCATCGGCCGCAATGCGGTCGAGGACGTGTACGAATCGGACGACTACGAATTTGTGCTGGGCAAGGCAGTTACGCTGCGCGAGGGCCAGGCGCTTACCTTCATCGCTGCTGGCGAAACGGTCCGCGTGGCGCTTGATGCCGCCGCCGCGCTGGAAGAAGCCGGCGTAGCGTGCCGCGTGCTGAATATGCATACGATCAAGCCGCTTGATCAGGAGGCTGTGCTGCGCGCTGCCAGCGAAACCGGCGGGATTATTACCGTCGAGGAGCACAGCATTCATGGCGGTTTGGGTGCTGCCGTCGCCGAAGTCGTCGTGCAGCACAAGCCGGTTCCGATGCGCATTGTCGGAATTCCGGATGAGCCGGCTATTGCAGGCAAAACGGCGGAGGTGTTCGCCCATTACGGCATCCAGGCGGAGCAGTTGAAACGTATGGCGCTGGATTTGCTTGGCAAGTAGGAGGTCTAGGCATGACGAAGACAACGGATTATTTGGTCGTGGTGGATCAGAGCACCTCGGGGACGAAGGCGCTGGTCGTAAACCGCGAAGGCGCAATTGTGGCCAAGCGGGCGGCTGATCATAAGCAATATTACCCGCAGGCGGGCTGGGTGGAGCATGATCCGCTGGAAATTTACGAGCAGGTGAAGCGTACGATCCGCGAGGCGGTGCAGGCGGCCGGGATTACGCCCGGTCAGCTTGCCGCGCTCACGATCACCAACCAGCGGGAAACAGCCGTCCTGTGGGACCGAACGACCGGCAAGCCGGTGCATCATGCGATCGTCTGGCAATGCCAGCGTACCGCAGACCAGTGCGCCGCCTACAAGGCGGACGGACATGAGGCGACGGTGCAGGCCAAAACCGGCCTGCTGCTGGACCCGTATTTCTCGGCGGCCAAATGGGGCTGGATGCTGGAGCGGGTGGATGGCGTCGGTGAGCTGCTGGCCGCAGGCAGGCTGCTCGCAGGCACGATCGACAGCTGGCTGATCTGGAAGCTGACCGGCGGACAGGTCCATGCGACGGACTATACCAATGCAAGTCGGACGTCGTTGTTTAACATTTACACGCTGCAGTGGGACGAGGAGCTGTGCGGGCTGTTCGGCGTGCCGGCCGGTTTGCTGCCGCAGGTGCTTGATTCGGATGCGGTGTATGGACATACGGCTGATCCGGAGCTGTTTGCCGAATCCGTCCCGATTACGGGTGTCATCGGCGATTCGCAGGCAGCGCTGTACGGACAGCTGTGCATCGAGCCGGGCATGGCCAAGGCGACCTACGGCACCGGCACCTCGGTGCTGATGAACGTGGGCGAGCAGCCGCCGCCTGCCCGCAGCGGGCTGGTCACGGCGATTGCCTGGGGCACGCGCGGCAAGGTGACGTATGCGCTGGAGGTAGTCATTCGCAGCTCGGGCGACAGCGTCAAGTGGGTGCGGGATGAGCTGAACCTGTTTGGCAGCTTCGAGGAGCTGGACGGGCTGCTGCAGGAGGCGCCGGACAACGACGGCGTTTATCTGGTGCCGGCCTTCGTCGGGCTGGGCGCGCCGCACTGGGACCCTTATGCGCGGGCCGCCTTTATGGGCATGCACCGGGGGACCGGGCGGGCGCATCTGGTTCGGGCGGCGCTGGAAAGCATCGCTTACCAGGTCAGCGATGCGGTGGAATGGATGCAGGCGGAGTCCGGCGCGACGCTGCAGGAGCTGCGCGCAGACGGCGGCGCGACCGCTAACGCCGTCCTGATGCAGTTTCAGGCCGATATGCTCGGCCGGACGGTGATTTGCTCTGACGTCGCCGAGCTGTCGGCGATGGGGTCCGTTTATTTGGGCGGCATCGGTATCGGCTGGTGGGCATCCACCGACGAGCTTGCGTTGCTGCCGCGGTCTTACCGTCATTATGAGCCGGCGATGGAATCGGCGAAACGGGAGCGGGCGCAGGCAGGCTGGAAACGCGCCGTGGCGGGTGTGCTGGCTCAGCGGGCGCAAGCCTGACGCTGCCTGGCTGGCTCTGCGCAGTTGCGCCTGCCGGACAAGCGTCGCTATGGGCAGCAAAGAAAAAGGCTACCCAGTAAACACTGGATAACCTGATAATACGGAAGAGTCCGGACACTTTAACGGGTCCCCCTGCGTTAAACACTTTTTCTAAGTGTCCAGAGCAGGGGGACTCGTTTGTGACTTCGGACTTTTAAAACGCAAATGCAGCTTTACCGAAACGGCTTCGATATAGAAGCTTTTCTTAAGAGTCGCTCATCCTTGAATGGCCTCGGTAGAGGTTTTCTTACATAGGCTAACGATCAGGCTGTGGTCAGCCGGACGGTGATTCCCGACGGATCGGTGACGTACCAGCCGTCCTCCTGCTCGGTCACGGCGATATCCTGCCCGCGCACCCGATCCAGCGTATGCTGCAGGTCAGCGGCTTCCGGGAATACAAGCGTGTAGAAGATCAGCCCGGTTGCGTCTTCGGCGCGCGGCGCGATATGCTCCCCGGCCCAGATGTTCAGCCCGAGATGGTGGTGGTAGCCGCCGGCTGATACGAACAGAGCGCCATGGGAGCTGGCATCGGCCGTAACGTCAAAGCCGAGCACCTCGCAGTAGAAATGCCTGGCAGCCTGCAGCTGGCTGACATGCAGATGGACGTGGCCCATCACGGTGCCTTGCGGCAGACCGTCCCACTCCACATCGGCCGCCAGCGCCAGCAAGCCGTCCCAGTCAATCGGGTCGGTTGCCATGATGGTTTGGCCGTTGGCGTCCCGCTGCCAGGTGTCGCGCGGGCGGTCGCAATAAATTTCGATGCCGTGCTGATCAGGGTCGGTAATATATAACGCTTCGCTAACCAGATGGTCGGCTTGGCCGATATGAAGGTCTGAACGAATCAAATTATGCAGAGACGCGCCGAGATCGCGACGGGTCGGCAGCAGCAGCGCGAAATGGTACAACCCGGCAGCCGAGCGGCGGGGCGTTACTTTGGCCGAAGGGTCTTCCTCCAAAATAACGAGCGGACTGCGGCCGTCAGCTGTCAAGCCCACCTCGCCGGGATTGGCCCAGAGCAGTCCGAGGCCTACGACCTCGCGGTAAAAGGTTAAAGAACGCGACAAATCGGACACCTTGAGCTTAACCGGTCCTAATTTCAGATCATCTGGAAGAGGATGGGACATGGCAGTTTGCTCCTTTTAATTACTATTTGTAATTAAATATATTATAGTGATTTGTGGCTGTCAAACTCTGGCCTCGGACGGCTCGATCCGTGAGCCGCTTTTAAAGCATGGCATGTACGACTCGACGCCAAAAGGACCGATTCCATTGACTGCACCCCGTCAAGTAGAGGTTTATTCATTAAACCTGTCTACTTAAAGGGGAGCAGTTCAATGGGGAAGGTCCTTTTTAGCGCGCTGAAATAAAGAATAATGAGCTTATAAAGGTAAGCCTATGCGGCTTTTGTAACGTGTGATCAGCACCTGGCAATCGACGCTTGTAATGCCGGGCAGCGAATACAGCTTTTCTCGCAGAAACGTTTCCATCTCCTGATTGGTCGCGAATAATCCATGCATGTAAAGCTTGCTTGGCCCGGTTGTATGGTACAGGTTGGTGACGACCGGCTCGGCGGACAGCTTCTCTGCGACCTCCTGCATGTGCTGCGGCTCCAGATCAATATGGAAAATGGCGGTTACGGCAATGCCGATTTTGGCCGGGTTCAGAACGGCTGTAAATTGTTCAATTACACCGCTATCCACTAGCGTATGAATGCGGGCCTGGACAGCGACGCGGGATAACCCAATTTCTTTCCCTAATTCTGTGTAAGATATTCTTCCGTTATTAGTTAGTTCATTTATGATTTTTCTGTCGATATCATCAATATCTACCCTAGATGGGTTATGTTGCATGGCAGTCAGCCCCATTCCACAATTTACCTTTTTCTTGCCGAATGAAAGAGAACGGCTTCATTCATTTCCCGTATACCCTAAATATATCGCGTAAATCCAACGTTTTCAATGCGGCATCCTAAATTTCATCCATGATTCCGCTAATCTAAACAGCCTTTCAGGAAAATATATGAAATTTTATGATTCGGATATTATGTTAGTTAATATAACGTGAAGGAAGAACTGATTTTCGTTTCAATTTGGTATTATGCGGTTAATTGCAGGGTAAACAGGGAGGGGTGGAGCGATGAAGCGGACCAGATGGTTGATTGCGGCAATAGCCGGCGGCATGATGATGACCGGAGCGGAAAGAAAAATCGTTTGACAGCGGCGTTCAGCTTGTGGATAGCAGGCCTGCGTCCTATTCAACAAAACCTGACGGTGAAGGGCTGCCGTCAGGTTTTTGCATCTTCGGCAGGCAGCTGAGCTTCCAGGTTGTTCCAGCTTTATGCCGCTTCCTTCGCTCAGCGCGGTTAGCTTGTAGCTTGTTGGCTATCTGAAGTCAGCTTCAAGCGACAGTGACAAGCTTACTTCCGCTTTGTACGCTGCCCGCCCTTGCCAGGCGACAAGCCGACACCGCCGGTTTGCATCGCGATGGATTCGATATGCCAGCTATCGAGCACGGTCGGTCTGCGCATACGCAGCAGCAGGGTCAGCCGCTCGGGTTTCGCATCCTTGCGGGCCAGCTCAACCTGCATGGGCAAGTCCACAGCAAGCTGTCCCGTTCCGGGAAATGCTCGAAGCCGCCCGGCCGGAGCAGGAGGGGAGGATCGCCGGATTGCCGTAATTCCGTCCATCCACTGGCGCATCGGGCTTAGCTGAGGATGGTTCAGGCTGCCCAGGCTGGCGGCAAGCAGCGCCGGATCGCCAAGATGCAGCGCGGCTATATACAGATCAGCCACCTGCTCCGCTTCGGCCTGCCGCATATAGTCGTTCAATGTGCCGCTGGCCTTGTACACCATAAGCTGATGCTCCAGATCCACCTGACCGGAGCCATGGGTTGTGCTGCCCAGAAAATGCAGGCAGAAATGTCCGTTAAACTCGTTATCCGGAATGCCGTCGCCTCCATGCGGCATTCCGGCCATGGAGGCGGCCAGCCGCTGGCCGTCGGCGGTTTGGACCAGCACAGCCCGGCGCTTCCAGCTCCACACTCCGTTATAAATATGCTTCATCACGGCGCTGTCTGCTTTGGTCAGCGGCTGCACATCGGCGTGGTGCTGTCCGGCGCGGCGCTGCACCTGAAAGGTCAGCCCAGTCTCGACATCGGTCAAGGCGAAGGTCGAAAGCTTGGGCATGATCCGGCTGACCTCCTCCCAGGGCAGCCGCTTGCCGTAATGCGCCGTCCTGAGCTGACGGGACTGTTCCTTCAAATAAGCGCGTGTCGCGCTGTCCGGCCACAGCGCTCGGCTCGACGTCGCTTCGTACAGCTCGCCTTGCCCGCCAATCCAATACTGGGCGAGCTGACCGTTCCGCTGCAGCTTTAATTGTACATCCGAGATGGGCAGCTCGGTCGGCTCAAGGGCTGAATGCTCCTCAGTCTCAGTCGCCGCCGTCAGCGCACGGCTCAGACGTGCGGCATCTAATGGAAGCTCCGACGCCAGGGCAGCCTGTGTGGAAGATTTCACAATCAGTACCGCAGCAGAATTGTCTTTGTCGGCGGCATAAACGGCGCAAGTAAATGTGCGTGCAATCAGGCAGACCGTCAGAGCCAGAGCAAGCCCGAATCGGCAGGTTTTGCGAATCATTCCAATGCTCCTCCACAACATAAGGATGGTTATGAGCTACAGCGTTTGCCGGATTCGGTGAACTCATGCAGGAACTTAAAGGGAACATAGTTTATCCCGTCTAGGCTCATCCTAAGTGAGCTTGTTCAAGGAGGGATACGACATGCGCCTGCGTTTATTCATGCGCCTATTCACAAGTATACTGATCACGTTGCTGCTGATGACTTTACTGTGCGTACCTCAGCTGGAGGCTGCGCCGCGCAAGCAATCGAACGGCCGTCTTTATTATGAAAACCGTGGCGAGGTCGTCTGGGAGGTGCCCAGCGAGGAAAAGGTGATCGCGCTCACCTTTGATGACGGACCGGACGAGACGGATACGCCGGCAATTTTGGACCTGCTCAAGCAATATGGAGCCAAGGCGACCTTTTTCGTCGTCGGAAAGCGGGTCGAGCTGCTGCCGGAGCTGGTCAAACGCGAAGTGGACGAAGGTCATGAGATTGCCAATCATACGTACAGCCATATGTATTTCAAAAAGAATATACCGGACCGGAAAATCGAGGAGCAGCTCGTCAAAGCGGAGCGGGTGATTGCGGAAGTGACGGGCAAAACGACAAAGCTGTTTCGTCCGCCGGGCGGCTATTACAGCGAGCATGTTGTGCGTACGGCGAAAAAAGCCGGCTACCTCGTCGTAATGTGGTCCTGGCATCAGGATACCGAGGATTGGAATACGCCGGGTGTGCAGCGGATTGTCCGCAAGGTGCTTGACCATGCGCGCAATGGCGATATTGTGCTGTTTCATGATCACGTCGAGGGCCGGACGCAGACGGTGGAGGCGCTGAAGCAAATTTTGCCTGAGCTGCAGGCCCGGGGTTACAAGTTTGTCACGGTTACGGAGCTGTTAAGCTACCGCAAGTCAACGACGGTAGAAAAGTGAAGGAGATTATCAGCTTGATGAGTTTTATCAACTAAGTCTCTAGCGCTAAGCGGGTTATTCTATGAATTCGGCAGACTTATCATTAAATTTATAGCCAACGCCGCGAATGGTGCGGATATAATGAGGCTTTGCCGGATTCTTCTCCAGTTTTTTTCGCAAATTATAAATATGTACCATGACCGTATGCGTATCACCCATATGGACGTCATCCCAGAGCAGCGAAAACAGCTGCTCGTTTTTGTATACCCGGTTTGGATTTTTAGCGAGATGGAACAGCAGCTTGAATTCCTTGGCCTGGGGCAGGGGGCAAAATTTGCATACATTGTGCGCTGGAGGAATGGAATGGCGATGACGATCTTGCCGGCCAGCTCACCATACGCGTTCAGGATAACGGAGCAGGCATTCAGGAGGAGTCGCTTCCATATTGTATTCGACCGCTTCTTCCGAGATAAGTATGATCGGCAGGCGGTTCAGGGGAGCGGCATTGGCCTTGCGATCGCCAAAGAAATCGTCCAATATCATGAGGGGAGCATCCATGTGGAGAGCGGGAGTGGGCAGGACCTTCTATTTCATGCTTCCGCTGTACGTTTTTGAGTAACGGGCTTCCCAAAAAAGCACCTGTTGTTCCCTTGCCATGACTGTGAATTCGGAATGAAGGCTTGTACGCTGCTGCCCCCGACGGGATGTGTTATACTGGGGAACACAGAACGCTCGGAGAACGGAAGCGGCAGGCAAAGGGGCAAGCGGAGCAATGGATCGACAGAATGGAACAGGGCAGTTGAATGGATTCAAGCGGCAGGAGAAGTCAGATGTGAGTCCAATTGAAAAGCTACATGAAAAGCCACATGAAAAGCTGGAGCGGCTAACCGGCAAGGAGAAGCCTGTGACGCAAGCGGAGGAGCGGTTTTTCCAACGTAAATTCACTGAAATCGGCGTCAAGCTTAATCAGGTGCAGCAGCAGGCCGTCGTCCAAACGGAAGGGCCGCTGCTGCTGCTTGCTTCGCCGGGCTCAGGGAAAACGACGACGCTAATTATGCGAATCGGCTATTTGCTGGAGGAAAAAGGGGTACATCCTTCGCGGATCAAAGCGGTAACGTTTAGCCGCGCTTCAGCGGCTGATATGAAGGAGCGGTTTGCGCGATTTTTTCCGGCGCTGCCGCCGGTTCCATTTTCCACGATTCACAGCTTCGCCTTCGGGGTGGTGCGAGAGTCAATGCGACGCACGGGGACGGCGTACCGGATTATTGAAGGCGAGCTGCGTGCGGAGCAGCAGGAAGAGGAGCTTTTGGAGGGGCGGCTGGAGGAGCAGCAGGTGCAACAAGGACAGCAGGTGCAGCAAAGACAGCATCAGCCATGGCTGCTTGACAGCAATGGCCGCCGCGAGCTTCCGCTGCACAAAAAGCTTATTTTGCGGCAGCTGTTCACCGATATTGTCGGCGGGGTGATCACGGATGATCAGATGGAGGACCTGACGACTTACATCAGCTTGGTCAAAAACAAAATGCTTCGCCCGGAGGAGTGGGCATCTGTGCCTTGCGAGGTGCGGCAGGCCGACTCTATTTTACATGCATATGAAGCTTTTAAGCGCCGGGGGGAGGAGCGGCTCCTTGATTTCGATGATATGCTGACGCTGGCTAATCAGGCGCTGGAGCAGGATGCGCAGCTGCTGGCCAAATACCAGCGCAGCTACGATTATGTGCTGACGGATGAAAGCCAGGATACATCGGCCGTCCAGCATGCGATTGTGGAGAAGCTGGTGCGTCGCCACAAAAATTTGTGCGTGGTAGCCGATGACGACCAGTCGATCTACAGCTGGCGCGGGGCTGAGCCGTCATATTTGCTGCAATTCCGCAGCGTGTACCCGAATGCGCTGACCTTGGTTATGGGACAAAATTATCGCTCCACCGGCCAGATCGTGCGGACAGCGGATCAGTTTATCAAGCGGAACAAACGGCGATACGACAAGCGGATGTTTACGCAAAATCCGGATGGCAAGCCGATTGTCGTCCGCAGCCTGAGCAGCTATGCGTTTCAGGCCGGGTATCTCGTTCGGGCGATAACAGGCTGCGAAAACTTGCGCGAAATCGCCATTTTGTACCGGAATAACGCATCGGCGATCGGTCTGATGCATGCGTTTGATCAAGCGGGCATTCCTTTTTATATGAAGGATGCGGATTTGCGCTTTTTTTCGCATTGGGTTGTTGAGGATGTACTGAACTTTATGCGGATGTCGTATACCGACAAGCGGCCCGAGCTGCTGGAGAAAATTCATATGAAGCTGATCGGGTACATCACGAAGCGGCAGATCGCCGAGCTGAAGAGCATCGCAAGCGGAGGCTCGGTGTTTGACCAGCTGGTTGAGCAGGTGGAGCTGCGGGACTACCAGCCCAAGCTGCTGCTGGAGGCCAAGGAGGCGTTTCGGGACATGCGGCACATGCCGCCCCGCGAGGCGATTCGCCTGATCCGCGACAAGCTGGGCTACGATAAAGCGATCGACCGGATGTGCGAGCGGCTTGGGTTTCGCAAGGCGTATTTGCTTGGCATCCTGCATACATTGGAGGAAATCGCCGAGCCGTTCCAAACGCTGGAGCAATTCGCGCGGCAGCTCAAGCATCTGGAGCAGGTGCTCAAGCAATCGCGCGCCCGCAAAAGCCATAACGCGGTAACCTGCTCAACCTTCCACAGCGCCAAAGGGCTTGAGTTCAAACAGGTCTACATGATTGACCTCATCGACGGCATCATCCCGTCCGCCGAGGACCGCGAGCGGCCGGTCGATGGAGAAAGCTCGTTAATGGAGGAGGCGGTGCGGCTTTTTTATGTCGGCATGACACGCGCGCAGCATGATCTGGAGCTGATTACATACCGGGAGCGGGATGGCGACAAGGTGCTGGAATCGCCATTTGTCACGGATGTGCGGAACATTGTTGATCCGGATGCGGCGGCAGCGCACAGGCGCGAGGGGCAGTCGGCTGGCGGGCAACGGGCGAGCAAGGGAGCCGAGGCTGGGGAACAGGCGGGCCGGCTGCGGACCAGCAAAGGAGCCAGGACTGGGACCAGAATGGGCGTCAGCACGGGGGCTGGTCAGCAGGCACAGGGGCAGCGCTCTGGCTTCGATATGGCGAATGGAAGCGGCTCCGCCGGGCGCTCCGCGCAAGTCCAGGTGCGGACAGCAGCAGCTCAGTTGGCAAAGCCTGGGCCAAATGCGATCCGGGACAGCAGCGAATTGCAGCCGGGCAAGCGGGTGCGCCATCGTACATTTGGCGTCGGCGACGTTATAAGGCTAAGCGGCGAACGGGTTCACGTGCAGTTTGCAGCCGGAGAGAAGGCCTTGTCGGTGGTTACCTGTCTGGAAACGGGGCTGCTGGAGCGGGAGTAACTTTCAATTGACAAGCCGATACAGGTTTGCTAGGATGACTATCATTCATAGAAACCTGACATAGCTATGTTATGGAAAAGGGACGGAGAACGTTTATGCCAAGTCATACCGCCAAGCTTCCGACCGGGAAGCTGACGAACCGCAAGCTGGTGACACTCGGCTTGATGGCCGCTATTTTTATCGGGGCGCTCGATGTAACGGTTGTCAGCACGGCCACGCCGCATATTGTTGACGATCTGAGCGGGCTAAGCATGGTGACGTGGGTATTTTCGATTTATACGCTGACCACCTGTGTAGCTACGCCGATTTTCGGGAAGCTGGCCGACCTGTACGGCCGGAAATCCGTGTTCTTGACCGGGCTGATCCTGTTTGTGCTCGCATCGGTGCTGTGCGGGCTGGCGGAGTCGATGACCAGTCTTGTCTGGTTTCGCGCTTTAAAAGGAATTGGAGCGGGAGCGCTGGCCCCGGTTACATTTACGATTATAGGCGATTTGTATCCTGGCGAGCAGCGGGGCAAAATGCAAGGACTGGTCTCCTCCGTATGGTCGGTGGCCGGGCTGCTTGGCCCGCTGGTCGGCGGTTATTTCGTCGATTACTTATCGTGGCGCTGGATTTTTCTAATGAATGTTCCGGTGGGCATTCTGTCGTTTGTGCTGGTGCTGGGCTTCCTGCACGAGCGCTTCGAGCGGCAGGAACGGCGGATTGATTATGCGGGCGCAGCGGCGTTTACGCTCGGCATCTCCGCGCTGCTGCTTGCGCTGCTCAGCGGGGGCGAAAGCTTGCCGTGGAGCTCGCCGCTGATCGTTGTGCTGTTTGCTGTTGCAACTGCCGCTCTGCTGCTGTTTATTCGCATCGAAGGCCGGGCGCAGGAGCCGATGATTCCGCTCGGGTTATTCCGCAATAGCGTGATGAACGTGTCGAATTTGAGCGGGTTTCTTGCCTTTGCCATTTCGACGGGCACGACGATTTATGCGCCGATGTGGATTCAAACGCTGCTTGGCTACAGCGCCACCAGCTCCGGACTGATGGTTATGCCGATGTCGCTGGCGTGGACGGTTGCCGCGATGGCGGCAGGCAAGCTGATGTTCCGGCTGGGCGCCAAGCCGTTTATCGTGCTTGGGTCGCTGCTGGTGCTGCTCGGCGGCGTCTGGCTGATGGCGCTGCAAATTACGTCCCCGTTCTGGTGGATGACAGCTATTTTGGTGATCATTGGCTTCGGCATGGGCTGTATGGCGACGCCGCAAACGGTACTGATCCAGTCCGCCGTCGGCTGGGAGCAGCGCGGTGTAGCGACCGCGACCAGCTCGCTGATGCGATCGCTTGGGCAGACCGTGGGCGTGGCGGTTTTCGGGGTGCTGTTTAACAGCCAGCTGATCGCAAACACGGATGCGGAGCTGGTCAGCGGCATCCAGGCCGTATTTGTCGGCTTTTTCGTCATCGCTTTGCTGAACGTGGCGGCTGTGCTGTTTCTGCCGTCGGCCAGCAAGATGAGGGAGGTTCAGTAGGGGGGCTTTGACGCTTGTAATATTTTACACTTTAAAGGAAAAATATCAGGATGTTGCATATTTATCTCAACATCCTGATACATATTATGTGACGTGTTCATAGGCTACGTGTTATAATATAGCCAGAGACAGCGTACAATGCAAAGAGAGCCGTGCTACTAACACGACTCTCCCAGCAATAGCCGCTTTTAAAGGGCGGTAGGCTTCAATAGGTTCTACGGCGCACATAGATCGCTACCTTGACCAGGGCGGTCTATTTGCGTTTCTGGTTAGACAGTACGGGCGTTGAGGATCAAATCACGGCGATGTACGCCAAAGGTGGAAGCACGCGGGACATTCAGGATCATTTGCAGGGACTGTACGGGATTGAAGTTTCACCTGCGCTCATTTCGCCGCGGGTCACCTCGGCGTGTCAGCGCCCGTCGCTTGGTCCGCCTTCGCGAGCAGCCGCTTGAGCTGCTCCGCGCTGCGGGGCGGCGGCGCATCACCGCGCAGCGCCGCCGGCAACGCCTGCCACAGCTCAAGCAGCAGCGGCGGTTCAAGTCCGAGCGCCAGCAGCGCTTCCCGCCGGACAAACACATCGTCCGGCGTACCGGCCAGCAGACAGCGGCCCCGGTCCAGCACGACGACCCAGTCCGCCCACGTGTAGGCGAGATTCATATCATGCGTCGCCATCGCTACGGTGACGCCGCTGGCATGGACGCGCTCCAACTCGGCGAGCAGCTGGCGCTCGGACAGCCGGTCCAGGTAAGCGGTCGGCTCGTCCAGCAGCAGCAGCTCCGGCTCCAGCGCCAGCACGCCGGCGAGGGAGACGCGTTTCTTTTGCCCCAGGCTGAGCTGATGAACCGGCCGGTCGGCCAGCTCCTCCAGGCCAAGCGACGCGAGGGTGCGGACGGTCCGCTCCCGGATGTCCGGCTCGGACATGCCCGCATTACGCAGCCCATAGCCGATGTCCTCATACGGCGTATGCAAAATAAGCTGCTGCTCCGGGTCTTGAAATACGAGCCCGATTTGCTGCCGGAGCCGCTTCAGCTCGGCCGCGCGGTAGGACAGCGGCTGTCCGTGCCAGCGAACCTCGCCGGAGCCGGGACGGAGCAGGCCGATCGCGTGGAGAAAAAAAGTCGATTTGCCGGAGCCGTTATGCCCGCAGATGGCGATTTTTTTTCCGGCTGGCAGCAGCAGCTCCAGCCCGTCCAGCGCAGGCAGTGCCGCGCCGGGGTATTGATGCACGAGCTGTCTCGTTTCCAAAATATACGTCATCTTCAGAAAAGCCCCTTCCAGATCAGCCAGCCCTGCAGCGCCAGCAGCGCGGCCAGTCCAAGCGCCGCTTCCCCCAAGAGCCGACGGGGGACCGGACGGCCGCCGCCGAGCGGGGACAGCCGGATGTCCCCGGTAAAGCCGCGGGCAGCCAGCCCGTGCGACAAGCCCCGGTAGCGCTGTATCGTTTTCGCAAACAGACGGCCGACCAGCACCGCAGTATCGCGGATGCGTCCGCGGAAGCCCGTTTGACCGCCGCGCGCTTGCTGCGCCTCGTACAGCTCCTGCGCGGTATCGGCGAATAAAAAGATAAACCGGTACGTGACCAGCATCAGCTCGGTCACCAGCCGGGGGGCCCGCAGCTTGTCCATCACCTGAAACAGGCTGGAAGCCGGCGTCGTCAAAATGAGGAAGGCCAGCACCGAAAAGCAGGCCGCTGTCCGGCACAGCAAGCCTGCCGCACGCGCAAGTCCGCTGCCGGATACATACAGCTGACCGGCGGCCAGATCCAGCTCCAGCACGAGCGCAGGCAGGCTGGCCGCATAAAACAGCAGGGAGACACCGACCAGGGCGGCGTAAAATCGCAGCGGAATGCGGGCGTGGCCGACAATGCCGAACCCCATCCAGACGAACACGGCCGCTTGCACGACTGGGTGGGCGGTGTAGGACACTAAAAAAAGAACGGCTGCGAAGCCGGCCTTCCCCAAGGGGGAGACGGAGCGCAGTCTGTTCGAATACGCATACGCGTCGATCCGGCGAATCATAAATGGGCGGAGTCGGGGCGCTTGCGGTTCTTGCTGCCGCTGGCGGTAGAGTTGGAGCCGGTGGTGGAGTCGTTGGTTTTGCCATGCTGCAGCGACTTGCCGCGCAGCAAGCCGATGACGTAGCCGATCAAGCCCGCGCCGATCGCGGCCTGCAGCGCAAACAGCATGCTTTCGGTTTCGGCCGGCGGCTCGAACCAGGAGGAGAACCACGGCTCATACGACGGAGCCAGTGTGCCGATCATTTCCTCGGCTGCGCCATCGGCGCCGCCGAATTCGCCCTGGACAAAGAGCAGCGGCAGCACGGCCAGCAACACAACGGCAATCAAAATGAGCCAGTTTTGGGTGCTTCTTTTCATTGGGAGCGTCCTCCTTTCATCGCCCGCTGCAGCAGCGACAGCTCCTCGGTGCTGTGCGCCTGCAGCCAGTTCCAGATCAGCACGGTCAGCAGCCCTTCGCTGATCGCCAGCGGAACTTGCGTGATGGCGAAGATGCCGCCAAATTTGGCGAAGGAAGCAAGCATGCCTCCGCTTTCCGCCGGAAAAGCAAGCGCCAGCTGCAGGGATGTGACGACATAGGTGCTCAGATCAGCCAGCGCGGCTGCGGTGAAAATGGCCAGCTTTTGCTTGCCTGTCGCCGCCATCAGCCAGCGGTAGGCCGCATAGCCGACGAATGGACCGGCTACGGCCATCGAGAAGGCGTTGGCGCCCAGCGTCGTCACGCCGCCATGGGCGAGCAGCACCGCCTGGAACATCAGCACAATCGAGCCAAGCACGCTCATCGGCAGCGGACCAAACATGACCGAGCCAAGCCCTGTGCCTGTCGGGTGCGAGCTGCTGCCGGTGACGGACGGAATTTTCAGCGCCGAAAGCACGAACGTAAACGCTCCGGCCAAGCCGAGCATCAGCTTCAGCTCCGGAGTTTCCCGTGTAATGCGGACCAAGGCGCGCAGGCCGAGTATAAAGAAGGGAATAAAAATCGCCCACCAGAAAATCGCCCAGCCCAGAGGCAGAAAGCCTTCCATAATATGCATGGCGCTGGCGGTTTGCGGCTCATTGAGCAGCAAATACAGCGTAAAGCCTGTAATGAGAAGCAGCGTACCGGCCAGCTTCTTCCGTTTCATTGTACATCCTCCGTTTCGTTAAGGAACCTCATAAACAGGAACTGCTAAACATCGACCTTTAACTTACATAAATCGCCCATGCCAAACAAATTACCCATACAAAACACAAATAAGCCAATCCATCTCGGAGTTGGCTGCCGGTACGATAACGTCACAAATAACGATCACTGGCATGCGACCGCTGCTGTGTGGCTCGTACACCTCTCCTTTCCGCGAAGGGTAACGGGTGTGCAGAAGCTAGGTAGGTCTCCTGGCTCCCGGATCAACGCGGCCTCTCGCCTTCCCCGGATCACATATCCGAGTGGCATGCAGAGAGAACGCTTTCCGGTTACAGTGGCGGGACCGCTCGGGAGTTGCACCCGATTCCCTGTTACCCTTTGCTGCTGGCAAAGGCACCTGGCTCTGTAAAGCAAATTTACTTGAAACATATCACAATCTAGTGACTTTGTCTATCGAGTGTGTTACTATTTTTATATTTCATGTTACTTGTATAGAAAAAGGGAGTGGTACGGTCGTGAGGTTTCGTTTTCGTTCATTAGGGTTGGCCGGCTTGATTTGTGCAATCGGGTTAGCCGGATGTACGGCCAAGCCGACGCCGCAGGCGCCGGGGCAAGCGACGGAGAGCAGCTCGGCCGCGCAGCAGGAGCAATTGATGCTCGCTGTAGGGGGAGAACCGGAGACAGGCTTTGATCCGACGACAGGCTGGGGCCGGTATGGCTCGCCGCTTTTCCAGAGCACCTTGTTAAAGCGCGACCATGAGATGAAAATCGGGTATGATCTGGCAACCGGCTATGAGCTGAGTGCGGATGGTCTTGTTTGGACGGTACAGCTGCGCAAGGATGCCAAGTTTTCCGATGGGAAACCTGTAACCTCTGCCGATGTGAAATATACGTTCGAAGCCGCCGGTAAAAGCGGTTCGGCGATTGACCTCACGAACCTTGGGTCGATGGAAACGCCGGATGACTATACGATTCAATTCAAGCTCAAGGAGTCGCAATCAACCTTTGCGCAAATGCTTGTCGCCACGGGCATCGTGCCGAAGCACGCCCATGGCAAGGACTATGCGTCCAAGCCGATCGGGTCCGGCCCGTACAAGCTTGTCCAGTGGGACAAAGGGCAGCAGGTGATCGTCGAGGCAAACCCTGACTATTACGGCGCGAAGCCGTATTTTAAGAAGCTGACGTTTTTGTTTCTGAACGAGGATGCTTCCTATGCGGCGGCGAAGGCGGGCAAGGTGGATATCGCGTATATCCCTGCGGCCTTCAGCAAACAGTCGGTCAGCGGGATGCAGATGGTAGCGGCGCATTCCGTGGATAACCGGGGCATTATGCTCCCTTATGTGAAATCCGGCGGCAAAACGAAGGAGGGCTATCCGATCGGCAACGACGTGACTGCCGAGCTGTCGATCCGTCAGGCGATCAACCGGGCGCTGGACCGCAAGGCGATTGTGCAGGGCGTATTGGAAGGTCACGGGACGCCGGCTTATACGGTCAACGACGGGCTGCCGTGGTTTAACCCGGAGGCGGTTATTCCGGACGCCGATCCTGAAGGAGCGAAAAAGCTGCTGGAGGCGGACGGCTGGAAAGATGCGGACGGCGACGGCGTTCGTGAGAAGGGCGCGCTGAAGGCGCAATTCAGTCTGATTTACCCGGCGAGCGATGTCACACGCCAATCGCTGGCGATTGCGGCGGCCGATATGCTGAAGCCGATCGGCATTCAGGTGAAAGCCGAGGGTAAAAGCTGGGATGAAATTGAAAAGCAGATGCATGCCAATCCGGTCATGTTTGGCTGGGGCAGCCATGATCCGCTCGAAATGTATCATGTCTACAGCGCGAAATATAAAGGGGTTGAATATTTTAATCCGGGGTATTACAGCAATGACACGGTTGAGGCTTATATGACGCAGGCGCTGCGGGCTACGACGGAGAAGGATGCGATGGACTATTGGAAGAAGGCGCAATGGGACGGCAAAACCGGACTGAGCGCCAAGGGTGACGCGCCATGGGCATGGCTCGTTAACATCGACCATCTGTATCTGGTGAAAAACGGTCTGGATATCGGCAAGCAGCCGATTCATCCGCATGGTCACGGCTGGCCGGTTACGGATAACATCGAGCAATGGCGATGGACGAAATAACCCGCCCGGCGGACAAGCCAGAGCGCGGACAGTCGGGCGGTCGCCATGGAGCGACTGCCCGTCTGCTTGCGTACATAGGGCGCAAAGGCTGTCGGCTGGCGCTGCTGCTGGCGGCGGTCAGCGCGATTTCGTTTATGCTGGTCGAATATTCGCCGATTGATCCGATCCAGGCCTATGTGGGCGCGGACCTGCTCAAGGTCGGGCCGGAGCAGCGCGAGGCGATTGCTGTTTATTGGGGCCTGGATCGTCCGCCGCTGGAGCGTTACCTGAACTGGGTGGCGGCGCTGCTGCAGGGAGATTTCGGCGAGTCCATGATGTACCGCAAGCCGGTGCTGGAGGTCATCGGCGAGCGTTTTCTCAGCTCCAGCGCCCTGATGCTGGCGGCCTGGACGCTGTCGGGGCTGGTCGGGTTCGCCGCTGGCGCGCTGGCGGCGATGCGGAAGGATACGTGGCTGGACCGGCTGATTCGCTGGTACTGCTATACGTTGTCCTCTACGCCGACGTTTTGGCTCGGACTGCTGCTGCTGTTGGTGTTCGCCGTCTGGCTCGGCTGGTTTCCTGTCGGCCTCGGTGTTCCTGCGGGGGTGCTGGCGGAGCAGGTTACGTTGTCCGACCGCATCCGGCATATGCTGCTGCCTGCGCTGACGCTGAGCGTGGTCGGCATATCCAGCATCGCGCTGCATACGAGGCAAAAGCTGATTCAGGTGATGGACAGCGACTACGTCTTATTTGCGAGAGCGCGCGGGGAGCGGGGATTCACGCTGTTCTGGCGTCATGGGCTGCGCAATGTGGCGCTGCCTGCGGTGACGCTGCAGTTTACGTCTTTTTCCGAGCTGTTCGGCGGGGCAGTGCTGGCGGAGCAAGTATTTGCTTATCCGGGTTTGGGCCAAGCGACCGTTGAGGCCGGGCTGCGGGGCGATGTGCCGCTGCTGCTCGGCATCGTGCTGTTCAGCGCTACGTTTGTATTTATCGGCAATCTGCTCGCTGATCTGGCATACCGGCTCATTGATCCGCGAATTCGGGAGGAGGCCCGGCTATGAAGCAGAAGCAGAAGCAGACAACAGAGCTTCCGCAGGGCGCACGCGCTGCGCTGGAGCCGCTATCGTCCGCCGGGTTCGCGCCCGGCCGGCTGTATGGCCGTCAACGGGCGCTAAGCTCGGCGATAGCGGCCGGAGGCTTGCTGCTGCTGGTTGCCCTTGGCGCACAGCTGCTGGACAGCGGACAGCTGGTGTCGCAGCTGGAGCTGCGCAATCTTGCGCCGTCCTGGAGTCATCCGTTTGGCACCGACTGGCTGGGGCGGGACATGCTGACACGAACGCTCAAGGGGCTGGCGCTCAGCATCAAGGTCGGCTTGACGGCAGGCGTCGTCAGCGTACTGATTGCCGCGCTGCTTGGACTGGCGGCGGCGACGCTCGGACGGGCGGCGGACCGTGTCGTCAGCTGGCTGATCGACCTGTTTCTCAGCGTGCCGCATCTGGTGACGCTGATTTTGATTGCCTTTGTGCTGAGCGGCGGCGCCAAAGGGGTCATCATCGGCGTAGCGCTCACGCACTGGCCGAGCCTGTCGCGCCTGATCCGGACGGAGGTGCTGCAGCTGCGCTCTGCGGAATATGTGCAAATTTCGCGGCAGCTCGGGCGGTCGCGGGTCTGGATCGCGACCCGCCATATATTTCCCCATCTGGTGCCGCAGCTGCTGGTCGGACTTGTGCTGATCATTCCGCATGCGATTTTGCATGAGGCGGCCGTCACCTTTGTCGGGATGGGCTTATCTCCGCATGAACCGGCGATCGGCATTATTTTGTCGGAGTCGATGAGGTACTTGTCTACAGGCTTGTGGTGGCTGGCTTTATTTCCCGGCTTATGTCTGCTGCTTGTTGTCCGCTGCTTCGATCGTCTCGGCGATAACCTGCGCCTGCTCGTTGACCCGAAGCGGGCGCATGAATGAACCGGCCCGGCTCGAAGCGGCGGCGGCCGTCTACGGCTGCAGGCCGGGGCGTAGCGGGGCGCAGCAGATGCGAAAGGAGCGTTGCTGTAGGAGCAAAAGGAGCGTCGCAGCAGCATCCACACAGCGTCCCGAAAGGAGGGGATTTGCTTGTCTTTACTTGAAGTCGAAGGCTTGTCCGTAGCCTTTATCCAATATACGCGCGGCTTCCGCCAGCGGCAGGTTCAGGCGCTGCGCAGCTTGAGCCTGTCGATCGGGGCCGGTGAAATTGTCGCGGTTGCAGGCTCCAGCGGCTCCGGCAAAAGCTTGCTGGCCCATGCGATATTGGGCATTTTGCCAGCCAATGCCCGCGTTTCGGGCCGTCTCCGCTTTCAGGGCGAGGAGCTGACGGCAGCCCGGCAGCAGGCGCTGCGAGGGCGGGACATCGCGCTTGTCCCGCAATCGGTGCAGTACCTCGATCCGCTGATGCGGGTCGGCCGTCAGGTGCGGGATGCGGTGCGGACCGGCGATCCGGCCGCAGCGCAGCGCAGCATCTTTGAGCGCTACCGGCTGAAGGCGGCCGCAGCGCGGCTGTTTCCGTTCCAGCTGTCGGGCGGCATGGCCCGCCGCGTGCTGGTTTCGACGGCGACGGTCAGCGGCGCGCGGCTCGTCGTTGCCGACGAGCCGACGCCGGGCCTGGACCCGGCCGTCGTCAGCGAAGCGCTGGGCCGCTTCCGCGAGCTGGCCGACGAGGGCTGTGGCGTCATGCTGATCTCGCATGACCTTGAATCGGCGCTGACCGTCGCCGACCGGGTAGCGGTGCTGTATGCCGGCTCGGTGGTGGAGGTCGCCCCGGTCGCTGATTTTACCGGGTCCGGCGAGCGGCTGCGCCACCCGTATACGCAGGCGCTGTGGCGGGCGCTACCGCAACACGGCTTCGTCCCGATCCGCGGCTCTCAGCCTCCGGCTGACGCGCTGCCTCCCGGCTGCGCCTTCGCTCCGCGCTGCGAACGGGCCGACGCAGCTTGTACGGCCGAGCGGCCCGCAGTACGCGAGCTGCGAGAAGGGACGGTGAGCTGCTTCCATGCGACTTGAAGCGAGACAGATCGGATACCGCTACGGGGAGCGTCATCCTTGGCTGCTGCGCGAGGTCAGCCTGCACGTTGAGCCTGGCGAGGTTGTTGGCCTGGTCGGTCCGAGCGGCTGCGGCAAATCGACGCTGGCCCGGCTGCTGGCCGGCTATGAGCGTCCGCCGGAAGGACGGGTGACGCTGGGCGGACAGCCGTTGCCGACAACCGGCTACCGCCCGGTTCAGCTCGTATTCCAGCACCCGGAGAAGGCGGTGAATCCGCGCTGGCGGATGAAGCGCATCCTGGCTGAGGGAGGCGAGCCTGAGCCTGGGCTGCTGGATGCATTGGGCATTGAGTCCTCTTGGCTCAGCCGGTGGCCGAACGAGCTGTCGGGCGGCGAGCTGCAGCGGTTTTGCGTCGCGCGGGCGCTCCGCAAGGAGACGCGGGTGCTGATCGCCGACGAGATGACGACGATGCTGGACGCCCTAACCCAGGCGCAAATTTGGCATGCGGTGCTGGAACGGGCCGCGCAGCAGCGGATGGGCGTCGTGGTCATCAGCCATGAGCATCGGCTGGTCGAGCGGCTGTGCAGCCGGGTCATCGAGCTTGGCGGCGCACGGGCTTGACGGTGCGCCGCTCTTCGTCGTAGTCTGATGGCAGGGCGGTCGTGCGGCTTAATTGCGACGCGCTCCTACGCAGCGCGCAGGAGGCTGCGCGTGCAGGAACGCTGGGCCAGCCGCCGATTGAATGCCGGGCTGATTCGGAGCGCCGGGAATACCGGCGGTTAGCTGAACAGCGGCAAAGGGGGACTTGTGCTTGAATCAGGTGCGATTAGCGGACATCAATTTCCGCGATCCGTTTATTTTGCCTGTACCGGAGCAGGGAGTGTATGTGTTATACGGCTCGGACGGGGCGGTCGTCTGGTCGGGCAAGCCGTCCGGCTTTGACTGCTACCGCAGCCGTGATCTGGAGCAGTGGGAAGGACCGCTGCCTGCGTTCAGAGCGCCGGAGGGCTTCTGGGCCGATCATCATTACTGGGCGCCGGAGGTGCATTTCTACAACGGCCGCTATTATATGTTCGCTTCCTTTAAGTCGGAGGAACGCAGACGGGCTACGCAAATTTTGGTGGCGGACCGGCCGGAGGGGCCTTTTACGCTGCATGGAGAGAAACCGGTTACACCGGTCGATTGGGAATGTCTGGACGGCACGCTGTATGTCGATGAAGCGGGCAAGCCGTGGATGGTATTTTGCCGGGAATGGCTGCAGGTTACGGACGGTGAAATGTATGCGGTCGAGCTGACGCCGGAGCTGGACGGCACAGCGGCTGATCCGGTGCTGCTGTTCCGCGCCTCGGAATCCGGGTGGTCGCTGCCGGGCCGGGAAGGCCAATATGTGACGGACGGGCCGTTTCTGCACCGGCTGGCGAACGGCGAGCTTGTGATGCTCTGGTCCAGTCACGGCAGCCGCGGGTACGCGATGGGCATCGCCCGCTCGCTCAGCGGTCTGGTGACCGGGCCGTGGACGCATGATGCCGAGCCGTTTTACCGGGAGGACGGCGGGCATGGCATGCTGTTCCGGGATTTCGCCGGACGGCTGCTGCTGACGATTCATACGCCAAACCGGAACCCGCAGGAGCGGCCGGTGCTGCTGGAGCTGTCCGACAGCGATGGCGGGCTGCGGCTCGCGTCTGCCACATCGTGGCTGGACAAATCGGGTCTGCCCAATCGTGACGGGAATTAAAATTTTGATAAATTCGCAGGAAATGAATTGGAGTATGCCGGATTTCACGCTATAATCGAACATGAGTTGTTTGTTGCGGCGCTATGCACCAAATTCTTGTGCAAGGGAGGTGATCAACAGCAAACAATAACATTTACAAATGTGTGTGAAAATATCATCTTGTATGTATGGACAATAGAAGAAATGGTTCAAGATTTGATCTCAATCATCCATGTTTTTTCTTGTAGAATATACGGTTTGAAAAAATACAAAAAAGACATAAGGGATGAGTTTAAATGAGATCGTATAAAACTGAAGTTCAATTAAACTCGAAACAAGTTCAAACTTTCAACAAAACAATTGGCGTATGTAGATTTGTTTATAATTTCTTTCTTGCTCGATAAATTCATGTCAGGAATGGATTTTTCTAAGTGGTTAAACAATGCATTCATTCCCGAAAATCAAGACGTAACGATGTATTTTGTAAAGAATGATGCAAAAATGATGATTCCAACATTTGAACGCCACAAAATCAATCATTAAAAGTGGAACCGTTTCACAAAGAGCAGGCAGATACTATGTCTCTATTTTAGTAGATGAACAAATGGAAAAGCCAGACGTTACGTACAGTGAGGGTATTGGGATTGATGTAGGAGTTAAAGATTTTGCAATCCTGTCTAATCAAGATCAACCCGTACAGAATATAAACAAAACATCTAAAGTGAAGAAGCTGGAAAAGTCATTAAAGCGTCAGCAACGAAAACTTTCGAGAAAATACGAATAAAAAATTCAAAAACAAAGGGAGGGAATCTGCTACTAGACAAAATATCCAAAAACAAGTCCTGAAGGTACAGAGACTTCATCAACGAATTTCTAATATTCGAGAAAACCGCATTAACCAAGTGGTTAATCAGGTTATAAAGCAAAAACCAAGTTTTATAACGATTGAGGACTTGAATGTTATGAGGAATGATGAAAAATGGCATGTAGCAAAAGCGATTGCGGGGCAATCCTTCCATCAATTCGAAACAAAACTAACAGCAAAATGTGTTGGTCATGGCATTGAATTAAGAAGGGTTGATCGTTTCTATCCATCGAGTAAATTATGTTCATGTTGCGGACACAAAAAAGTTGATTTGAAACTGTCGGATCGAATCTATGTCTGTCATGAATGTGGTCTTGTCATGGATCGAGATTTGAACGCTGCTGTTAATTTAAAACATGCTACCGTGTATAAAGTCGCATAAGCAAGCGCATGTACACATGTACCGATGGCTAGTCGGGAATTTAAGCCTTTGGAGTGCTACATCAAATGTTAGTAGACCGTTATTTGTCGAGAACAGGCACATTGAAGAAGGAATATTCTTGATATGGATATTGTTGTCCATATTTTAAGTAGCAGCTTGATCATGGCTAAAGCACTTATTTTCGGTCATAAAAATCCGGACACGGATACGATTTGTTCCGCGATCGCCTATGCGGATCTGAAGACGAAGCTGGGACAAGAGGTGGAAGCCGTCCGTCTTGGCAGTGTCAGCGGCGAAACGCAATTTGCCCTCGATACCTTCAAGGTGGAGGCGCCCCGTCTGGTGGAGACGGTTGCTAATGAAGTGAAGGACGTTATTCTGGTCGATCACAATGAGCGCCAGCAAAGCGTCTCCGATATTGATCAAGTGCGGGTCATTGAGGTGATCGACCATCACCGGATTGCGAACTTTGAAACAAGCGGTCCGCTGTACTATCGCGCTGAGCCGGTTGGCTGCACGGCAACGATTCTCAACAAGCTGTACAAGGAAAATGGCGTCGAAATCAGCCCAGCGATTGCCGGTCTGATGCTGTCGGCGATTATTTCCGACTCGCTGCTGTTCAAATCGCCGACCTGCACGGAGCAGGACGTTGCGGCTGCGCGCGAGCTTGCTGCTATTGCAGGCGTGGACGCGGACAGCTACGGGCTGGACATGCTGAAGGCGGGCGCGGACCTGAGCGACAAGACGATCGCCCAGCTCATTACGCTGGATGCGAAGGAATTCCAAATGGGCGCTTACAAAGTGGAAATCGCACAAGTGAACGCTGTCGATCCTCAAGATGTTTTGTCTCGCCAGGCAGAAGTCGAAGCTGCCTTGAATCAAGTCATCGCTGACAAAAACCTGGACTTGTTCCTGTTTGTGATCACCGATATTTTGAACAATGACTCCATCGGTTTGGCGCTCGGCCGTCAAGCCGCAGCTGTTGAGCAAGCGTACAACGTGACGCTGGACAGCAATAAAGCGGTCCTGAAGGGCGTCGTGTCCCGCAAGTCGCAGATCGTGCCTGTACTGACGGACGCTTTTAACAAGCTGTAGACCCAAAAATACAATAACAGCCGGTTGACTTTCTGAGTCGATCGGCTGTTTGCTGTGGTTAAACGGTCCCGGTTATGCCTCTGCCAGAAAAGTATGCTACTATACGAAAGTAGGTTACCAGGGCGTGTCTGAAACCCCTGAAGGCAGCAGATTTTGCCGAATTTTCGTTCCAAGCGAGGAAGTTTTCCGCAGGCGTGCCGGGGCACGTCAAGGGAAGGTGACGCGGCAGGGGGCGAAAAGGCGGTAAAGGATGCACTTCAGCGAGTTTTGAGACACGCCCAAGGCAAAGGGGGCTGTCCATGCGGTTTACAGTCATTTCTATCGTTGTCATTGTTTTCGATCAGCTGTCCAAGCTATGGGTACGCGGGAATATGGAGCTGGGCGAATCATTTCCTGTTTTTTATGAGCTGCTGCAGTTTACGTATTACCGCAACAGCGGGGCGGCGGGCAGCACCTTTCAAGGCTATGGCCGTTTTTTTATTTTGCCTGCAATTGTGTTTGTCGGATATATTCTGTATGCCCGGAGCAAAGGAGAGCTGCGCGACATTCCCTCGGAGCTTGGCTCCAGCCTGCTGGTCGGCGGAGCGATCGGCAATGCGATAGATCGTGCCTGGTTTGGCTGGGTCACTGATTTTATTGATTACGGGGACGGCATTCTGAATGTAGCCGATCATGCGATTCATCTCGGCGTGCTGCTGATGATTGGCAGCGCCCTTTATGCTTATTTGGAGACACGCAAAGACAAGGACGTTGAGCGGAGCAAGGAAACGGACGGCAGCCGATCCGCACAGGCGGAAGCGGCGCCTTAACGCAAGCTGTGTCATGGGCGAAGCGGAGCATGTCAGGCTGCGGCTGCCGATCAAGCCGGCGGATAAAGCCGGCGGAGCGGGGGACGCTAAGGGAAAACAGGAAAGGACAGGTTGCGGCAGCGCAGTTGGCCGGACAACCTGCTGCGGGTTCCATGTTCGTCTACGCGATGCTTCTGTTTACGCTGGAGTTTGTCCGGGGCGCGTTTCTTGTTTCATTTTTGCCTGCTTACGGGGTGCAGCATCTCGGGCTGGCAGCGGCCGGAGTAGGCCTTGCTGTCTCCCTTCATTACATGACCGACACGCTGGTCAAGTGCGCGGTCGGCTATTTGCTGGACCGCTTCCCGCTGCGGCTGGTGGCGCCGGTCGGGCTGTCGCTGTCGCTTGCCGGGCTGCTGCTCGTGCAGCTGGCGCAGTCGTTGGCGCTGCTTGTCGCGGCTTCCGCGCTGTTCGGGGTCGGGATGTCGCCTGTTTGGCTTGGCGGACTGAGCCGGGCCGATGCAAAGCGGCGGGCTTCGCAGATGGGGGTTGTGTATGCAAGCTGGCTGGCCGGTCTTGGGGCCGGGCCGGTTGTGCTTAATTTGCTGCTGGATCGCAGTTATTTTGCTTCATATTGGCTGATGGTCGGTTTATGGGGAGCCGGGCTGGTGTTGTCTCTGTTTATTCACGGCGGAGGCGAGGCTCCTGTGCAGGCCGTCGTTCCTCTCAGGCAGCAGGTCACGCTGCTCTGGGAGCGGCTGCGGGCGATGCGCGTGCTGCTGCCTGCGATGATTTTGCAGACAACCGCTGCCGGGATGCTCGTGCCGGTGCTGCCTTCCTTTGCCCAGTCAACGCTTGGTCTGGCGTACAGTCAATATTCACTGGTGCTGGTCGCCGCAGGCGGACTGACTGTCGCCGGACTGATTCCATTCGGGCGGTTATCCGACCGCTATGAGCGCCGCTGGTTTGTGATTGGCGGCTTTGCCTCCTTTGCTGTTTCCCTGTTTGCGTTGACGCAGGTGGCAGGCTTGATCCCGGCGGTTCTGATCGCCGGCGTGCTTGGGCTATCGTATGCGGCGGTGCTGCCGTCGTGGAATGCGGTGTTGGCCGAATACGTGCCAGCCGAGCAGAAGGGCATGGGCTGGGGGCTTTTTTCCAGTGTGGAGGGCTTGGGAGTGATCATCGGCCCCGTGCTGGGCGGCTGGCTCGCCGACCATTATCATGCGCGTATGACGGTGCTGGGCAGCGCCGCGCTGCTGGGCGGGATCGCGGTTTATTATGCCTGCCTGTCATCAGGGATGGTGCGGCGAAAATCGGAAGCTTGACTTCCGTTGTAAAATTGACAGAAAGGCGGATCGGCGTCCGCAACAGGTCTACCTTCCTGCTGATGGTTGGCGGGAAGGTTTTTTGCTGCGTGTTGCCAATCTTTATTTCTTTTTGGATGTAATACTACAAGTCCTATCGGAAAAGATGCGATGAACAGGCCGATTTATTCTTCATTTACGAGGTATTAGGCCTGCTGAAAGAAATTTAATGATGAAATCAGCTATAGTTTATTCCAAAAAAGAATAAAGTAGAGTATACTATGGGTAAAGGAACAAATTGAAGGCCATAAACTGGTTGATCCGGCCAACCTTTTATTCTATATAGGGGGCATCATGATGAAAACGAAAACCTGGCGGCTGCTCGGTCAACTGTTCGTTACGTTTCTAAAAGTCGGCCCCGTTACATTTGGCGGCGGTTATGCGATGATTCCCGTCATCGAGGCCGAGGTTGTGCACAAACGGCGCTGGATCGGCGAGGATGAGATGTCGGACGTGCTTTCTGTCGCAGGCTCTGCACCGGGGGGAATCGGGGTGAATGCGGCGGCCTTTGTTGGTCATAGACTGGCAGGTATTCCGGGGGCATCCGCCGCAGTGCTTGGCATTACACTGCCAACGTTTGTGCTGGCGGTGGCGATCAGCCTGCTGTATGCGCAGATCGGTCATTTGCCTAAAGTCGTAGCTGCGCTGCAGGGCATTCACGCGGCGATTTTCGCTCTGATTATTGTGGCGGCTTATCGGATGGGCAGGCAGGCGGTATTTGACAAAACGACCTTTGCTTCGGCGGTATGCACGCTTGTGCTGCTGCTGAGCACGTCGGTTCATCCGCTGTTTGTGATCGCCGCCGGTCTGTGGCTGGGCATTATCGCCATCCTGATCAAGCAAAAGCTCGGTCTTGTCGTTCAGTTCCAGAGCGCCAAGCCGAAGGAGACGAAGCTGCAGCACAAATACGCCGACTATTTTATTGCAGACGGCATCTAGAGCGGGGGGATGGCAGATGCTGTGGAGCTTATTTTTTACTTTTTTTAAAATTGGCCTGATGTCATTCGGCGGCGGTTACGCAATGCTGCCCGTGATTCAGCATGAAGTGAACCAACACGGCTGGCTGAGCGACAAGGCGTTTACGGAAGCGGTCGCGTTGGCCGGCATGGCTCCCGGACCGATCGCTACGAACAGCGCTACCTTGATCGGGTACAAAACGGCTGGGGCGTCCGGCGCGTTCGCGGCCACCATCGGAATGGTGCTTCCTTCCTTGCTGATCGTGGTGCTGATCGCTACGTTTTTTCTGAAATTTCACCAGCATGAACGGGTCAAGGCGGCCTTTTACGGCCTCCGGCCGGTCGTAACCGGTCTAATCGCTTATGCGGCGCTGCGGTATGGCGTCGACTCCTCGGGAGAAAGCGGGCTGTGGAGCTGGCCAGTGCTCGGCGGCGTGGTGATTACGGTCGTGGGCGTGCTCGGCATGCTGCGGTACAAGATGCACCCGGCTGCTGTGCTGGTTGTGTCGGGATTGCTAGGCATTGCTTTTTTCAGCTAAATGCTGTCTGAGGCGTGTATGGGCAAGCCGCGTCTACAGATAATCCGCTGCTTGAAACTAAATAGGGCGCGTTAGCTGCTAGGCTGTTTGCATAATCATCCGTCGCTCCATTATGATCAGGGTACCGGCATTTCAAGCCGGTACCCTGATTGATGTAGAGGAGATTTCACCCACATGAGCCACATTCTCGTTGTTGACGACGATCCGTTTATTCGCCAATTGGTCAAGGCTGCCTTGACGGGCGAAGGCTTCGCGGTAACGGAAGCCCGGCATGGGCAGGAAGCGCTGCAATTGCTCGAAAATGTCGCGATTGATCTCGTTGTGATGGATATTATGATGCCGCATATGGACGGATGGCAGCTCTGCCAGGAAATTCGCCGCTATGACGCCGATCTGCCGCTGCTGATGGTTACGGCCCGGGCCGAGTCGGCTGACAAGGTCCACGGGTTCAAGCTCGGGACGGATGATTATATGGTCAAGCCGTTTGATCCGATGGAGCTGGTGATGCGGGTCAGGGCGCTGCTCAAGCGTTACCGGATCAGCGCGTCGCAGACGGTCCGGCTCGGCGAGCTGGAGATGAACCGGAGCCAGTATGAGGCGGTATGCTGCGGCATCCGTCTGGAGCTGCCGCTCAAGGAATTTGAGCTGCTGTTTAAGCTGGCTTCCTATCCGAATCAGATCTTTACCCGCAACCAGCTGATCGAGCAAATCTGGGGCATGGACTACGACGGGGACGAGCGTACGGTAGACGTCCATGTCAAGCGCTTGCGCGACCGCCTCCCCGAGCACGGCGCAGGCTTTCTGATCCGCACCATTCGCGGCTTGGGGTATAAGCTGGAGGCTGCGCCATGATCCGGTCGCTTTATTTGCGGATTGTGCTGACGTTTTTGCTGTCGGTCATCCTGGGGCTCGCAACGGCGTTCTTCACGATCCTTGCGCAGTATGGCGAAGGCTTCGACTTGTTTATCCGCAAGCAGTTCAATGATGCGGCTTCCGATCTGTCCACCGCGCTGCGGCAGGTGCGTCCCGACAAGTGGGGGCCGTTTTTGCAGGAGCTGCATACGGTTTCGAACTTGAAGCTCACGATTGTAGAGCCTTCCGGGACGCTGCAGCATTACGGCGCCGAACGGAATAATCCGCTGCTTATCTCCCGCGAGGCGATGGATCAGGTCAGCCGTGGGTTGACCTATTATAACGGGGCCATTCAGCCGCCAGATCGGGTTTATGGAACGCCTGTTTATACGGAGCAAGGAACGTACGGACTGTTTATTCAAAGCTCGCAGCAGAATGAGCCGTCGGGCTTGCGCAAAATTTTGCTCACCACGCTGCTGATTGCGCTTGCTTCGGGCAGCCTGTGCATCGTAATCGCCGCCCGCTATCTGGTGCAGCCGCTCAAGCGGATGACCCTGGCGACCCGCCGCATCGCTAGGGGAGATTTCAATATCCAGCTCAGCTTGCGCAAGCGCAAGGACGAGCTGGGCGAGCTGGCGCGCAGCTTCGATCACATGGCCGCGGAGCTGCAGCAGCTGGAGCAGATGAGGCAGGATTTCATGTCGAATGTGTCCCATGAAATTCAATCGCCGCTGACGTCAATTTCCGGCTTTTCGAAGCTTGTGCGCAACCCGAATATGTCTGTTGAGGAACGGAATCAATACTTGTCCATTATCGAGACGGAAGCGGAGCGGCTGTCCCGATTGAGCGAAAACCTGCTCAAGCTAGCTTCGCTGGACAGTGAGCATCATCCCTTTCATCCGGCTCCGGTTAAGCTGGACGAGCAGCTGCGCCGCGTCGTGGTCGGCTTGGAGCCTCTTTGGTCAGCGAAGTCGCTTGAGCTTGAATTGCACCTGCCGCGCGTGATGCTGATCGGCGACGAGGATCAGTTGAATCAGGTGTGGATTAATTTATTCGCGAATGCGGTGAAGTTTACGCCGGAGGGCGGCTCTATCGAGCTGCGGCTGGAGGCGCTGACGGATCGGGTGCAGGTGATTATCCGGGATACGGGCATCGGCATGACGCCTGAAGAGCTGGAGCATATTTTCGAAAGGTTTTACAAAGCCGACAAATCCCGCGAGCGCCTAAAGGGAGGCAACGGACTGGGCCTGGCCATCGTCCGCAAAATTGTCGATCTGCATCACGGGACCGTTGTGGCGGAAAGCGCGCCCGGTCAAGGAACGACGATGATCGTCACGCTGCCCAGCGCCTTGGCGATTCCCACCAGGCACTGAATGCTGGTGACCGCCGTCCGAGCTGTGGGCGACCGCTGCTTCAACCATTCATAGACAATACGACCCGGCGCAAGCCGTCATGCAGCAGCCTTTCCTTGGGAAGGCTGCTTTTTTTTGGATTATAGAATATTCGTCTTCAGCGGAGCTGAACGATTCTATAAACGCAAGAAAAGTAGCCGCTAAACCACGAATGTAGCATCATCGAAGGTGCTTCGACCGGAAGCTTTTCTGATGTTGTTTTGATTTGTTCATATGTAGTTCATATTCCCCATGTATAGTGTGCTGGAGACCGCAGAGAACAAAGATTTACTTATCGGACGAGGGGAGTGCGCGAATGAACCGAATGACCCAGTTTTCCATGAAAAATGTATCGGCATTATTCATCATTATGCTGCTTTTATTCGGGAGCGGCATTTATGCGGCCAACCGGCTGAAGGTGGAAAATATGCCGGACGTATCGTTCCCGGTTGTCGTTGTCATGACGCAATATGCGGCGTCGCCGAAGGACGTCATGGATGAAATTACGGCGCCGATTGAAGAAAAGCTGGCCAATATGGAGGATATCGACTCGATGACCTCGACCTCCAGCGACAACAATTCAACAGTCATTATCATGTTCAAGCAAGGCGTGGATACCGACAAGAAAAAGCAGGATGTCGAAAGCCTGCTTACCGAGGTCAGCCTGCCTGCTTCGGCGGGGACGCCGAAAGCGTCCACCTTCGGTATGGCTTCGGTAGCCTCGAACTATCTGGTCGCCTATGCGGAAAACGGGATGAGCCAGACGGAGCTGGACAAAGCCTTCAAGGATACGATTGAGCCGGGGCTTGCAGGCTTGAAGGGAATCGACCATATGGATGTCGTCGGCGCCCGCGATACGAGTCTGGACATCGAGCTGGATGCCGGAGCGCTTGCTTCGTTCGGGCTTTCGCCGTCGCAGGTCAGCAATGCGATCAGCTCGGCTGTCACGAAAAGTCCGATCGGCAGCGTTACGCTGAGCGGCAACGACAAGATGGCGCGCGTGACCGGCGACATCACCAGCCTGTATGAGCTGGAGCAATTGGAGCTGACGACACCCAAGGGGGATATCGTCAGGCTGTCCCAGCTGGCTCGCGTTAATGCGATCACGGAATCTGACTTTGTCGGGCGGCTGGATGGCAAGCCGGCCATTGCGCTTATTTTGTACAAGGCGGACAGCGCCAATGCGGTTGAATTTTCCGCCGAGCTGGAAGCGAAGGTGGAGGGCTGGCATAAGACGCTGCCCAATGTGAAATTTAAAAGCACCTTTGACAGCGCCGATCAGATCAAGGAGTCGATCAACGGCTTGCTGAAGGAAGGGGTTGTCGGGGCGCTGCTGGCGTCGCTGATGATTTTGATCTTCCTCCGCAATATCCGGATGACGCTGATTGTGCTTGTGTCGATTCCGTTGTCGATCTTGATCACCTTGCTGCTGATGTGGCAGCTGGATCTTACCCTCAACACGATGACGCTCGGCGGGATGTTTATCGCGGTCGGCCGGGTTGTTGACGATTCTATCGTCGTTATCGAGAACATTTATGCGTCGCTTGAGAAAGCGCAGAAGCGAAACGAATCGGTCATTTTGCTGGCAACGAAGCAGGTGGCGATGGCGATCACCTCGTCGACACTTGCTACAGTTGGCGTATTTGCGCCGCTGGGTATGGTTAGCGGGATCGTCGGCGGCTTCTTCCGCCCATTTGCGCTCACGCTAGCCTGCGCCTTGCTCGCTTCGCTGGTCGTGGCGCTGACGGTCATTCCGATGCTGGCAAAGCTGATGGTGCTTCGTAACGTCAAGCCGTCTCCTGCCCACGATGAAGCCAATCATGGATGGATGGGCCGATTTTATGGCACAGTGCTCCAATGGTCGCTGGCCAACCGGATCAAAACCTTGCTTATTTCCGGGCTGCTGTTTGTCTTGACTCTGGGCGTAACGATTCCGGCGTTAAATGTGTCGTTTCTGCCTAGCGGGGACGCATCGCGAACGATGTATTTCGGTTTGAAGCTGCCTTACGAAACGTCCTTCGAAGCGACGGATGAGAAAACGAAGGAGCTGGAGCAGCTGCTGATGGAAGCGAAGGACAGCAAGGGACAGGCGCTGTTTACGTTTGTGGAGGGCCTGGTCGGCTACAGCGGCAATGATGATGAGCGTACGCCGTATGCGTCGCAAATTTATGTCGAGCTGAATGAGCAGGTGGACGTTGCGCAGACGAAGGAGAAAATTAAAGCATTTCTGATCGCAGAGCTGCCGCAAGGCTCCGAGGTGACGGACCACGCGATCGGCGGCGATCTCGGCGTCTCCTCGACCGATTTCTCGTATTCGCTCAAGGGGGAGGATCAGCAATTGCTGGAGCAGGCAGCCGCGATGATCAAGCAGCAGCTGCAAAGCTTCCCCGAGCTTTCCGAAATTGAGGATAATTTGAGCGACGCCAAGACCGAGGTGGAAATTGCGGTTGATCCGCGGAAAGCCCGCAGCTACGGCTTAAATGCCGCTGCCGTACGCGATACGGCCCGCGTCTGGATTCAGAAGCAGAGCCTCGGGGATCTCAAGCTGGACAACGTCACCTATACAACAACCGTATCGCTGGACAAGTCGGATAAGGACACGCTGGAGAAGCTGGGGCAAATTCCGCTGACCAGCGCGAGCGGGGCTACTGTTTATTTGCGGGACATCGCCACGGTGCATGAAAAGCAATCGGCGGCTGCGCTGTCCCGTGAGGCCCAGCAGCAGCTGGTCAGTGTCACAGCGAAAATCAACGCCGAGAACAAAAGCGGCGTCAGCGCGAAAGTGACAGCAGCGCTTGCGCAGGTGCAGCTGCCGGACGGCGTTTCCCGCGAGGTGAAGGGCGTGTCGGCGGATATCAATGAAAGCTTCTCGCAGCTGTTTCTGGCGATGGGGGTTGCGGTGTTAGTCGTTTATTTGGTTATGGTACTGGCCTTCGGCAATGCGAGCGCTCCGTTTGCCATTTTGTTTTCGCTGCCGCTTGCGGCGATCGGCGGTTTGCTTGGTCTGGTCATATCCGGCGAGGCGCTGAACATTACGTCGATGATCGGGTTTATGATGCTGATCGGTATCGTTGTGACGAATGCGATCGTGCTGATCGACCGGGCGCAGCAGCTGCGCGAGGAAGGCTACACCGTTCGGCAGGCGCTGATCGAAGCGGGGCTTGTCCGCCTGCGTCCGATCATTATGACCGCTGGCGCTACGATTATGGCGCTTGTGCCGCTTGCGCTTGGCTTGTCCGGGGAGGGCGGCTTGATTGGTAAAGGGCTTGGCGTCGTCGTCATCGGAGGGCTCGCGACGTCCACGGTGCTGACGCTGGTAGTCGTACCGGTTGTGTATGAGCTGATCGAAGGGATGAAAGCCCGCATTGCCCGCCGGTTCGGACGTCGTTCGACACCATCCGGGCAGCTGCCGAAGCCGGTCGAAGCTTAATGGGAATTGCGACAGGGGCGCTTAGATAGAGAAGCTTTTCAGAGGAGGCCAATGGGATGAAGAGGATGAGTACGGAAACCAAGCGGACAAAGAGCCGGTTGCTGGGAATCATGCTGACGGCAACGGTGTTATCGGTTGTCGCGGCGGGCTGCTCGGTCGGGGGCGGCCAAGGGGCGGCTGAAGCCCAGCTGCAAGTGCGGGCTGTAAATACGGAGCCTGTCGTCAAGCGGAGCATCGGCCAGCCGGTGGGACAGGTGGCGGAGGTTGCGTCGCAGCATACGATTGATGTCGCGCCGAAGGCAAGCGGCGAAGTGACCGAGGTGCTCAAGCAGCGCGGACAGTATGTCGAGAAGGGAGAGGCGATTTTACGGATCGACAATCGGGATGCCCAGTCGGCTCTGCGCAGAAGCGAGCTGTCGCTGCAAAGCGCGCGCGAGTCGCTGCAGAAGGCAAAGGATGACAAAGTCAACGGCCGGCAAGACCTCGCGGATGCTGTGACTCGCTCCGAAACGGCGCTGCGCAACGCGCAGGAGGAGCTGGCGAAGCAGCGGAATGATTTTGACGCGGGCAAGGCGACCGACCGGCAGGTGCAGCAGAGCGAGCAGCAGGTTGACAGCGCGCAGATGAATCTGGATGCGGCGCGCAGCAAGCTGGCGGCGAATGACAATTCCAATTCGATTGCTTCCTTCGAAACGCAGGCGGAGACTGCGAAGCTGGCTCTTGAGGATGCCGCCCGCTCGATGGAGCATTACACGCTGACGGCTCCGATCAGCGGCGTGCTGACCGATTTTAATGTAATCGCCGGGCAAAGCGTGTCAGCTGGAGCCAGACTGGGCCAGCTGCAGCAGATCGACCCGATCCGGATCAAGGCGGAGCTGTCCGAGGCGAACTACTTGCTGGTGAAAAACAAGCAGGAGCTGGTCTACTTCGCGCCGGAAGCGCCGGAGCAGAAGAGAAAGGCGGCCGTTGTATATTTGGCTCCGGTCATGAGCAGCACCAGCAAGACGTATACGCTGGAGCTGGAGGTCGCGAATACGGCAGGCGAGCTGCAGCCGGGGCAGCGGGTCACGGTTGAGCTGACCTCCGAGGACGAGCAGCAGGTTGTGGCGGTGCCGACGTTGAGCCTGATCCGCGAGGAAGCGGGGACGTTTCTGTTCGTGCAGCAGGGCGAGCAGTATGTGAAGCGGGCGGTCAAGCTGGGCAGAATCAACGGGGCTTACCAGGAGGTGCTGGATGGCCTGAAGGAAGGCGAGCCGCTGGTCGTCACCGGCCAGCATACGTTGAAGGACGGGCAGAAGGTTGGCGAGTCGCAGACAGCGCCTGCACAGGCAGCAGCATCTAACTCCAAATAAAGCGAGGAGCGTATCTTCATGAACCAATCTTGGAAAACGGGCGTCACTGCCCTTGTCGTCGGAGCGCTGGTCATTCAGGGCGGCGCAGCCGCTCTGGCGGCTGACCTCCAGCCTGTCCCAACTGCGGCTGCCGCGGCCGCGCCGGTTAACTACGGCTTGACCGCCGACGTGCGCGCGGCCGTGAAAAGCGTTGCCATCGAGCCGACGGCGCAAGGTCTTCGGCTGGCCGCGACAGTCCGTCTCTATAATGGAGGCGCGGTGCAAACGCGTGTGCCGGAGCATGAGCTTCGTTTGTACGGCACAGACGGGATAGCTTACGTGCTGCAGCCGAGCGCGTCCAACAAGACGGCGCTGCAGCCGAAGGAAATCGCCGAGCTGGTCTATGTGGCAACCGTGGACAGCAAGGACGTGTTTCGTGCGGATCATCTGTCATGGATAAAGGTCAATGAGTATGTGTATCCGAAGCAGGAGACGCTGTTACTGGAAATGCCTGCGGGACCGGTCTGGTACGGATCGGCTGCGGCGCAGGCGGCGGTTTCCCCGCTGCCGGTGCAGCTATGGGGCGAGCCGTTTACGCTGCCGGGCGTAAATTCGGGGCTGCGTTATACGCCGACCCAATTTTCCATTCAGCATACGGAGCAAGGGCAGGCAGCGCTTGTGACCTTACTGGCGGACAATCCCGGCTCAGGCAGAGAAACGGCGCCGGTTTTCCGGCTGGACGGAGCGGACGCGCACAAGACTTACAAAGGATCGGCCGCAGAGCAGACGCCGGTTGTGCTTGAAGCGGGCGAGCAGGCTTACCTGCACTATGTCATTCCGCTGGAGACGGGCGCTGTGCTGACTCAGCTGACGGCGGTTACGACCGATTTGTTTGCGCCCAAGGGAGGCGGAGACGCTGTGCGTATTGATACGGGCAAGCTGACGCTGTCGTTGCCGGCGGACGGTCAAGGCGAGCCGCTGCCTGTCGCGTATACGCCAGGCAGCCGAATTACATTTGATCCGGTATCGAAGCTGGTGGACGGTCAAACCTCTGTGTCGCTGATGGAGCTTCATGTGAATGAAAACCCTGATCTCGGCTATCAGACGGCGGTCGGCAAGTTCAAGCTGACGAATACCGGCGCCGCGCCTGTTGCGCTGCCGTCCTTCGGGGCGGAGCTGGTAGGGACCGGCGGAGCGGCTTATGCGGGCACCCGGCAAGCTAAAGTTGCGGCTCAGCTGAACCCGGGCCTGAGTTATATCGTGAACTATTCCTTCCAGGTGCCCAAATCCGAGCAGGCGGAGGCGTTCACCTTGAAGCTGCTGGACAGCAAGTCCACCGCGCCTTATACGAGCGTTGCAGCAGCGTTGCGGATGCCGGTTGATCAGGCCGTGGACAGCCCGGAGCAGGCGAAGCAGCTGCTGATTTATCCGTTCGAGGTCGGATTTAACGACTATTCGATCTCGTCGATGTTTATCGGCCAGACGTTTACGTATACGTATAAAATTATGCTCGATCTGACGATCACCCAAGCGGATGATGTCGTCGTGGATGACAGCTCGTCCAGGCTGCGCTTCGAGGCGGTGGACAGCATGGGACGCGTGCTGGATTCGCTGGAGGCGCCGTTTGCCGGAACGAACAAGCTGATCAGCGGCCGGCAGTCGCTTACCTTCAGCAATATCAAAAGCGAGCAGCTTGATTCCAATGTGACGATTCGGGTATATGAAGCCGTGGATTTGCCTGGAGGCACCTCCAAGCGTTTGATCAAAACGCTGAAATAGGACAAACATCCGGCGGCCAGTCTGCAGCTCGGCATCCGGCAGCGGCAAGAGAATGCGTCCAGGCTCCATGCAACAGGGGGCTTGGACGCATTGTTGGCTTGACTGAGCGGGAGACGCGGCGCGGCGCGTTTTCTCGCTGGCTGCAAATCATGCGCTATGCCGAAATCGGTGTGGTATAATGGACAAATGTGTGGGCGGAGCCGCGAGCTTGCGTATCCGCGTATTCCGCTATTCTTTATACCTGCGGTTTATTTCGAGAGGAGAAATGGTCAATGTCTGTCATGCATGTATGGCCGGGCGAGCTGCCGCACCGGCAAGCTGATGTGCAGGAGGAGCAGCCGACGCTTACCCCTTACCTGCTGCCTGCGGAGCAGGGGCAGCGTCATCCCGCGGTCATCGTTTGTCCGGGAGGCGGGTATGTGCGTCGTGCGGCGCATGAGGGCGGTCCTGTTGCGGAATGGCTGAACGGGATCGGCGTTTCGGCTTTTGTGCTGGACTACCGGGTTGCGCCGTCCAAGCATCCTGCGCCGCTGTCCGATGCCCGGCAGGCGATCCGGATTGTGCGGGCCAACGCCGAGGCATGGGGGATCGACCCTGGCCGGATCGGCATCCTTGGCTTTTCGGCGGGCGGCCATCTTGCGGCATCGGCCAGCGTATTGTTTGAGCCGGGCGACGCGGAGAGCGCCGACCCGTATGCAAGTCAATCCTCCCGTCCTGACCTCGCGATTTTATGCTACCCGGTGATCAGCCTGCTGCCCGAGTTCGGCCACCAGGGCTCCAAGCAAAATCTGGTCGGCGACGATGCTTCGCCGGAACTGGTGCAGGCGCTTAGTCTGGAGCTGCAGGTCAAGCCGGACACCTCGCCTGCGTTCATCTGGCATACGTCGGATGACGCTTCGGTGCCGGTGGAAAATGCGCTGTTGTACGCAGCCGCGCTGCGCCGCAACGGCGTGCCGTTTGAGCTGCACAGCTATGAAAGCGGCCACCATGGACTTGGCATGGCTCCTGAGCATCCGTACGCGGAGCCTTGGGCTGCCGCGTGCGAGCGGTGGCTGCGCAACCGCGGCTTCTAGGGACAAGCCGGAGGCTCCGGCTTCCGGGGCGCAACACTCCGGCGTATTCGGGCGGCCTTTGGTCCGATCGGGGCGGCGGCAGCGCAGGTAAGACACATCGGTCACAAGCGCAGGTGAAGCGCGGACAAAAGGCGAAGGCGGCGGGCTCAGGCTCAGCCGCCTTTGCCGCGTCTGTACCGGTAGGAGAGACGCAATGTCTGTACCCGGGAGGGCAGCGGCAGAAGGTTACAACATCTATACCAGGACGGAGCCGTGGCCGGAGAAACGCAACGTCCGCACCGGGGCAGAGCCAGCGTCAGGATAGACGCACCGGCTCAGTCTTGACCGGGCGTGAGCGGCTGGCTGTGAGACATGAAAACGTGGTATCCTACCAATAGGAGCAACCTCAGACAACAGAGCGCAGCAAGCGGGAGGGACAGGCATGAGTAGCAAGAAAGGAAAAGCGGGAAATACTGCGGTGATTTCCTTAATATTGATGTTGGCCGGATTTATCGCGACCATTCCATGGGCGGCTACCGTTCCATGGGTCCGGTTTCTGCAAAGCGGGTTCGAGGCCGGACTCGTCGGCGGGCTGGCGGACTGGTTTGCCGTGACGGCTTTATTCCGGCATCCGCTGGGCATTCCGATTCCGCATACTGCGCTGCTGCCGAAAAACCGGCAGCGTGTCACAAGCGCGTTAGTATCGACCGTACAAAATGAGCTGCTGAGCAAGGAAAGCTTGACGGCCAAGCTGGAAACGCTGCAAATCGCCGAGCCGCTGCTGCAGCTGCTGGAGCGTCAAATCGGCACGCCGCAGGCGCGGGAAGCGCTGATCCGGCTGATCGAAACGGTGCTGGAGCAGGTGCCGTGGGAGGAAGCGGCCAAGCTGGCCGACCGCGAAATTCGCAAGCATGCCGGAGAACTGGACGTATCGCGGCTGCTGCAAGCCGGGGTCAGTCATGTGATTGAGCATGGCTATGATGAGAAGGCGCTGAACGGGCTGCTCGATCTGACCTACGACCTTGTCAGCCGCACCGATACGCGCAACCGGCTGGGTACGATGGCCGTCAATGCCGTATCGCAGATGAATACGGGCGGATTTATGTCGTTTGCGATGAATGCGTTCGCCGGGTTTGTGAATGAAGAGAAGCTGGGCGGCATCATTCAGGAGCAGCTGCTGCGGGAAATCGTCAGGCTGAAAAGCGATCAGGACGGCAACCGCCGCTGGGTGATCAGTGAGCTGCGGAAGGCGATCTGGGCGCTCGGTCAGACGGAGGAGCAGCGCGAAGGGCTGGAGAAGTGGAAGCATGATATGCTGGACGGGCTGGATCTGACAGCCAAAGCGGCTCAGGTGCTGGAGGATATTCGGACCCGCCTTGCTTCGTTTGTCCGTGAGGAGCGGTTTGCCGATGAATACCTGGCGCCGTTTCTGACGAACGCGCTGCAGAAGCTGCGGGCGGATGCGGCTATGATGCGGCAGCTGGAAACGGTGATCCGCTCCGGGCTGACGCAGTGGATCGGGGGCAACCACCATCTGATCGGCAAGCTGATTCATGAAAATGTAGACAAGTTCGACAACGCCACCCTCATCGCGCTGATGGAGGATAAGATTGGTCAGGATTTGCAGTGGATTCGGGTGAATGGCGCCATTTGCGGCTTCCTGATCGGACTGGTGCTGTTCGGAATCCGGGCGCTCGTATAAGCGCGCAGAAGTTTCTGGTATACTAAGTGCAGAAGCGGGAAGGGGCGGTGGTTGCGTGAGCAATGTGCTGGAGGATCAATGCGAGGCCTGTGAAGGCACGATTCAGCTGTCTGAGCTGAAGGAAAATCTGATCAACGAATCGACGGCAGCGGGGCTGGCGGACATCTTCAAGGCGCTCGGCGACCCGACACGGGTGAAAATCATTCATACGCTGCTGCAGCAGGAGCTATGTGTGCATGATTTGACGCAGGTGCTCGATATGGGCCAATCGGCGGTATCGCATCAGCTGCGTTATTTGCGGAATTTGCGGATTGTCAAGCGGCGGAAGGTCGGCAAGACTGTTTATTATTCGCTCGACGATGAGCATATCGAACAAATATTTGTCCAGATGCTTCAGCATATGAAGCACGCGTAATGGATTGCAAAAATTGCCCGCCTGGCTGATTCAGGCGGGCTTTTTGTGGGTAAGCACATCTTGTGCTTGAACGACGGGGCTCTGCTTTTTGTCCAATAGCTCCTTTCAAAGGGCAGCCGCAGCAATAATTAACCGAACGGTCAGATAATTATTGCAATAATTAACCCTTCGGTATATTATTGGGGTTATACAATGAAGAAGCGAGGAGAAGCGACATGGGCAAGGGCAATATTGCTGTCATTGGAGCGGGTCCGGGCGGGCTGGCGGCCGCTATGCTGCTAGCGGGCCAAGGCTACCGGGTATCCGTTTATGAGAAACAGGCATATGTCGGCGGCCGCACCTCGCGTGTGCAGCTCGGCGACTATGCGTTCGATCGCGGCCCGACCTTTTACATGATGCCGTATGTGCTGGAGGAGCTGTTTGCCTCTGTGGACCGGCGCTTGAGCGATTATGTGGAGCTGATCGAGCTGGACCCGCTGTACCGGCTGCAGTTCGGCGATGTTCACTTCTCCCCCACGCGCCGGACGGAGGAGATGGTGGAGCGGATCGAAGCTTTATTTCCGGGCAACGGCCAGGGATACCTGCGGTTTATGAAGGAGGAAGGCGAGAAGTTTCGCCGGGTGTCGCCTTTGCTGCAGCGGCCGTTCAGCCGGCTGACCGATTATATCGCTCGCGATGTGGCGGCGGCGCTGCCGAAGCTGAACGCGCTGGATACGGTATACGGGCGGCTGTCGCGTTATTTTACCGACGAGCGGTTGAAGTTTGCCTTTACGTTTCAAGCGAAATATTTGGGCATGTCGCCCTGGGAATGTCCGGGGACGTTCACGATCTTGTCGTACCTGGAGCATAAATACGGATTATTTCATCCCGTCGGCGGCGTCAACCGGATTTGCGCGGCGATGGCCGAGGTGATCGAGGAGTATGGGGGTCTGATCCATACGTCTTGCGGAGTGCGCCGGGTGCTCAGCCGCAACGGGCAGGCGGTCGGCATTGAGCTGGACAGCGGCGACAAGCTGGAGGCGGATCATGTGATCATTAACGCCGATTTCGCAGCCGCGATGAACAGTTTGTTTGCGCCGGGCGAGCTGAAGAAGTACAGCCCGGAGCGTCTGGCGCGCAAAAAATATTCATGCTCGACCTACATGCTGTATCTGGGCGTCACTAAAAAAATAACGATGCCGCATCATACGATTTTATTTTCTGCCGACTATCGGCGCAATGTGCGGGAAATGATGTCCGACAAGGTGCTGTCGCAGGATGCGTCCATTTATATTCATAATCCGGGCTTCATTGATCCGACGCTGGCTCCGCCAGGCAAAACGGCGCTGTACGCGCTGATGCCGGTGCCTAATCTGACCGGAGACATCGACTGGGAGGCTCAGGACGGTCCGCTTCGCGATGCGATGCTGCGGCGGATGGAGCAGGAGCCGGAGCTGCGAGGCATCTCGTCTCTGATCGAGCAGGAAGCGTCTATTACGCCGCTCGGCTGGCGTGACGCGCACGGGGTATACCGGGGGGCGACCTTTAATCTGGCGCACACGCTGGATCAAATGATGATGCTGCGCCCGCATAACCGGTTCGAGGAGCTGGGCAACTGCTGGCTTGTCGGGGGCGGCACGCACCCGGGCAGCGGCTTGCCGACGATCTTCGAATCGGCGCGGATCAGCACGGGCCTGCTGATGGAGCAGGACTTGGCCGAGCGGCGTCGCGCGGTCAGCAGGACCGCGACCGTGCGGTCGGGCAAGGAGGCCTCCTCATGGAAATAGCGTTTATTGGCGGAGGAATTGGCAGCTTGACTGCGGCCTTGCTGCTAAGCCGTCAGGGCAAGCAGGTAACCGTCTATGAGCGGTCGGACCGGCTTGGAGGACGTCTCGCTTACCAGGAAGGCTCGGGCTACCGGATTGATCAGGGGCCGACCCTTGTGCTGCTGCCGGAAACGCTGCTTGGTATTTTGGAGGAAGCAGGCATTGAACGCGCGCGGCTGCCGCTGATCGAATGCGACCCGCTGTACCGGATTCATTATGCCGACGGGACGGTGTTTCATAAATGGCGTGACCGGGAGCGGCAGCTCGCCGAGCTGGACCGGTTGTTTCCTGGCGAAGCGGACGGTTTTCAGGCCTATATGCGCGATATGGAGCGGTCCTTTGTGAAAGCGAAGGAAGCGTTCCTTGATCGGCCGTTTCTGCGCAAGCGGGAGTTTTTCACGGTAAGAAATGCGGCGCTGTTGACGAAGCTGAAGGCTTACCAGAGCGTACGCGACTTCACAGGCACTTACTTCCGTCATGAGAAGCTGATCGACGCATTCTCCTTGCAGACGCTGTATATCGGCGGCTCGCCCTTCCAGACGCCAGGGCTGTACACGCTGCTGCCTTATGCGGAGCATGCGTTTGGCGTCTGGTATTTGAAGGGCGGCTATGCGGGGCTGGTTCGTGTGCTGGAAGACGAGCTGACCGCAAGAGGCGTCGTCATCCGCAAGCGGACGCCGGTCGAGCGGGTGCTGCTGGACGGGAAGCGCTGCTATGGCTTGCAGGAAACCGGCGGCACAGAGCGGCGTTATGATACGGTCGTGTATAACGGAGAGTTTCCGGGGTTGGCCGGGCTGCTGCCGAAAGGGGTGGCTCCGCCTAAGACTTTCAAGCCTTCATCCGGCTGCGTGCTTATTTATTTGGGCTTGAACCGGCAATGGCCGGAAGCGACGGCGCATCAATTTTTTTTACCAGAGCAATTTGCGGCCAGCTTGAACCGAATGTTCCGGCAAGGGGAGCTGCCAGCTGATCCGTCCTTTTACACCTTTTACCCGACAGCCGTTGATTCGGAAGCCGCCCCTCCCGGCGAAAGCGTGATGTATGTGCTGATTCCCGCTCCGCCGCATGATGCGGTCGACTGGGAGCGGGAGACGCCCGCTCTGGTCGAGCGGGTGCTGGACGAGGCGGAGCGGCGCGGATTTCCGGGGCTGCGCGAAGCGATTCGCTGGATGGAGGTGCGGACGCCGCGCGAGGCGCAGGCGGACGGCTTGTACCAGGGAGGCAGCTTCGGCATTGCGCCGACGCTTGGCCAGTCTGCCGTCTTCCGTCCCCAAATGGCACCTTACCCGATCAAAGGCTTGTATGCGGTCGGCGCGTCCGTTCATCCGGGCGGGGGTATCCCGATTGTGATGCAAGGCGCCAAAATGCTGGCCCATCATCTGCTAAAGGAGTGACTCATCCGATGGAACTTACAGTTTGCCTGGAGCAATGCGAAGCGATGATTCGCGAGGGCTCGTCGACGTTTCACAAAGCTTTCGGCTACTTGCCAAGCCCGAGGCGGGAGGCGGTTTATGTCATCTATGCGTTTTGCCGGATGATTGATGATGCGGTCGATGAGCCTGAACGCTCCCATTATACGATTGACGAACTACAGACGCTGTTTGGACGGCTGGACCAGGCGGAGGGCCATTTTATTTGGCCGTCGCTGCGCTGGCTGTTTGCCTCCTTTCCGGTCACGCAAGCCCCGTTCCTGCGCCAGATGGAAGGCCAGCGGCGCGACCTGGAGCTGACGCGTTATGAGACGATGGAGCAGCTGGAGGACTATTGTTATCTGGTCGCCGGAACCGTGGGCGAGATGCTGCTGCCTGTGCTGCATGACGCGCCGGATGCGGATGTCGTGGAGGCGGGCATTTGGCTTGGCAAGGCGATGCAAATCGTCAACATCGTACGCGATGTGGGCGAGGACCGCGCGCGCGGACGGCGGTATTTGCCCATGGAGCTGCTGCAGCGTCACGGCTATACGGAGCGGCATTTCCGCGAAGGGGTAGTCGATGAACGGTTTCGGGCGCTGATCGGGGAGCTGGATGCGCTGTCGCAAAGCTGGTTCGAGCGCGGGCTGGCCCGGCTGGAGACGTACCCGGCGACCAGCGCCTTTTGCATCGAGCTGGCGGCCCGCTTTTATGCGGCGATTCTGGATGAAGTCAAGACGGGCGGTTACCTCGTCTTTACTCGGCGGGCGTACGTCGGCTCCTTCGCCAAGCTGAAAATCATGACGGCGCTCGCCAAAAAATATGCGTCTGCCCCGGCAACGATTGCGCCCAGCGCCGTATCGGTCTGATGCGCCCGCTGTTTCTCTTCTGGTACGCGGTTGGCCTGCTGCTGATGCTGACGATTGGCGTGCCTTCCTGGCTCTCGTTTTCCAATGGCCTTTTTCTTGTTTTTTTCGCGCTGTATGCGTTGACGATTGAGAGCAAGCTCGGCGAGCCGCCGGTGACGCGCTGGCCGCGAATTGCCCTGGTCGGCGGCGCGACATTTGCTGTGGAATGGATCGGCGTCGCCACCGGCTGGCCGTTTGGCGTCTACCAGTATACCCCGCTGCTCGGCTTTGCCTTGGGCGGAGTGCCGCTGACGATTGCTTTTGCATGGGTTGGCGTCATCGTAAGTGCGGTGCTTGCTTCGACGGCCGGCTCCCGCTGGCTGCGCGCGCTGCAAACAGGTCTGTGGACCGTGCTGCTCGATCTGGTGCTTGATCCGGTTGCGCTCGCCCGGCAGTTTTGGATTTGGCCGGAGCAGGGCGGCTTCTATGGGGTGCCGGCTACCAATTTTATCAGCTGGTTTATCATCTCGGCGGTGGTGTCGCTGCTGTTTCCGCTGAAGGAGACGCCGCCGCCCGTTCGTCGTGAAGCGATCCGCCTGATGCAGCTGATGCTGCTGATGTTTGGCTTGCTCGGCCTGAAGGAGGGGCTGACGATACCGCTGCTCATTGCGGTGCTGGGGACGCTCGCTGCGGAGGGAGGACTGAGGCTTGATCGCTTCCGACAAAAGCAGGTGGTTTAATGCTATATTCAGGCGCTATAACGAGCATTATTTGCTCAAGCGACATTTTCACGCCCTTCGGTTAAAAGGGAAGCTGGACCCTGCGCCGCCGGGACGTCCGGTGCTGTACATGATGAACCATAGCTCGTGGTGGGACGGCATGGTCGTCTACCATGCGACACAGCGCACATCGGCGCGGGAGCATTACATGATGATGGATGAGCGGCAGCTGCGCAAATACCGCTTTTTTCGCAAAATCGGCGCGTTTTCGGTAGATAAAACGTCCTCGCGCGGTTTGCTCGCTTCCCTCCGCTATGCGGAAGGGCTGCTCAGGGCAGGGCATGGACTATGGCTGTTTCCCCAAGGCGACATCCATCACCTGGAGGAGCGTCCGCTGCGGTTTCAGTCCGGGCTTGCTTACTTGCTCCGCCGCGTGCCGGAGACGGTGCTGCAGCCGGTGACCGCTTATTACGGGCTGGGGCTGCATCAGAAGGCGGAGGTCAGCTTATGGTGCGGAGATCCGCTCGCTGCCCCTTGGGAGCGGCTGGAGCGCGATGCGATTGTCGAGCTGCTGCGCAGCGGGCTGGAGCAGCAGCTTGATGAGCATCGTCGCCTGGCGATTGCCGGGCTGCGCGGACGGCTGCCCGGCTTCGAGCCGCTGCTGCAGGCGGGCATGGCGACGGATGAGGCATTTGACGCATGGAAGAGGACGGTGGACCGATGGACATCTTTCTTTGGGCGATAGCTGCGGCACTTGCGCTGCAGCTGTTGTTTGTGCTGTGGAACTTGTCGCAGCTGCCTGCACTGGGCGGCTCGGGCCGGGGGCGGTTATGGCTGGACGGCGCGGAAGCCGGGACGGCTTTGCGAATTACAGAAGCCGCCAAGGCTGCCCGGGCCATGCAGACTGCCGAAGATCGAGCGGCTGCCGATGCTGTGGAGCCGTGCAGGGTGCGGCCGCGGCTGTCTGTGCTTATTCCGGCGCGTGATGAGGCGGGCCGCATCGGTGATTGCGTGCGCTCGGTACTGGCCGAGCGTTCGCCTTCGGTGGAGGTGCTGGTGCTGGACGATCGCTCCGCCGATGGTACGGGCGATGCTGCCCGGTTAGCTGCGGCGGGGGATAGCCGGCTGCATGTGCTGGACGGCGCGCCGCTGCCTGCGGGCTGGCTCGGCAAATCGCATGCCTGCCACCAGCTGGCGCAGGCGGCGCAGGGCGAGTGGTGGCTGTTTCTGGATGCGGATGCCCGGCTGCAGCCGGGAGCGCTGGCCGCTGCGCTGGATACGGCGCTGGCGCAGGGCAGCGGTCTTATAACCGGGTTCCCGCAGCAGGAAACCGGAACGTGGCTGGAGCGGCTGATTGTGCCGATGATGGGGTTCTCGATCGCCTGCCACCTGCCGATTGCGCTGGTGCGCGGGTCGGGCGACGAGCGATTTGTCGCGGCGCATGGGGCGTTTCTGCTGATCGCGGCGGACAGCTACCGGGCGATTGGCGGCCATGCGGCCTTCAAGGCGCATCTGGTCGATGATATGCAGCTGGCCCGCGCCGTCAAACGGGCCGGGCTGCCGGTGACTTTGGCCGATGTGCGCGCTCATGTGCATATGCGGATGTATCAGAATGCGGCCGGCGTATGGAACGGCTACAAAAAAAATGTGTACGCAGGCATCGGGCGCAGCGTTCCGCTGCTGGCGCTGATGCTGACCGTTTATGCGCTGCTGTACATGCTGCCGCCTGCGGCGCTGCTGCTGGCGGCAGCCGGCTGGCTGGCTGGCCATGCCGGTTTCGAGGCCGGTTGGCTGGCGGTCGTGACCGAGCTCCTATTCGGCTGGCCGCCGGGACATATGGCCGATCATGGAGCCGGTTGGCGTGCGATACTCCTGCCCGGCTTGCTCGGCTGGCTGCTCGGCTTGTTGATCAAGCTGGTCATCGACCGGCATGGCGGGCAGCCTGGCTGGTTGTCCTTGTGCCTGCCGGTCAGCATTGGGCTGCTAGCGGCGATTGCGCTTGCTTCCTGGCGGGCGGCGGCCGGCGGGGGCGGCTACGAATGGAAGGGGAGGCGTTATTCATGAAGCGGGTCGTTATCATCGGTGCGGGACTGGGCGGTTTGTCGGCGGCGATCCGGCTCGCTCATGCAGGGTATGACGTCACGGTGCTGGAGCAGCAGGCCGCTCCCGGCGGCAAGCTCCAGCGTATCGAGCTGGGCGGCTACCGGTTTGACCGCGGCCCGAGCACGATTACGATGCCGCAGGTGTTTGCCGATGTATTTACGCGCGTGGGCCGCCGAATGGACGATTATGTGTCGTTGTACCGGCTGGAGCCGGGTACGCGCAATCGGTTTGCCAACGGAACAATCGTCGATTTATGTGCCGATGCGACCTGCATGGAGCAGCAAATTGCGGCATATAGTCCGGAGGACGCCCGGCAATACGGCGCGTTTATGAAGGAATCGGCCCGTCTGTACGGCTTGGCTGACCGCTGGTTTATGAACCGTCTGCTCGTGTCATGGCGGGACAAGGCGGACTGGCGGCTGCTCGCCGCCTTGCTGCGTATTCGGCCGCTGCAAACGTTGGACCAGCTGCTGCGCCGTTATTTCCGTCATCCGTATACGCTGGCCTTGTTCGGACGCTATGCGACGTACGTCGGCTCCGCGCCGATGCAGGCGCCTGCGATCTTCGCGATGCTGCCTCATCTGGAGGCGACGCTTGGCGTCTACGGGATTCGCGGGGGCACGTATGAGCTGGCGGCCGCATTCCGGCGGCTGGCAGAGGAGCTGGGCGCGGTCGTCCGTACTTCGGTGCGTGTGAACCGGATCTGTTCCCGCGGCGGGCGCGTTACCGGTGTGGAGACGGATCACGGCGACTATGCCGCCGACCTTGTGATTGCCAACGGCGATGTGCTGTCGATCAACCGCGACCTGCTGCCGGAGAGCGAGCGGCCGCTTATGCAAAACCGCCGGATCGCGGCTTACGAGCCTTCGTTGTCCGGCTTTGTGACACTGGCCGGCGTCAGGCGGACGTATGATGAGCTGCTGCATCATACGGTGTTTTTCCCGAAGCAATACGGAAGTGAGTTCACGGATATTTTCACTCGTCGGCAGGCGGCGTCTGATCCGGCAATTTATATTTGCCACTCCGGCTGCTCGGAGCAAGGAATGGCCCCGGACGGGGGCAGCAACCTGTTTATTTTGGCGAATGCGCCATACACGTCGGAGCAATGGAGCTGGGAAGGCGAGGCGGAACGCTACCAGGCGCGGCTGTTGGCCAAGCTGGCCGAGTATGGCATTGCCGGACTGGCGGACGGGCAGGCCGACGTGCTGGTGAGCTACACGCCGGAGCAGCTGCGTCTGGATACATCGGCGTATCGCGGGGCAATCTACGGCATTTCCTCCAATTCGGCGAGGCAAACGTTTGCCCGGCCGTCCAATCGCGGCAGTCTGGACGGTCTCTGGTTCGTCGGCGGCACGACCCACCCTGGCGGAGGCACGCCGCTTGTCACGTTGTCCGGGCAGCTGGTGGCGGAAGCGGTTATGCAGCAGAGATGATGAAGAACAGGCATGACCGGGCTATTTGCGCCGGCGCATGCCTTCTTCGCGTTCCCATTTGCGCAGATGCGGGTAAGGGTCGAACGACCAGTCGGTCAGTCCGTTGTCCCGATACAGCCCATAGTGCAGATGAGGCGGAAATTTGCCGCTTGTGCCCGGCTTTCCGTAGCCGGAGCTGCCGACCCAACCGACAACTTGCCCAGGCTTGACGATGGTCCCGAGCGTGACTTCTTTTTTATTGAAGCCGGACAGGTGAGCGTAATAATGGTACACATTGTTTAAATCGCGAATGCCGATCCGCCAGCCTCCGTACGGATTCCAGCCCATCACCTCGACGATGCCGTACGTGGCGCTGCGAACCGGGACGCCATGTCCGGCGAACAGGTCGGTTCCTTCATGAATCCGGTAGCCGCCCCAGCCTCGGCTTGCTCCCCAGGTGCTGCGGTAGGAATAATCGGCGCTCAAGGGCAGCACAAAGCAGTGCTCATGCAAATCTAATGTGCCATAGGCGGCATAAATCGCCGAAAACTGCTCGATCCGCTGCACGCCGCGCGCGTTATGGTAATGGTTCCAAAGGGCGATCCGGATGTCCTCATGCGAGCTTCCTTGCCGCAGCAGCACGCTTGCCATCGTGTACAGCCTGTCCAGCTCGTTCGTCCGGTCCGCCAGTCCATCGCCGGAGCCGTCCTGCCCAAGACCGCCAAAGTAAGCGATGCTTGCTTTGTTTTGGTCCTCGTGATCCGGATTCAGAATGCCGCCCCACTGCAGGTCAGTGAACGTTACCGCGATTAAGCCGTCGGGAACAGCATTTTTTTTAGCCAAATTCAACGTCCGTTCATACTGATCAATCGCCGCCAGCGTATGCCAGGGAATACCGGTCAGCGCACTCACTTGGTCAAACAAAGCCTTGCGCTCCGCAAAGGCGACCTTCATCGGAACCGACGGCTTGTCCTTGGGGGAGGCAGGCGCTCCGATCGAAGCCAGCTTTGCGGCCAACATTTTTTTCGGCATAGCGACGCCTGTGGCCGCTCTGTGACCTGTCTCTGGCTGGACCGCCGCGATGGTCAGCGATCCTTTCACTGAAACGCCGTGAACAGCTGTCTGGTGCGCATACACCGGCGATTCGCCGTTGATTAAGGCGGCTAGCAGCGTACTGCACAGCCAGATCGAGGAAACTTTTGTCAAGGAACTTGTCATGAGAATTGCTCTCCTCCCGCTGCTTGGGTTGCGCATGCTCGCGCATCGAATATAGTAGATAACGTTAGCTTGCGCGCACTGCTGGCTTTTTATCAGATTTAGCGAGAAAACTCAGACTCTTCAGGTAGGAAACAAATCGTGAGGTGGCTTTATACGAACGTACGTGCTATGATTGGCTATGAAAATCTGCATGTGGAAGGAGGCTGTGTGCAATGCTTCATCACAAGGCTTTCAAGTTTCGTTTGTATCCAACGCCGGAACAAGTAATGCTGTTCCGCAAGACGATTGGATCCGCGCGATTTGTATTCAATCACTTCCTGTCTCTGTGGAACGATACGTTTGCCAAAATGGGAAAAGGGTTGTCGTATGCAGCTTGCGCAGCACAGCTTCCTGCCCTGAAACGTAAATTGCTTTGGCTTAGCGAAGTCGATAGCATCGCAATGCAATCCGCGGTTCGCCATGTCGCAGACAGCTTTGATCGCTTTTTCAAAAAGCAAAATCAAGACTGTCGCGGCGCACGCCAGGCGGCTCCAATTGGCGCAAGGCCAAACAGAAGGTTGCTCGCTACCATGAAAAGATATGCAATAGCCGTCGTGATCATCTGCACAAGCTAACGACAAGGTGGATTCGCGAGAGCCAAGTGATCTGCCTGGAAACGTTGGACATTGCGGGCATGTTAAAGAATCATAAGTTAACAAAATGGATTGCAGATGCCGCTTGGGGCGAACTGAGCAGGCAGCTCCATGACAAGGCGATATGGTATGGGCGAACAATTAAAGAAGCTCCTTCCTATGCACCGACAAGTCAACAATGTCATGATTGCGGTCATCTCCATTCTGAAGTCAAAGACTTGTCCGTACGCAAGTGGGTCTGCAAAAAGTGCGGAATTCACCATGATCTAGATGTCAATGCCGCACGTAATATTGTCGCTATGGCAATATCGTGTGAAACTGCGGGAACCGTAGGGGTTGCTTGCTCATAAGAAGCCGAAGGCTTCTGTTTGCAAGAATTTTCTGCTTCAAGCGCTAGCTAAGCGGAGGAGTGTTCAACCTGTGCCAGGTTTGATAAGATGTTGAGGAGGAGGGAAATACGGATGCTATTTAACCATCGTGAAGAGCACGTGGACCCCGGAATGCTGCTTATTCAGGCCAATCTGGATGACATGAACCCGGAGTTTACTTCTTATATTACAGATCGTCTGCTGGAGGCCGGAGCCAATGACGTGTATTGGGTCCCGATCATTATGAAAAAAGGGCGTCCCGGCGTCATGCTGAACGTATTAACCGATGAGCATAAGGCGGGCGAGCTGGAAGCGATTGTATTTGCGGAAACGACGACGATTGGCTTGCGCTACCTGCGGGCCGAGTGCCACCGGCTTGGGCGGCAATTTATTGCCGTAGAAACGGCATGGGGACCGCTGCACGTCAAGGCGGCCTTTCATCAGGGGAAGCTGGTGCAGTTTGCTCCGGAATTCAAAGAATGCGAAGGGGTCGCCCGGGCGCATCAGGTGCCGCTGAAGCAGGTTTATGATGAGGTGCGGCGGCAGTTTCTGGAGCAGCATAGCGAATAGCCAGTAGCCAACATCAGCCTTCCCAACTCCGAAATGGCGAACAACCAGCGGTCCCGACTAGCGAACAGCCAGCGCTCCGAGCCGTCCAACGTACCACGCTGGCAAGCAAACGGTCCCGCGGCAGGCCGGAGTGGGAAACAGGGGAGTCGGATGTGTCAGCATGGTTACGTGTTTAACCACCTACGTATTCAACGGGGTGAACGATGAAGCTGCCGAATGTTTAACCGGCTGTACGGTTAAGCAGGCGGATCATTCATGCCCAACAGCAAAAACACGTCAGATCGGCTGACGTGTTTTTAGTGCTGTTCATAGCTTGCAGCTGTTAAGCTGTCGTAAGGTTATTCCCCTTAATAATCAACCTTTTGAACCGAGCTGCGCCATGCCTGAAACGGCTTGAGGCTTTCCGGGGAGGAGAGCTTCTGCATCGGCAGTGAGCGCTGCTCCAGCGGCAAGGCGATTTGCTCATAAATAAAATGATCGTCGAAGCCGATTTCGGCCGCATCCCGCTGCGTGCCAGCGAAAAATACGGCATCCGGCCGCGCCCAGTAAATGGCTCCGATGCACATCGGACACGGCTCGCAGCTTGTATAAATGGTGCAGCCGTCCAACTGGAAGCTGCCAAGCTGCCGGCATGCCTCGCGAATGGCCTGAACCTCCGCATGTGCGGTCGGGTCGCAAGAGGAGGTTACCTCATTACGTCCCCTGCCGATGATTTGGCCGTCTTTGACGACGATGGCGCCGAAAGGACCTCCATGACCCGAAGCAACGTTGTCGTAAGCGAGTTGAATAGCCATCTGCATAAAATGCTCGTGATTCATCTGCACCTCTCCTTTGCAATCGTGTCGATCCCTTACATGGAATTAGTGCTTTTCGTGACGTTCCTCGTCGTGATGGTGGTGAAGACCATGTCCATGGTTCAGCTTGAGTGTTGGAGCATTGGCATGAAGCTGCCCATTTTCTTCCTGCTCCTCCTGCTCCTCGTGATGATGGTCATGCGAGTGGTCGTGCCCATGCCCGCCGTGGTGATGGTCATGAGTGTGATCATGACCATGCCCGCCGTGATGGTGATCATGAGAGTGGTCATGACCATGCCCGCCGTGATGGTGATCATGAGAGTGGTCGTGCCCATGCCCGCCGTGATGGTGATCATGAGAGTGGTCATGCCCATGCCCGCCGTGATGGTGGTCATGAGAGTGGTCATGCCCATGCCCGCCGTGATGGTGGTCATGCGAATGACCGTGTCCATGATGATGATGGTGCTCCTCATGATGGTGCGTATGGCTGTGCTCGTGGCGCAGATCATCATGATGCACATGCCATTTGTTCAGGTAGGGGTCCGCCTTCCCGATGACGACCCGCAGTACGTTCGGCTGATTCGGCAAATCGCGTGTGCCGGCCCCATAACCGATGGATTCGACGATCATGGGCGGCAGCCCTTTGGCAAATTCATCGACCAGACCGGCGATAATGCCGGCTCCTGTCGGGGTAGTCATTTCGAGCGAGTAGCCGGTCGTGGCGATCGGCAAGCCGCGCATCATTTCCAGCGTAGCGGGGGCGGGAACCGGATAAATGCCATGATCGCACTGAACCGTACCTGATCCGAGCGGAACGGCCGACGACAGTACCTTATCAATGTCCAATGAATCCAGCGCCAGAGCGACGCCGATGACATCGGCAATCGAATCAATCGCGCCGACCTCGTGAAAGTGGACGCGTTCAACCGGGATATCGTGGATTTTTGCTTCGGCGATCGCAATTTTTTCGAAAATACTCAAGCTCAGCTTGACGACTCGCTCATTAAAGCCTGCGCCCTCGATCATCCGGACGATTTCCGAGTAGTGGCGATGATGCTGCGGCGGGTGGGACGGGTCAAGCAGCACATCCGCTTTCAATGAAGAAATGCCTTTTTTATTGACCCGTTTCCATTCGATACGGAAAGGCTCGACCTTAATTTTATTCAGCTCTTCTTCAATATAAGCACGATCTGCGCCTGCATCTACAAGAGCAGCCAGCGTCATGTCGCCGCTGATGCCGGAAAAGCAGTCCAGGTATAAAATTTTCATCGCTCATCCCTCTTTGTCCGATTCTTGACGATCAAGGCTGCGTTGTATCCTGCGCCAAAGCCATTGTCGATGTTTACGACGGAAATGCCCGGCGCACAGGCGTTTAACATCGTAAGCAGGGCGGCTACGCCCTGAAAGCTGGCTCCATAGCCAATACTTGTCGGAACGGCGATAATCGGCACGGACACAAGCCCGCCTAGTACGCTGACCAGCGCGCCCTCCATGCCAGCGACGCCGACAATCGCGTCAGCCTGGCGGATTTGCGGCAGGCGGCGGAACAGCCGGTGAATGCCAGCGACGCCGACATCATAAATTCGTTCAACACGACAGCCGAGATATTCGGCGGTCACGGCCGCCTCCTCTGCGACCGGAACATCGGACGTTCCGGCGCAAACGACCGCGATCAGGCCGCCGCTGTCCACCGGTCTGGCTGCCGCATCCGGCTGCCAGATCATCGCGCGGGCCTCGGCATGGTAAACCGCTCCTGGAAGCCGCTCCAGCAGATGGGCAGCCTTGTCCGCATTCACCCGCGTAGCCAGTGCGCGGCCGTTGTGGCTGCCCAGCCGTTCCATGATGGCAGCAATTTGCTCGACGGATTTGCCTTCGCCATAGACGACCTCCGGGAAGCCGGTCCGCTCGGCGCGGCGCACATCAAGCTGGGCGTAGCTTAGCGAATCGTCGATTGCAGAGCCTCCGGCAAAGGCGAGCTCCGCCTCCGCCGCTGGCGCAACCGCTTCGTCACGCCGCTGCGGCTGCCCGTCCACGCTGACGACGGCTGCGGGCCCGGACGCCGCAGACGCAGCCAGCGCTTCCTCCAGCAGCCGTTTTGCTTCGGCGACATCGAGATCTCCGGATTGCACAAGCTTAAGTATATGGTCCACATTCATCATTGAAAGCAGGTCCTCCTAAGTGAAACATGGTACACTTCCTCGTTAGTGTAGCATATTTCCAAACCGAGTGAAATTCACAGGGTATAGATTGTTCGTCGTTTCATGTTATAATAATGGGTAACAAACAACATGCAGAGCTCCGCATTTTAGCAGGAAAGCAGGGAAACTATGGCTACATCATCAGTGGAACGCAAGCCGGCCTGGCTAAAAACCAAGCTCGCTAACGGTGAGTCTTATAAAGAAATCAAAAACATGATGCGCGATAAAACGCTTCATACGGTATGTGAGGAAGCGAAGTGTCCGAACATTCACGAATGCTGGGCCAATCGGACGGCGACGTTTATGATTCTTGGCGATATTTGTACCCGGGCTTGCCGGTTTTGCGCGGTGAAAACAGGGCTGCCGACGGAGCTTGACTTGCAGGAGCCGGAGCGTGTCGCCGAAACGTCGGAGAAAATGGGGCTGCGTCACGTCGTCGTTACCTCGGTGGCGCGCGACGATTTGCAGGATGGCGGCGCTTCGATTTTTGCAGCGACGATTCGTGCGATCCGCGCCCGTCTGCCGTTGTCCGGCGTCGAGGTACTGATTCCGGACTTTCAGGGAGATGAGGCGGCACTGCGCACCGTGCTGGAAGCGAAGCCGCATATTTTGAATCATAACGTGGAGACGGTGGAACGGATGTCAGATCGGGTCAGAGCCCGAGCTAAATACCGCCGGTCGCTAGAACTGCTGGAGCGCTCCAAGCGGATTGCGCCCTCGATCCCGACCAAGTCCAGTATTATGCTCGGCGTCGGCGAGACATGGGATGAGATTTTGCAGACGATGGACGACCTTCGCGCGATAGACTGCAATATTTTCACCATCGGACAGTATATGCAGCCGAGCTTGCAGCATTTGCCGGTCAGCATGTATTATACGCCGGAACAATTCGCCGAATTAAAAGAGGAAGGCATGAAACGCGGGTTCAAGCATGTCGAGTCCGGTCCGCTGGTCCGCAGCTCCTACCATGCCCATGATCAGGTGAAATCCGCTCAGCAGTCGTAACCAGGGGAGGCATAAATCGTGATCCATATTGCGAACAAAACATATGAGGTTCTTGTCGATCACAAGAACGGCTGGCGCCTTGATGCATTTCGCGACCGCTACAGCGAGGTGCTGGATCGCTACGATTATGTCGTCGGAGATTGGGGCTACAGTCAGCTGAGGCTTAGAGGATTTTTCAAGGATACGCATCCCAAGGGAACGAAGGATACGATTATTTCAACCATCCACGACTATTTGAATGAATACTGCAACTTCGGCTGCGCCTACTTTATTCTGGAGAAGGTTGCAACCCGCGAGCTTGCTCCTTCCGAGGGAGAGCCGGTGCTAGCCGAGGAAGAATACGAGCAGGCGCAAGGGGCGCGTCAGCACCGGGCGCAGGAGCGCAAGGAGCAGATCGCGGCCCGTCAGGTCGCCACCGTCCAGACGTCGGCGGCAACCGGCGAAAACGCGAAGCCGCACGAGCGTCCAGGCCCGCGGCACAATCGGAGCCAGCAGGGCGGGCGCGGGCAGCACGATAAGCATCAGCAAGATCAATCGTCCGGCAAGCCAAACGGCGGCTACAAGTCGGGCGGCTTCCGCCAGAAGGACGGCAAGTCCGGCGGCGGACCCCAGCGCCTGGGACAGGGGCAGCAAGGGACGCACCGTCATGAGCGCGGCGATCGTCCGGATCGCGGAGAGCGCCCAGAGCGTGGCGATCGTCAGGACCGTGGTGATCGTCCAGACCGTGGAGATCGCCCTGAGCGCGGTGATCGTCCAGAGCGTGGCGATCGTCCGGACCGCGCGGAGCGGCCGCATACGGGAGGGCGCTCCGGCGGCCATCCGAATTCGCGTGCAAACAAGCCTCAACCGAAGGCTAACTCGCATACGAACCCGAATACCGGCCCCAAACCGAAAACGGAATCGTCTCGCGTGTGAGGTAAACCGAAACAAGCCCTCGACGCTTCGCCTTGGCGAAGCGTCAGGGGCTTGTTTCGGTTTAAACCTATGTACAGCCTGATGCCGCAGGTCACGTTACATCATATCGTAACCGATGAACGCTTCGCGTACCCGACTCCAGAACGGAAACGGGCGGAAACGGGCGAACTTTACCTTTTTACCGGCGGCGACCATACTGCGAATCGACAAAATATCGTTGCGCTGCATATACACATGGTCCAGCGATAAAATAATTGTTTGATTCGCTCGCGGATACATATCGCAATGATGATGCTTGGGCAGCAAAATCGGCGAACCGAGCGTCCGGAACACGCGATTGTTAATCGAAGCGATTTCGGCGATTTGAATGGTGTCAAGCGACGGATGAACGATGGCACCCCCAAGGCTTTTATTGTACGCGGTGCTGCCTGAAGGGGTCGATATACAGATGCCGTCTCCCCGGAACGTCTCCAGCAGCTCGTCGTTAATATGCAGCTCGGCGACCAAGGTCGCATCGACGCCTTTAATGGTAAATTCGTTTAGCGCCAGCTCTGTTTCAATGCCGTTTGCGGTTGTAATCTGAATTTCCACAAGCGGGTATTTCACGACGCGCAGGTCGTTTTGCTGTGCGCTTTCGCCCATCAGCTGAGCCAGCAGCTCGACTTCATCCGGCTTCCAGTCAGCGAAAAAACCAAGCCGGCCGGTATGAATACCGACAAATGCGATATGGTCGAGCTGGTCTTTATACCGGTGAAACGCATGCAGCAGCGTGCCGTCCCCGCCGATCGACAGCACAATATCCGGATTGTCCTCCTCATGTGTCAGTCCCCGCTGCTGAATCAGCTGATGGAACGTATTCATCAATTGAAAGGATGTTTCGTCACCACGGTGAACGACGTTGTACTTCAACCGGTTGTCCTCCTCCAAGCTTTGTCAGAAAGCTATTCCGTAAGGGAGCGCCCCAGCTTTCAGCAGAAAGCTGCTTCTATAAGCTCCAGGCTTTTATCAAAAGCCAGTCCCCATCCATCATAAACAATCTGGCCGGAGAACACAATGTGCGCGTCACATGCCGTCGGGCGACTGTACTGGCTGTGCGAGCAGCAAACAGCCGCCTCGCGGGATCGCGGAGCGGCTGCTGCTGTCTGCCAGAGGCCAGCGCAGCCTAATACGACTTCACCAGCGGCAGCTCGAACGGGCTGGCGAAGCTGGCGCTGACAGGATATACCCGGATGCTGAAGTGAGCGCCGTGCCGGAGATGCGCCGGAATGCGGGCCACGTATACACATACGCCTTCGCTCAACTGGCGGGAAAGCTCCATAGGCGTAATGACCTGCTGCCAGCCGCCAGGCGTGTCTTCGTAATAAATCAGCTCAACGGCTGTATCCTGATGCCAGATCGGCCCGAACTGAATCGTTGCCGCTGCATCCTTCATGGCCGTGCCGGCTGTCAGCTGCTTGCTGCCGGACAACGCGTCGTTAACCTCAATAACGCGGACGTGATGCCAGTTGTCCAGCATAAATTTTTTGAAGTCGGCGACCTTGCGTGCTTCTTCATACGCATTGGCTAAAAACCGCTGGGTTCGCAGCAGCGTCGGCACGTAGGCCCCGGTTGTATAATCGGTAACCATCCGGTCCGTATTATAAACGGGGGCAAGCGTCCGGATCGAACGTTTCATCCGCCCGACCCACTGCGCCGGCAGCGCGCCTTGATTGTAATATAAGGGCACAATTTCGGCTTCCAGCACCTGATAGATCGACTGAATATTTTGGCGTTCCTGCGTTTCCGAATCGGCATGAATATCCGAGTCAATACTCCAGCCATTGCTGCCGTCGTATCCTTCCTCCCACCAGCCATCGAGCACGCTGAAATTGATGACGCCGTTCAGCGCCGCCTTTTGTCCGCTTGTACCGCTCGCCTCGTATGGCCGCCGCGGGTTGTTCAGCCACACATCGACGCCCTGCACAAGCGCGCGCGCGACATAAATATCATAGTTTTCCAGCAGCACAATTTTGCCCTTGAACCGCTCCAGCTGGGATACTCGGTGAATTTCCCGGATCATATCCTGGCCGGGACGGTCGGCCGGGTGCGCTTTGCCTGCAAAAATGAATTGCACGGGGCGGCGAGCATCGTTGACCAGCCGGTCAAGCCGGGGCAAATCGCTGAATATCAGCTGGGCGCGCTTGTAGGTTGCGAACCTGCGGGCAAAGCCGATCGTCAGCGTATGCTTGGACAGCCAGCCGCGCGCTTCCTGGGCTTCGCTTTCGCTCATGCCGCTGCGGCGTCGCTGCTCCAGCAAATTGGCGCGTGCGAGCCGGATCAGCTGTTCCTTCAACTCCTCATGCACGTTCCACAACGCTTCATTCGGAATCAGGTCGATGGCGCGCCATACATCGCGGTTTGTCTGGTTCAACGACCAATTGCCCGGCAGGAACCGGTTAAATAGCGTCTTCAGCTCCGGCGCCAGCCATGTGTCGAGATGAACGCCGTTGGTAATATGGGCAATCGGTACCTCCTGTACGTCCATAAGACCGTGGAAGGAACGAAACATTTCGCGGGACACATGACCATGCAGCTTGCTGACTCCGTTGCGCAGCGCTGATGTATGCAGTGCCAGATAGGTCATATTAAACGTTCCCCGCTGTCCGTCGAATCCGAGATTGGTCAGATCATGACGCAAGGACGGCTTACCGGCGAGCAGTCGGGAGAAATAGAAGTCAAACATAGCGAGCGGGAACGCATCATGCCCGGCCGGTACCGGGGTATGGGTGGTAAATACCGTGCTGGCACGGACAACCTCCAGCGCGACATGAAACGGCAATCCCCGGTCAAGCTGCTCCCTCAGCCGTTCGAAGGACAGGAACGCCGCATGGCCTTCGTTAATATGGAACGCCCCGGTCGGGATATCCATCGCCCGCAGCGCCCGAACGCCGCCTATGCCCAGCACGATTTCTTGTGCAATCCGTACATCCTGCCCCCCGCCATACAGCTGGGCGGTCAGCTCCCGGTCCCACGGGCTGTTGCTCTCTACATCGGTATCCAGCAGCAGCACGCGGATGCGTCCGACCAAGGCTTGCCACACCTTGACCTGGACAATCCGGTCGGCGATTTCTACAGCTACGACCAGCTCCCGGTTGTCCGGCTGCGCGACATTCGCGTCGGCATTTGCCGCTTCGTCAGCGCTTGACGGAACGGCGGTCCGCACAGGCCGAATCGGCAGCCGGCTAAAGTCGTAATGGAGGCTCTCCGCCAGCTGTGAGCCTTTGGCGTCCAGCTTCTGCTGGAAATAACCTCTGCGGTACAACAGCCCGACACCGATCAGAGGCACGCCGAGGTCGCTGGCGGATTTGCAATGATCTCCGGCGAGAATGCCAAGCCCTCCCGAATAAATAGGCAGCGATTCATGAAAGCCGAATTCAGCGGAGAAATAAGCGATCGCCTGGCGGGCCAACTGCGGGTGCTGCTGGCCGAACCGCGTCTCCGCGTTCATGTAGGCGTCGAACTGCTGCAGCACCGTTGCATAGGACTTGAGAAATGAGGTGTCGGAGGCTAGCCGGTCAAGCGTTTCGTCCGGCAACTCCGCCAATAGCTGCACGGGATTGTGATGGGACCGCCGCCACAGCTCGCCGTCCATACTTTCGAATAACGCCAGGGCGCTGTCATTCCAGCTGAACCAAAGGTTCAAAGCGAGCTCGGACAATCGCGTGATTGCGGCGGGCAGAGGGGTGGAGCGGATCGAATACATCGTGGGCATGGGGTCACCTCATATTCAAAATAATAGTTGACGCGCAGGTTTCCGACTGATCTACCTAGTATTCGAAGTTCGAATCCGGTTCATGCACAGCTGAAGCAGGCGCCAGCAGACCGACAACAGCAGCAGGGCAGCCAACATGCCGAGCAGCAGCCCTAATGCGTGCGGCAGCGTGTGATGAACCCAGACTGTCACCGGCCGTGTCATGTCAATGGCTGAAGGGGCCGCGCTGACCGGGAGAAGCAGGGGGCTAAACGGCTTCCATAACAGCATGACCAGCATAGCGGCCAGCAATCCATGCACGCAGCGCGCGAGCGCAAACGGGGTATACCGGAACGGCGTCCGGTGCAGCACGCTGATAATTTGCGCATGCACGGATAAGCCGCCCCAAGACAGCACCCAGGCGGCAATCGCCGTCTGGTACATCAGCGGCACGCCCGCCGCGCTGCCCGCCGCCTTGGCGCCAAGCGTAACCTCGAAGAAGCCGTTGACCACCGCTTGGGATAAGGCGGCTGGAAGTCCGAAGCTGTGGAGCAGCGCATCGACACCGGCATAAATGTAAGCCATCACGCCCGCCGAGGCCATCACCTCCATCACAACGGAAAAAAATACGACGAGCCCGCCGATCACAAACGACATCTGCAGCCCTGACGAAAGCGATTGCGTCACCATCACGCCCAGCGGCCGTCCGTCCTGCAGCCGTGCCCGGTGCATCGCTTCAAAGGCCTGCTTCGTCAGCCCGGCGTTTCGCCGCGGCGGCTGGCCGCCGCCCTCTTGAAGCTGCAGCCCGTCATTACCCGCTGCCCGCCTTCCGTGAAACCGCATCAGCAGGCCAACGAGCAGCGCCGCGCCGTAGTGAGCCGCCGCCAGCATGCTGGCGAGCGCGGCATTGTGGAAGAAGCCGACGGAGACGGCGCCGATCAGAAAGATCGGATCGGAGGAAGTCGTGAACGCAACGAGCCGCTCGCCTTCGTCCCGATTGACCAGCCGCTGCTCGTAAAGCTGGGCCGTTAATTTGGCCCCGACCGGGTAACCTGAGGCAAAGCCAAGCGCCATCACAAAGCCGCCTATGCCGGGAATTCGAAACAGAGGGCGCATCAGCGGATCAAGCAGCATGCCGAAAAAATGGACAATCCCGATGCCCAGCATCAGCTCTGAGATGACGAAGAAGGGGAACAGCGCCGGAAATAAAACATCCCACCAGATCGAGATGCCTCTCAGGGACGCTTGCAGGGAAGGTTCCGGATAGGCGAGTATCAGGCAGGCAAGCAGGACAGCCATTCCTGCGACAAGCAGCAAGGCGGGATTCGCGATGCGCACGCAACAATCACTTCCTCTCCGTGAAAAAGCCTGTCTTTCTTGTATATGTCGGGTGAACCGAAGACATGCTTGTACGGAGCGGCGCATGCAATGCCAAAATTATTGAGAAGGCTTACAAAAGTGCTGAATGTTGAGCGGTTTTATGGTACAATGGCACTACTATGAGAATGGGAGTGATCCTTATGATGGGTGTTATTGCTGGAGTTCTCGTATGTGCATTCGTCTATGTCATAAGGGAAACCTTGATGACCTCAGGTGAAGAAGACTATAATTAACTGGCGCGCTGCACCGTTACATGCGATAAGAGCTTTTTGTTACCTTTTACGATGCTAGGGCGTATGCGTTAGCATCTTTTTACGTTCTGTCCGAAGGGCGATTGCCCGGACGAATGCTTGGTGTGGAAGGAGTTGGGGAAAGATGTCTGAACAGACAAGAGGCGGACAGCTAACCATTTATGAAGCGCTTGGCGGAGCCGAGGGCATTCGCGGGATTGTGAGCTGCTTTTATCCCAAGGTGCAGCAGCATCCGCTGCTCGGCACGTTGTTTCCGGCAAATATTTTACCTGTCCAGGAGAAGCAGATTTTGTTTTTGACCCAATTTTTCGGCGGACCGGCTTTGTATTCAGATCAGTATGGGCATCCGATGATGCGGGCTCGTCATTTGCCGTTTCCGGTCACGGAGGAGCGGGCCGATGCATGGCTGGGCTGCATGGAGCAGGCTTTGACAGAAGCAGGGGTGGAGCGGCAGCTGCAGCTGGCAGTGCTGGAACGGCTCAAGGGGCCGGCGTATCATTTTGTGAACAGCTAGACAGAGCCTGAAGGCGAGAAGCATTTTGTTCAGCCTGAGACAGAGATCAGATGAGAAAACAACCGGATTACGGAGGAGAAGGAAGGTAAGCTGTGGTAGAACCGTTATTTCAAGCCAATGTGCAGTGTCCTCAATGCGAGACTGAGTTCAAGTCCTCGCGGGTCCGTCCCAGCTTCAAGCGTTCGGTGAAAACGGACACCGATTTTTGTCTGCACTATAAGGATGTGAATCCCGACCATTACGTCGTGCGCGTATGCCCGTCATGCGGCTTTGCCGGGACGGAAAATTCGAAGACGATGCTGACGCCCTTCCAGCGCAAGCTGTTTCAGGAAAAGATCGGCTCGCAGTGGACCTACCGGGATTTCAGCGGAGAGCGCCGCTGGGAGGATGCGCTGGATGCTTACAAGCTCGCGCTGATCTGCTCGCAGGCAGTCAATGAACAGGCCAGGCTGACAGCCAGCCTGCTGCATCAAATTGCGTGGCTGTATCGCAGCAAGGGCGACGCCGAGCAGGAGAAGCGATTTCTTCGGTATGCGCTGGCTGAATATATCCGGGCATTCGAGACGGAAGCGGGCGAGATGAACAATGCCCGGCTGATGTATCTGATCGGCGAGCTGCATCGGCGGCTGGATGAGTTCAACGAAGCTGTCCGCTGGTTTTCCCGCGTGGTCAATGACAAGCGTATTATGGACGCGGGGATGATTCGCGCGTGCCGCGAGCAGTGGCAGGCTGTTCGTGAAGAGATGGAGGAGCGCAAGCTGCAGCTGAGCGAGGACATTCAGGAAGCCTGAAAAAAAGCTTAAAGCATTCCGGCCGGAGGCGGCAGGCGTACTTTAAGCTTTTTGTCGTGGCGCTCTAGACGGCGCTGGCTTTCCGCCCCCAAAACGATCATCCGCGTGATGAGGTCGCCTTCGGCTCGCTGCACGGGCAGACCGGCTAGTTGTCCTTGCGGGACAACGCCCGGTTGGCAAGCAAGTAATCGCCGTCTGCTTCTACAAGCGTCAGCCTGCTGCGGCAGCATGGCAGGACGAGCAGCTTTTTGATGCCTTCCTTCAGCTCGTCCAGCTCACGAAGCCCGAGCGGCAGTAAAATATGCGTCTTGTCGCAGAAAGGGCAGCTTGGAATAAACAAGTCCTTTCCGACGCGGTCATACGGCCAGGTTCGCTCAAAGGGAATCATCAGCGTTACTCGGCGGTCGGCTTGCCAGCTGCCCGGCCCGCGTCAGCGTTCGCTGCGCCGGAACGGTCTGCTGTGTCTTGTCCATCCGTCTCCTGTTTGACGGCGTCGGCCGGGGCATCAGATGCGGCAGCGCCATCGTCCGGCTTGGCGTTAGCCAGCTCGGCCAGCTTTTGCAGCAAAATATGCTGTGGCATATGCATGAGATGCTCCAGCGGCACCTTTAGCTGCTTGGCAAGCTTTTGTGCAGTGTCTGGGGAAATTTGCAAAGGTCTCATCACTTCGTTCGCTCCCGTCCGTTCAAGGTTCGCTTTCATTTAAGCATACTCGGCCTATGCTTTTCAACCGCAATTTGGTGAAACCTGGATGCCTGGATAGGCTTCCGGACAAGATTGTGGTTAAATAGAAGCGAATAGAAAAATTTGGAGCTGAAAGGTGCGGTGATTGTTATGCAAAATCCGTTATCGCAAACGTGGGACCTTAACCGTTTTTTTACGGGAGGAAGCCAGTCGGCTGATTTTCAGGCATTTCTGAATAAGCTGGAGCACGAGCTGGCGGAGCTGCGGGGTTGGTTGAACGAGCTTGAGGCTCCGCAGACGGCCGCTGAAACGGCGCATGTGCTGCCGATCATCGAATGGCTGCAGGCTGTGCTGCTGTCGCTTCGCGAAGCCGGGTCCTTCACGGGCTGCCTCACTGCCGAAAATCAGCATGACAAGGGGGCAGTGATGCTGGCGGGCAAAGTCAAGACCCTTGAAGCCGATTATGCGACGGCGTCAACGCTGTTCGATGATTTGCTGACGCGAATCGGCGAAGAGGCTTGGACCGCGCTGCTGGCGCAGCCGCAGGTTGCGGAAATCGTGTACCCGCTGCAGGAGCGCAGAGCGCTGGCGGCTGACAAGCTTCCACCGGAGCAGGAAGCGCTCATTAACGATCTGGCGGTTGACGGCTACCACGGCTGGGGCGAGCTGTACAATACGACCGTCAGCAAATTCAGGCTTCCATTCGAGGAAAACGGTAAGGTTACCGAATTATCCGCAGGTCAGGCAGCCAACCGGATGCATAGCGCAGACCGGGACGTACGTCAGAGGCTGTTTCGTCAATGGGAAACGGCTTGGGGGGAGCATGCGGATTATTGCGCAGATGCGCTGAATCATCTCGGCGGGTTTCGACTGAAGCTGTACGAGCGCCGGGGCTGGGCGGACATTCATAAGGAACCGCTGGACATTAACCGGATGTCGAAGGAAACGCTGGATGCGATGTGGAATGTGATCGAAGGCGGCAAGCATTGGTTTGTCCGTTATCTGGAGCGCAAGGCGCAGCTGCTCGGCGTGCCTAAGCTGAGCTGGTACGATGTGGAGGCTCCAGTCGGCGAAGGGAGTCAAACGTTCACTTATGATGAAGGCGCGCAGTTGATCGTCGAGCAATTTCAACGATTTAGCCCGAAGCTGGCGGAGTTTACGGTCAAAGCGTTCGAAAACCGGTGGATTGAAGCGGAAGATCGCGATGGCAAGCGCCCTGGAGGTTTTTGCACGTCGTTTCCTGTTTCGGAGGAAACCCGGATTTTCATGACGTATGCCGGAACGGCGTCCAATGTCGCTACCTTGGCGCATGAGCTTGGTCACGGGTATCATCAGCATGTGATGAATGACCTGCCGGCGCTTGCGCAGGAATATGCGATGAATGTAGCGGAAACGGCATCAACCTTTGCCGAGATGGTGGTGGCGGATGCCGCAGTGAAGGCGGCCGCAACGGAAGCGGAACGGCTGACCTTGCTGGAGGACAAAATTCAACGGTCTGTCGCTTTTTATATGAATATTCATGCCCGCTTTTTATTTGAAACGGAATTTTATGAGGAGCGCCGTCAAGGACTCGTTAGCGTCGAACGGCTGAATGAGCTGATGGAGAGTGCGCAGAAGCGGGCGTTCCGCGATGCGCTGGAGGACTACCATCCGCATTTTTGGGCGTCCAAGCTGCATTTTTACATTACCGAGGTGCCGTTCTACAACTTCCCGTACACGTTCGGTTATATGTTCAGCACCGGCTTGTATGCGGAGGCGCTGCAGCGGGGCGATGCGTTTGAAGAGCAATATATCGCGCTGCTCCGCGATACAGGACGCTTGACAGTAGAAGATCTGGCGATGAAGCATCTCGGCATTGATTTGCGCAAGCCGGATTTCTGGCAGCGGGCGCTGGACTTGTCCGTTGCGGATGTGGAAGAGTTTTTGCGTCTGACCTGATTTACAGACCGTATCGAACGAAAAGCTACCTCGGAACCACAAATGCAGCCTCGTCGAACGTGCTTCGATCCGAAGCTTTAACAAGCAGCCAGGTGAGCGGACTAAAGCTTGCCTGGCTGCTGTTTGCTGTTGCTTTTGCCGGGTCTGGCCTGCCTTGGCCGCTACAGCTTGAAAATGCTCATCGTCTGCTGCAGCCGGGTAACAAGCCGGGTCATTTGCTCGGACTGCGTAACGATGGCTTGCACAGCGGCGATCTGATCGCTCATCGAAGCGGACACTTCCTCTGTGCCGGCGGCGGATTGCTCGGTAATGGCCGAGATATTTTCCATCGTCGCAGAAATTTGCTGGGCGCTGGCCAGCATCTGCTCGCTTTCCCCGGCGAACGCGGAAATATGCTCCGAGATAAAGGAAACGCTGCTTACGATTTCAGCAAACACGGATTCCGTTTCGACAATAAGCCTCGTTTGCTCTTCCACGACTTGCTCGTTTTCTTTCATTGATGAAAGCGCTTGTGAAATGCTTTGTTCAATACTGCGCACGAGACCAAATACTTCCTTGGTTGAGGTGGTCGATTCCTCGGCCAGCTTGCGCACCTCCTGAGCGACAACGGCAAACCCTTTGCCATGCTCGCCTGCGCGGGCCGCCTCAATCGAAGCGTTTAACGATAACAGATTCGTTTGCTCGGCGATGTCGGAAATAGATCGGGTCATGGTCGAAATGCCATTGGCTAACTCGGCCAGGGAGTGGATCGCCTGGGAAACGAGAGCCGTCGCTTCGACGTTTTTGCGTACGCCTTCACTTTGGGTTTCCACCGACTGCAGCCCTTTCTGAACTAACGCAAGCGTATGGCCCGAGCGGGCATTCATTTCCCTCGTCGAGCCGGTAAAGGTTGCTACCTTCAGCTCAATGTCCTTCGTCGCGGCGGAGGCGCTGCCGATTTCCTCTGAAATTTGACTGGCCCCGGCAGCGAGTTCATTAGCGGCTGTTGCAGCCTCTTCCAGCACCTTTTTCATCCGTTCGTTGCGTTGGTAAATATCCCGGCTGGAGTCCGACACCTCGCGCGAAGCTTTTCCCGTGTCGGTTAAAATGTCCCGCATCTTCTCGGTCATCTTGTTAAAGGAATCGGCGAGTTCGCCCAAAGCATCATCGGAGCGGAGCGAGATTTTCGCCGTAAAATCACCTTTGGCAATATTGAGCGCTGCTCTGGAAATATCGCTAATCGGTTCTGTAAGCGCTCTCTCAAGAAATCTGACAAAAGGAACAGTCAGGCCGATCAATGCCGCCAGGACGAGTAATCCCAAGACGATCCCGGAGTCCGCCCGCAGCATGAAAAACAACATCGCTACGGAGAACAGCCCTACAATGGCATAGCAGCCCATGTAAAGCTTTGATCTGAACGAAAAGGAGGAAAATAAGTTCATAGCCAACGCCCCTTCAAAATCTAGGATTAATGACTCACTAGCATGGTTTTTTCCTGTGGTAATTATATCATCACCTGGAACAAATGGTCTACGGGAAATAGGTCGGAAGATTCAGGACCAAATGTTAAATTTTTTGGCGAATAAAGTAAATCATTGTTGAACATTTTTCGACTCTGTCTTATAATGGCGCTACAGGCCTGTTATACAATATATTCCAAATAATAAAATGAAAGGGGCTAGTCTATGATTCTGGAGCAGCTTCCGTTGGCCAGACAATTGGATCTCGTATTCCGGGAATTGAGGGAGGAATTAACGACGCTCACATCGGGAACTGTGTTTGTTCAAATTCGCAACAATATGGTGGGTAAATTCGGAATTCGTGCTTTCCCTCTGGAAAGTAAAGGAACCGAAGTGAAAAAAGCGGACCGTGGCTTGTCGGAAAGCCATCAATTATCGTTCCGGCAAACAGCCTTGGAGTCGCTGAAGCTGAAAAAATGGTCGCACGGAGAAATCCAGTTTGAATTTGCAATGCGGCAAAACTTGTTGTGCACCTCCGTAACGTTCGAATCGAATTACAACATGGCGAATTTGCTCGGCTCATCCCGCTCGAAAAATCAGGAATCGTAGGTAGGCAATAGCCCTTAGCTATTATAAAGTTCAAGATGCAAGGTTAAGGCAGCAACTGTTTCTTTTATTTTTTGAAAGCGCTATTATTTAGATCCCTGCGGGAAAAGGCTGGCGCTTGCTGGTTTCGTGCCGGTCTTTTCCTGCTCGAAGGTATGAGGTCTGTTATGGTATACTGAACGTACCCTGTTGTTCGGCGAGGTGATTTCATTTGGAGGATCTGTTAAGGCAAATTTTGCAGGAAGTTCAGAAGAACAGCCGTGACCTGGCTGTCTTAAAGGCCGACGTAGCAGAGTTGAAGACGGACGTGGCCGAGTTGAAGGTCGAAATGTCTGCGGTGAAAGAGGATGTAGCTGTCCTAAAGGCTGATGTTGCAGAGCTGAAGGTCGATGTTGCAGAGCTGAAGGTCGATGTTGCAGAGCTGAAGGTCGAAATGACTGTAATGAAAGCTCAAATGTCTTCCATGCAGGCTGAAATGTCTTCCATGCAAACCGAGATGTCTTCCATGCAAACCGAGATGTCTTCCATGCAAACCGAGATGTCTTCGATGAAGACGGACATTTCAGTGATGCAGACGGATATCAAGCAATTAAACACAGCGGTGGATACCGCACATGCGGAGAATATCAAATCCGATGACTTTATTGTCAGAACACTGCTCGACTACAAGGCCGTCGTCAATAATGAACTGATCACGTACGAGCATCAATTTAAGGTGATTAATAATGATTTGTTACGGGTCAAAAGCGATGTGGAACGATTGAAAAGCCGGTAGGCGGTGGATGCCGTCGTTCCCGGTGGCGATAGCAAACCTACCGCTGCAATTGCGGTCGCTCAACCTTGAAAGGCTTCGATCGAGGTTTTCTTAGTGATTGGCTGATCTGGAAAGGCTCCCATGCGGGGCCTTTTTGCGTTGCCCGACGGTGTGCAGAAAAACGGGCGCAATCAAGCTTGACGGAAACAACCAGCCAGGCATATAATAAAAACCAACATATGAACGTATATTCATATATTGATAAATGGAGGTAAGCGTTTATGGAACCAGCCAAGGAGACCGTGCAGCGGGAGCTGCTGCTGGACGGTTTGGATTGCGCCAATTGTGCGGCGAAAATCGAAAAGGGTGTAAGCAAAATCGACGGCATTGCAGCATGCTCGGTAAACTTTGCGACACAAACCTTGACCTTGCGAACGGATCGTGAGCGAGAAGAAGCTGTCGTTGACGAAGTCCGGAAAGCGGTTGTTCGGCTTGAGCCACATATCCGGATCAGAACGAAAGGACACCGGCCGGCAGCCGGCTCCACCGGGGCTAAGGTGCGCCGTGCTCCACAGCCTGCGTCGTCAGCTGCTGCACATGGCGAAGAGCATGCTGCTGACGGAAGCTGCTGTGGCGCCCATGATCATGGACCAGGACATACCGTTAGCAATGCTGGCCATCATAAAGGTCATGGACACGGAGACGGCCATGAACACGGACCTGAATATACGACAGGAAGCGGCGGTCACGAGCCGTTGGACGACCATACGCATGTCGATGACGATCACGCCGGTCATTCCCATGCAGGCGGGCATGGACGACTTGGTCCGCTTGTGTGGCGGCTGGCGCTTGGCGCACTTTTCAGCGGGCTGGCCTGGGGTTTCGCCTTGCCAGGGTGGGCCGAGCTGGCGCTGTTTTTGGCCGCCTATCTGACGATCGGTGGCGATGTCGTTTGGCAGGCGCTTCGCAATATCGGCCGGGGTCAGGTGTTCGATGAATATTTTCTGATGTCTGTAGCGACCGTCGGGGCATTCGTTATTCAGGAGTACCCGGAGGGCGTGGCCGTGATGTTTTTTTACCAGGTCGGAGAGCTGTTCCAGAGCATGGCCGTCAACCGTTCCCGGCGTTCGATCAGCGCATTAATGAATATCCGGCCTGATTACGCCCATCTGCAAACAGCGAACGGGCTGCAGCGCGTCGCGCCTGAGGACGTGGCTGTCGGGGATTTGATCGTCATCAAGCCCGGGGAAAAGGTGCCGTTGGACGGTCGCGTAGTCACAGGTCGCTCCATGGTCGACACGTCGGCGCTAACGGGAGAGTCGCTGCCGCGTGAGGTAGAGCCGGGCAGCAGCGTGCTCAGCGGATTTATGAACAACAACGGCGTGCTGACTGTCGAGGTTACCAAGGAATTCGGTGAATCGACCGTTTCCAAAATTATGGAGCTGGTTGAGCATGCGAGCAGCAAAAAAGCGCCGACTGAAAAGTTCGTCACCAAGTTTGCCCGTTATTATACGCCTGCTGTCGTCATCGTGGCGCTGCTGCTGGCCGTAGTGCCTCCGCTTGTGATGAGCGGTCAAACGTTTGCGGAGTGGGTATACAGAGCGCTGGTGTTTCTCGTTATTTCTTGCCCTTGTGCACTCGTGATTTCGATTCCGCTTGGCTTTTTCGGCGGGATTGGAGCTGCGTCGCGGGCCGGGATTTTGGTTAAAGGCAGTAATTATCTGGAAGCGTTAAACGATGTGGAAACGGTCGTATTTGATAAAACGGGGACGCTGACAAAGGGGACTTTTGCCGTCACGGATATTCAACCGGCGGGCCAGCGGTCGGCAGAGGAATTGCTGTATTACGCTGCGCATGCGGAGCTGCATGCCAGCCATCCGCTGGCCGAATCAATCCGCGCGGCTTACGGCAAGCCATTGAATGAGGCAGAGCTGGCGGATTATGTGGAAATTGCCGGTCATGGCGTGCAGGCTCGGCTTCACGGACAACTGGTGCAGGCGGGCAACGCCAGGCTGATGCGGCAGGCAAACATTGCCGTGGAGCCGGTTGAGCAAGCGGGAACGGTCATTCACGTAGCCATTGCCGGCATTTATGCCGGATATTTGCTGATTGCTGATGTGATCAAGGAGGACGCTGCCGAAGCGATTCGCCGCTTGAAGCAGCTGGGCGTTCGGCAGACGGTCATGCTGACCGGCGATGCGAAAGCTGTGGCTGATTCAGTCGGCCGACAGCTGGGAGTGGATGAGGTGCACGCGGAGCTGCTGCCGCAGCACAAGGTGGAGCAATTTGAACGGCTGGAGCGGCAGAAGTCCGCGAAGGCGAAAATCATTTTTGTCGGAGACGGGATCAACGATACGCCGGTTTTGGCGCGTGCCGACATCGGGATGGCGATGGGCGGGCTTGGCTCTGATGCGGCGATCGAAGCGGCGGATATCGTCATCATGACGGACGAACCGTCCAAAATTCCGACCGCGATTTATATGGCCCGGCAGACGCGCCGGATCGTCTGGCAAAATATCGGTTTTGCGCTTGGAGTCAAGGCGCTGTTTCTGATATTGGGCGCATTCGGAATTGCGACGATGTGGGGGGCTGTATTTTCAGATGTTGGCGTGACGCTGCTTGCTGTATTGAACGCCATGCGGGTGCTGCGGGTGAACGCAGAACATTAAGAGAAAACCGGACAGCGGTGAAGGCAAATGATTACAGAGCTGCAACCGAGGAAAGAAACAGAAGAGATGTCACTAAACCTGTCGAGTAAGCGGCAGGTTTTTTGGCTCGAAGCGGAATTGTGTGAAAACCGGTCAATCCGGATTAAAAGCGCGGGCTTTTCTGTCTCTCTGGATAATCCGGAATATAACGAGGAAGGGGAGGTAATTGGCGACAGGATCGTTTATAATAAGGCGATACCTGTGCAACTTGTCCGCGAGCAAAGCGGCTCCGGAAGGAGCCGCCCTAAGTATTCGAGGTATTGCCTTATCGGGAAAACTTGCCGGCAAGCTGCTGCTCGGCGATTTGTACGAGACGACGTGTAATATGACCGCCAATCGCACCCGTGTCGCGGGTAGCCATGAAGCCATAGTAGCCGTCTTGCGGGATCTGAATACCCAGTTCTTGAGCAACCTCATATTTGAGCTGGTCGAGAGCCTGGGAAGCTTGAGGAACGACTAAAGCGTTACTGCTGCGGGATTGTCCTGCACCCATTGAGTTCACCTCCATTCTGATACGTAGTATGTTCTGCCAGGGAAGAACTACTCGATTTGTCAATTGGTAATTATGCCCATCTTAGCCGGGAGAGGAATGAAACGCATGGCATTTACGTTAAGTTATCGCAACTGGTCCTGGGATACCGACCTGCAGATTGTGCATGCGGATGTGCTGCTGGACATTGACGGCGAGATCGTCATCGAGGAGCCGCTTTGTATTGATGTCGGGCTCCCTGCGCTGCTGCTCAGCGCCATGCAGGATGTATCGCCTGACCGTTGGGGAGGGATCGACGCTTGGGAGAAGGTGCCGTTTTTTATTTGCGGGTGCGGAGACCCGGAGTGCCGGGGGTTTTCCTTTACCGTTCGTCATCTTCCCAATGAGCCGGTGTTGGAGCTGGAGGAAGTTGAGGAGCGCGAGCACGGGGAGCCGCGTCTACTGGCCGAATACCGGGTAAATCGGGACGATTATGTGCGTCAGGTTCGGAAGATCGGCGAAACGTTCCTTGCTTTCGTCGAGCCGCTTGACTACCAGCCGCTGTACAAGGACACGGTGGCTACGGTGGGCAAGCTGCTGGACAAGCTGCCTGTTCAGCCGTAGCTGACGAGCCGCGCCGTCAACGCCTAAAAAACCGTACACGGCCCTGAATGGGACGTCGTACGGTTTTTTTTCTGGCCAAGCCTTGGCTTGGCGTAAATATGGGCACGGCATGCATGCAGCGTACGCTATAGCCCGAAATTCATATTCGGGTATACATAAGGCGTTTTGGCAGGCTCGGCCCGGACGACCTTCTCCACCTTCAGCACCATAATTTCCGCCTCGTTAAACTTCGTTTTTTCGATTTTACCTGTGACGGTCACCCAGCTGTCCTCAGCGAGCGTATTGGCCCGGTCATACTCCGCCAGCACGCCGAACGGGGCCGCATCCGCCGAGCAGCACTGGATCGAGAAGCGTCCGATCACGAATTGCCGCTCGTTCATGTCCTCCTGCCGGTAGACGAAGCCGGTCAGCTCCAGCTTTTTTCCGACAAAGCGGTCGAGATAAAGGTCCACTGAAGTTAGTGTCTCCATGAAAAATTCCTCGGATACCGGAATCGTATCCCGGGTGTACAGCTTTTTCGCGTAATCTGCATATTGCTTGGTGAACTTGTCGGAAGGGAACAGCTCATCCAGCGAGGCTGTACTTCCTGTGTTTTCTCCGGTCGCGGCTGTGCCGGAAAGGCCGCTTGCAGCTTCAGAAGTCGGCGGGGTCGCATCCGGCGAATTAGAGCTTGCGCTATCGGCCGACAGCGTGCTTTCCTTTTTCACCGAGCTGGCGCTGCTCAGGTTCATGCCTTTTTTGGCGGCGAGGCTGCTGCCGAGTGTGGAATCGGGCAAGGCGAAGCCGAGCAGCAGCGGCAAAATAAACAGCCCGTAGACAACGGTATGTTTCAGCACCGATTTGGATGGCGTATGGTTGTGCCCACAATCGCAAGCAGGCTCAGGCCGGGTGCGCAGCGTCCTCACGGCCTGATAAGCCTGATAAGCGGCTACTGCGTAAAGGCCAAGCGCCGACCATTTGACATAGTCCGTCATCCGGGGAGCAATGTACAGCAAAATGCGTTCAGATTGGACCAAATACGCGATATATCCGGCAAAACCAAATAAAATAAGCGCTTTGATCGCATGATGCAAGCTAAGCAGTCGTGGACTCATTTCCAGTCACCTCATAGGAAAAAGATACGTTCGAACAATAAGGAGCTAAGCAAGGTCACAAGGATGACAAGCGCGGTCAAGAGCAGAACAAATTTAACGCGGAATGCCGAGAGCAGCATCAGTGTGCTTTTCATATCCAGCATCGGCCCGAATACGAGAAAAGTCAACAGGGAGCCTGCTGAAAAGGTCGTGGCGAACGAGGAGGCGACGAAGGCGTCCGAGGTGGAGCAGAGCGACAGCACATACGCGAAGCCCATCATAAACAGATGCGAGCTGACCGTTCCTTCGCCGATGGACACCAGATGATCGCGGGACATAAAGGTTTGGATTATAGCAGTCAGCATCGCCCCGAAAATCAAATATTTGCCCATATCGAAAAATTCATCGGACGCATGACCGAGCACTCCGAACACTCGCCCCCGTAAGCCTTGCGCTGGATTAGCGTGATGATGGTTGTGGCTGCCTCTGTGACTATGATCGTGACTGTGACTGTGGGAGTGGCTGTGCCCAGCCGCGTGCGAGTGGTCGGGCCTGTGCTCATGTCTATGATGTCGTCCGTGATCATGTTCGTGAGCATGTGCATGTGCATGCTCGTACGGGTCGCCCTTCTGAAGGCGCAGCGGGTTCGACCGGACGAGCCGATACACAAGCAAGCCTACGGTCGCGGCGACAATCAGGGCAAGCCCCATGCGGGAATAGGCGATTTCCGGCCGGGTGCGGAAGGCCATGAACGTCGAAGCATACACAACCGGATTAATGATCGGCCCGGCCAAAATAAACACGACGGCGACGTATACGGGCATTCCTTTGAGGATGAGCCGCCGGATGACGGGAATCATGCCGCATTCACACAGCGGGAAAATAATGCCCAGCACGCAGGCGAACAGCACGCCAAGCACCGGGTTTTTGGGCACCCAGCGGCGGATGGTCTGCTCGGATACAAACATTTGCAGCAGCGCGGAAACAAGCACGCCAAGCAGGACGAAGGGCAAAGCCTCCAAAACGATACTGATAAAAATGGTTTTAAAATTTTGCATCGCATCCGAGCTGAGCCAGGACAAGTCCGGGACCTGCTTTTGCGTAAAAATCAAAATCAGCATCAGCAGGCATAAAACGGCTAATACATTTGTGAGCCAGTGTTGGACAATCAAGGGCACAAGGCTATGCCTCCTTACCAAACGTAATAATTATTATTAGTATAACGTATGCGCGCGTGTTTAGAAACAGGACAAGTTTTTGGGCGAATGCCGGGGAAGGGGGCGGAAATGTTTGGGGAACAACAGGTTGACATGTTTCGGAGCGTTCGATACAATGCTTCTAACAAGCGATGACGGGAATAAGTAGGCGGCAGCATGTCTCTCTCAGAGAGCCGGTGGATGGTGTGAACCGGCAGACAGCGCCAGCCGAATGGGTCCCCGAGCTGAAGGAGGAACGCTCGCGCAAGCCGGGCCCGGCACGGATGCACCGTCAGGTAGTCCGTTGAATGTGCGTGTCAGTATGCTTATCCGTCTGCTCCCCGTTATAGGAGTATGAAGGCTTGCAGCCTGTTTCGCACCGTGCCGTTTTGGGCGTCGCGATCCATCAGATCGACGATGGCAGCTGCTGCAGGCGAATTAGGGTGGTACCACGGTCTCTCGTCCCTTGCGGGGAGAGGCCTTTTTGTGTTTGCGCAGACCAATCATTCAAACGCTACAAATTCGGAGGGATTGAACCATGACAAAGCCGCGCGTATTATCCGGCATGCAGCCGAGCGGTCAACTGACGCTGGGCAACTATATTGGCGCATTGCGAAATTATGTGAAGCTGCAGCATACCCACGATTGCTACTTCATGGTGGTGGACCTGCATGCGGTCACCGTTCCGCAGGAGCCGGCCGCGCTGAAGGATCAGACCGAGGCGGTAGCCGCCCTGTATTTGGCAGCCGGGCTTGATCCGAAGCTGGCCACCGTCTTTTTGCAATCCAGCGTAAGCGCGCATGCGGAGCTGGGCTGGCTGCTGACGACAATGACGTATATGGGCGAGCTGGAGCGCATGACCCAGTTCAAGGACAAGTCGGCCGGCAAGGAGTCGGTCGGCGCAGGTCTGTTCACGTATCCGTCGCTGATGGCGGGCGATATTTTGCTGTACCAGGCGGATCAGGTACCGGTCGGCGACGACCAGAAGCAGCACCTGGAGCTGACGCGTGATTTGGCGCATCGCTTTAACGGCAAGTATGGCGACACGTTTAAAATTCCGCAAGGCTATATTCCGGAGGTTGGCGCCCGCATTATGTCCTTGGACGACGCGTCCAAAAAAATGAGCAAAAGCAGCCCGACGCCGGGCAGCTATATTGCGATGCTGGATACGCCGGATGTGATCCGTAAAAAAATCAGCCGCGCGGTCACGGACTCCGGGCGTGAAGTCAAATATGACCCGGCGAACAAGCCGGAGGTCAGCAACCTGCTGAGCATCTACTCGGCGGTGACGGACAAGCCGATTGCCGAGATCGAAGCGATGTATGACGGGCAAGGCTACGGACCGTTTAAGAAAGGGCTCGCGGAAGCGGTTGTTGAGCTGCTGGAGCCGCTGCAGCAAATGTATCGGGATATTCGCGAATCGGGGGAGCTGCACCGTATCCTGCGCGATGGCAGGGAGCGCGCGAGCGAGCAAGCGAACAAGACTTTAAATGAAGTGAAGCGGAAGATGGGATTTACGGTTCTCTAATTTAGAGTCAGAAAGTAGAGTGAACATGTCAAGAACATGTCACTCTACTTTTTTTATCTTTTTAGTGACACACAGCACTCCTCATGGCCGGGGTGCTCATCGCGATAAGTGGTTTAATGACGTGCCTGGAGCATTCTCCCGACCACAAAAAGCATTTGTTTTCTTGTGAAGAAGCGAGACATTTGAGCAGAAATAAAGTTTTTTAGCCCTGGGATCGCATATACCTTTTTAGCTTGAAGCGCGCGAAGTGCAACCTGAACCACATTTCCTGGAGTATCCCGCTTTCCGACAGAGGCTTCATCTGCCCCTACAACGTTAAAAAACTCTGTTTCCGTAGACCCGGGACATAACGCAAGAAATTGTACGCCGCGTTTTCGATTTTCCTCCCATAGCGCCTCTGTAAATGATAACACGAATGCTTTTGTAGCCCCGTATACCGCCATATTAGGAGTAGGCTGAAATGCTGCAGTTGATGCCACGTTAATAACCACTCCGCTTTTCTTTTTCAACATATCCGGTAAAAATAAATGAGTAAGATTGACAACCGCCGCTACATTCAGCATCACTTCATCATGCTGCCTTGGTCCTGACAGTTGTTCAAAAAGTCCATGGGTAGCGAAACCCGCATTATTAATTAGACAATCAACATGCAGACCATGTTGAACACATTGTTGATAGATTTCCGCCGCAGAACCACTTTGAGATAAGTCAGAAACAATTACCTGCGCCTGAATACCGTGTTTTTTATGTAGTTTCTCCGCTAAAGCAATCAGCTTAGCTTTCGAGCGGGCAACTAAAATCAAGTGGCTCCCTCTTGCTGCAAACTCATGCGCAAATGCTTCACCTATACCCGAAGAAGCGCCTGTGATCAGCGTCCATTTGTTTTTTATTGCTAGCATTCGATCACTTCTCCTTTTTAATCCGCTAATAGAAACAGTGTTTCAATATAAAACATTGTATCTAAGTGAAATTACGTTGTCAAATAGAGCGGCTAATAATTTTGGACAACTGACTTGTTTAAATAGATACATGAAAAATCTATGGATAAATTGGCATTTTACCCTCCGAAACAGTAAAATAAGCTCTAGAAAAATAGATAAATCGAGAAAACTAAAGTTCTAAGGGTGTGAAATTACATGCAAAATTCATCCGATATCCCTTCCGCAGACAATCATCAAGTTACAACCTACCCAAAAGTCAAACTTCAGCATAATGAACTATTGAGGCGCAACATTATTGAAGCCGCTGCATGGATTATGCAGGAATCCGGTCCCGAAGCTGTAACCATTCGCAGAGTGGCTGAAAAAATGGAATGTCCCACAAAAATAATTTATAAATTGTTCGGAAGTAAGGAAGGTCTTGCAAAAGAACTTTTTATGGAAGGCTGCAACTTGTTAGCTGATGCGTTTCAGGCCGTTCCCATGCAAGCAGATCTCAAACAATATCTTCTTGACCTGGGGCAAGCCTACTGGAATTTTTCGAAGGATTATACAAGTTATTATATGGTAATGTTTGGCGGGGCCTTTAGCGAATTCAAACCGGAAGAGGAAAGTTTACAGGCTATGGTAACCGCATTACAACAAATAACCAACATTATTACAAAAGCCATTGAGCAGGGGTTTATTTCCGAGAAGGACCCCTTACTTGTTGTTAATCTTGTTTGGGCATCGCTGCATGGTGTTATTCACCTGTATTCAGGGGGACATATTCAAAACGAAGCAACAGCAAAGATGCTGTACGACAGATCCATGTTGAATTTAGTCAACACGTTTTATAGGGACGATCGTTAATCAAGTAACATCTATGCAAGTATGCAAGGTTCTACATTGTGGACAAAAAAGCTCAACGACGGCGAAAACGGCCGGGTTGAGCTTTTTCTGCGCGCGGATGACGAGGCTTGAGGCAGGCTGCCGTTTACTGATCGCCGGGTTTGGCTGACTGCTCCCGTTTTCTCCGCTGGCGGGCTTTGACGATAAACCCGGAGCCGATAAAAAAGAGTGAAACAATCGCGGCCAGCACGGCCATCCAGGGACGGCCGGCGGCCATGAAGAAGCTGATCGCAGCGAGCAGCGCCGTACCCAGCATGGCATACAACAAGGCAAGTGGTTTGTTCATAGCAGTGGAGTTACCCCTTATCTTTAGCAAATTTTGAACAAGCGGACGTTATTTCATAAAATGCGTGTATAGTTTCCCACAACCGACACATACTAAGCTCGCAAGCTTGCAAATCCATTAAACATCATATCCAATCGAAAGGAGTGCTGAACATGGGTGCAGGTCAATCCCGCAGCAGCAACGCTCTGGTCGTACCACAAGCTTCTCAGGCATTGGATCAATTGAAGTATGAGGTAGCTCAGGAGCTGGGCATTCAAATTCCTCAAGACGGTTACTATGGCTACATGGCTTCCCGTGACACGGGAGCAATCGGTGGTCATATTACCCGCCGCCTCGTGCAAATCGCCGAGCAGGCAATTGCCGGACAACAAGCCCGCTAATTGCAATCGGTGACGCACAAGCAAGGCAAGATCGCTACACGCTCAGGGAGCATGCTCCCTGAGCTTTTTCGCATGCATGCGGCCGCGCGAGAGTGGCGCAAGCACGACAAGAGGCGGAATCGCTGGCTGCGATCGTCTCGCGCCGGCTCCGCCTGTCATCGGTCATGCCTGTCTGTCTTGCCTGGCTCGGGGTCAGCTCAAGTCTACGCGAAGCTTCTTCTCCAGCTTGGAATCATTCATCCAGCCGACGTAGGAATCCAGCGTTTCGAATGATTTGTCCATCCTCAGCACCGCTACAAACGGATATTGCTTGCGGTGACGGTACCGCACATCAGCCCAGCGCACCTCATACCCCCACGCATGCTCCTTCATCTCCGCGCAGGCAAATGAGGTAAAGTACAGAAAGGAAGCGACGTTCGGATGGCTTTTGGACGCATCCACGGCAGGATGAGCATCGCAGCGTACATGATCGACCCACGTCAATTGGCCGCTTTTGAATTCGCCGAGCCGGTAGGAGCCGTCCGCTCGGCGTTTCACCACCTGCCAGTTGTACAGATGCACGGTAGGGATCAGCGTGTAGCGCTCACCCGCCGCATATTCGCGATCCAGCACATGCAGCCCGGATTCGAGCCGATAGTGGTCCCAGGAACGCCATACATAATAAACGGCAATCAGACTGTACAGCACCGGGAAAATCGTCTGTGGCGGCAGCGCGTGGACCGCCCACAAGAACACGGCGAGTACATGGGACAAAAAAATAAACGGATCGAAAATGTGGATAATGTTCCAGGACACCCATCGTTCCGAAAACGGACGAAGCGCCTGCGTGCCATACGTATTAAACAGGTCAGTGAATACATGAAAGGCTACAGCGATAAATACCCACAGAGCGACGTGCAGCATCGGCAAGCCGTCGAACAGAAGCCAGAGCATGCCGGAAATGAGCGCGGTCCAGATAAGCAGTGCGGGCAAGGAATGTGATTTGCCGCGATGGTTTTTGATGTAGACCGCATTATTTTTCAGACGAAGCAGCGTATCTGCATCGGGGGCCTGCGAGCCGATGACGGTTCCGATCAGGACCGCCGTAGCGACGACAGGGTCTGCGGCGACGACAGGATCGACATAAGCGAGTCCTGCCAGGCCCAGCCCGATGACGAGATGGGTACCGGTATCCATGGACGAACCTCCTGGTGAAGCATAATTCTGCCAACTGCCATTTGCAGTCTACTTCTTGTAGTGTATCATTTTCTTGAGCAAAATAAAGCTTCAACCGCTACAAAAAAAGTCAAGGGAGTGAAAACGTTGCCGATTATTTTTGTGGAATACCGGATTGAGCCGGCTTATCGTACGGATTATTTGACATGGGCCGCTGTTTTGAAACAGGAGCAGCCGAATTTGGTCATTTATGAAGGCACAGAGCAGCCGAATTTATTTGTAGAGCTTTGGAGCGGACTGAGCGATGAAGCTTATGCAGCTATGAAGGCGGCCCGTCTGGGCGACGCCCCGGTCGAAGCGGGGGAAGCGGCACGCCGCTGGACAGCGCTGGAGCTGTGGGTGCCCGGAGGGCGCGCAAAAATCCATATGTGGCAATTTCGGCCGATCGACTCGCCGGAGGGCGCGTAGAAGCCGAACCTTTCAGCTGCTGTCGCCGAAAAATAACCGCTGGCTTGCATCACTGCTTCCCGCAAGCAGCGCGAAAAAAGAAAGGCAGACCTTGAAACCCGGTCTGCCTTTCTTCGCAGGGCCGCCGGCGGGAAGACGCCGGCAGTCAGGCGGTATGTGCGGATGTTACCGGCCGCCCTGGGACGGAGCGCCGTATGGATAGGTGTACTGCAGTTCCTCATCGAAGGTGATGTAATCGAGATTGACCATCAGCAGCAAATAACGCATGCCGGTTTTCGGATCGCTGATGATGATGTGATCTCTTCCGGCAGCTTCGATCCGGCCTTTGAAAATTTTCGCATTCCATTGCGAGTTGTTTTCGTACGTCATGTACAGCGTGGCCATTTTGCCCAGGTTCAGACGGAGGATGTTTTCAATGAATGATTGCTCAATGGGCAGCATGCCCGGCGCGCCCGGTGCTCCCGGCACGGGCTGGGGAGCGATCATGTTGCCGATGGTGCCGTACGGCGTAATCGGCGCTCCGTTCGGCACTTGAGGCGGAGCTGCCGCGGCAGGGCTGACGCCGGTCTGACCCATGCCTGCCGGATTCATCCCCCCGGGAGCTTGCGGGAAGGCCGGGTATCCGTAAGGGGCGGCGTTTGGCTTGAAGGGCTGGTTGTACATGTCGGTTAAAACCTCCTTTTTATAACAGCCTGCAGCATCCGGCTAAAAGGCGCCGTATACTTGCGGGCAGTTTTCATTGGTAGGCGACAAGAAGCGGTGCGGCTTGTAACGGCCGGTGTTTGACTGATTGTACAGCGAAGCTGAACGATTCTATTATCGCAAGAAAAGCAACCGCTAGAACACGAATGCAGCGTCATCGAAAATGCTTCGATCTGTAGCTTTTCTTATTATATGATGGCAATTTGGAATTATTGACCAGTCGGGGATTGTATTTTTTGGTGGAAGCGGCAAGCTGCGGGGCATTGGACAAGTAAAAACCGCAAGCCTGAGCTTGCGGTTCGGAGAAAAGAAGCCGGAAGTTAACAGCTTCCGGATAGTTAAAACCTAGAAGTTAAACGTATCCGGGTTGGAGCCGAACCGTTTGCCGGTGTCAAGCTGATCCAGGCGGGCCAGGTCCTCGTCGGACAGCGTAAAGTTGAAAATATCGGCATTTTCCTGAATGCGAGCCGCCTTCACGGACTTCGGAATGACGATGACATCCTGCTGCAAATCCCAACGGAGCACGATCTGTGCCGGAGACTTGCCATATTTGGCTGCCAGCTCCGTCAGCAGAGGAAGATCGAGATTGCCCTGCATCAGCGGGCTCCACGCCTCCATCTGGATGCGATGGGCGCGGCAATACTCACGCAGCTCGCGCTGCTGCAGCAGCGGATGGAGCTCTACCTGATTGACAGTCGGCACAACGCCGCTGTCTTCGATAATATCGCGGAGATGATGGGCATGGAAGTTGCTCACGCCGATGGCGCGGACAAGCCCTTCATTATAAAGCTTGATGAGTGCCTTCCACGTTTCCTTGTATTTTTCCTTCACGGGCCAGTGGATCAAATACAAATCAACCGTCTCCACGAGCAGCTTCTTGCGGCTTTCCTCGAAGGCGCGCAGCGTCGAATCGAAGCCTTGGTCGCCGTTCCATACTTTGGTTGTAATAAACAGCTCGTCGCGGGGAATGCCGCTTGCCTGAATCGCTTGGCCTACGCCGGCTTCATTGCCGTAAATGGCCGCGGTGTCGATGGAGCGGTAGCCGGCCTGCAGCGCGTCGGTGACAGCGCGGACGACTTCGTCTCCGTCCGGAGTTTTCCATACACCGAGTCCGAGCCATGGCATGCTGACGCCATTGTGAAGCGTTACGGTATCCTGAATGTGCGTGATGGAGGTCATGGATCGTTGCTCCCTTCTCTGAATCCGAATAGATAATTCCTGGCGCCCAGGACGTTCCTATCCATGATAGCACATTCGGAGCGGGAGAGACAAAGCAAAAGACAGCGGATACAAGCGGGGCGTTTACACCGCCAAATGCCGACGCATCATGTCCGCGTTCAGAGCGCGCGCATCTCCTTGAGCGACGACAGTCCCTTTATCCAGCACATAGACGTAATCGGCGATCCGGGCGGCAAAATCAAGGCTTTGCTCGACGAGCAGCACCGAGGTGGCGCGCTCCGCTTTGACCGCTTCAATGACCCGCTCGATGTCCTGCACGATGGATGGCTGGATGCCCTCCATCGGCTCGTCAAGTACGAGCAGCCGGGGACGTGCGGCCAGCGCCCGCGCGATGGCGAGCTGCTGCTGCTGCCCGCCGCTCAGCTCGCCGCCCTTGCGGTGCAGCATCTCGCTCAGCACCGGGAACTGGGCGAAAATCGCCGGAGGAAGGCCGGCGCGCCGCCGCTCCGGCGAAGCGGCCTCCAGCCCAAGCAGCAGATTGGCTTCCACCGTAAGCTGCGGGAAAATGTCACGGCCCTGCGGCACATAGCCAATGCCAGCCTTGGCCCGCAGGGCGGGAGACATTCGGGTGAGCGCGCGCCCGTTGTACCGGATTTGCCCCGAGCGGGGCTTGATCAGCCCCATGACGGTGCGCAGCAGCGTCGTCTTGCCCACGCCGTTGCGGCCCATCAGGCAGACGACCTGCCCCGGCCGCACCTGCAGCGAGGCATTCCGGACGATCAGGCTTTCTCCGTAGCCTGATGTCAGCCCTTCAAGTACAAGTCCTTGCTCTGCCTCAATCGTCATGCCGTTCGGTCCTCCTTCCCAAATAAACGTGCGCCACCTGATCATCCGCCTGAATGTCGGCCATCGTGCCTTCCCGCAGTACGGTCCCTTCATGCATGACGGTGACGGTTCCGGCAAATCGTTTCACAAATTCCATGTCATGCTCGACGACGATGACCGTCTGTGCGCGGCTGATCTCGACAAGCAGCTCGCCGGTTTTTTCCGTTTCGCTGTCCGTCATGCCTGCGGCCGGTTCATCAAGAAGCAGCAGCTCAGGCTCCTGGCTGAGCAGCATGCCGATTTCAAGCCATTGCTTCTCGCCGTGGGAGAGCGAGCCTGCCTGCAGCCCGGCTTTATGAGCGAGACCGACCGTTTCCAGATGCCGCATAGCTCGTTCGCGTTGGCCGGCCGCTTTGGAGGCAAGCAGTGCGCGCAGCAGACCGCGCTGCTGCTTAAGCGACAGCAGCATATTGTCCAGCACCGACAATGTAGCGAAGATGGAGGGCGATTGAAATTTGCGTCCGATGCCGAATTGGGCGATCTGATGCTCCTGGTAGCTGCCGAGATCCCATGTATCCTTGAAGCGGACGATGCCTGCCGTCGGTTTTGTTTTGCCGCACAGCACGTCAAGCAGCGTTGTTTTTCCGGCGCCGTTCGGGCCGATCAGAAAGCGCAGCTCGCCGGATGACAGCGAAAAGTTTAAGCCGCGGATCGCCCGGAAGTCGCCGAAGCGAACCTCCAGCTGCTCTACGCGAATGAGGGGGCCGGCGGCTTCTTGCTGTATGGCCTTGGATGGGTGCATCAGTCATTCCTCCCGTCAATAGAGTAGGCTTGTAAATGTTGTTCAGGACTGCTCGGCCTTCGGCTCGGCGCGTGCCGCTGCGGCCAGTCGGTGAGCGGCTGGTCCGGCTGCTGACCCGGCTGATTCGCCAGCTGCTCCGGCTGCCGGCCGGCCGCCCTGCCGCGCGCGCAGTCGTGCCACGCCCTGGACGACCGCACCTGCCAGCCCCTGCGGCAGCAGCATCGTTACACTAATAAACAGGGCGCCGATCACAATCGGCCACCATTCCGGGTAAGCCTCGCTCAGCACCGTTTTGGCCGTGTTGGTCAGCACAGTGCCGATGACGGCGCCGAACAGCGTGCCGCGGCCGCCGACGGCTACCCAAAGCACCATTTCGATCGACGGCACAATTCCCATCTGAGCAGGTGAAATAATGCCTTCCTGCAGTACAAACAGCATACCGGCCAAACCGGCCAGCGCTGCGGACAGCCCATAAATAAACAGCTTGTAGACAAGCGGGTTGTAGCCGAGGAACCGGACGCGGTTTTCAGCGTCGCGCATGGCGATCAAAATATGGCCAAGCTTGCCGGAAGCCAGCCTCAGCGCAAGCAGCAGCACCAGCCCGAGCAGCAGCACGGTGACCATGTACAGCATGCGTTTGACCGACGGGTCGTGCAGCGATAATCCGAGGAACGTCGTAAAGCTGGTCAGCCCGTTGGTGCCGCCGGTATAGCCCTGCTGTCCGACGAACAAAGTAACGGCAATCATGACGGTCGCTTGGGTCAGAATCGAGAAGAAGGAGCCGCGAATCCGGTTGCGGAACGTGAAATAGCCGATAAACAAAGCTGTCAGTACAGGGATGCCGACGGCCAGCAGCATCGCAAGTCCTGCCGAATGAAACGGTACCCAAAACCAGGGCAGCCGTTCGACGCCGCTCCAGGACATAAAGTCGGGCAAGCTGCCGCCCGAGGCGACGAGCTTCAGATGCATCGCCATCGCATACGCCCCCAGGCCGAAAAACACGCCGTGACCGAGACTCAGAATACCCGTATATCCCCAGATCAGGTCGATGCCGATCGCCAAAATGGCGAATGCCAAAAATTTGCCGAGCAAGCCGAGCCGGAATTCCGACAGCAGCAGCGGAGCCGCAAGCAAGACAATCAGCAGGACGGCGGTGAGGGCAAGCTTGAGCTTGCCGCCGCCGAATATTCGCAGGCTTAACATAAGTGCAGCACTCCTTCTTATCCGCCCGTTTTAGTCGAGCGCCCGCGACTTGGTCGTCACAAGCCCTGCTGGTCTCCATTGCAGAAAAGCGATGATGAGTGAAAATACGATCACCTTTCCGATGGTGGCGCTCGTGCCGACCTCAATCAGCGTGCCGGCGGCACCGATGCCGAGCGCGCCGAACACCGTGCCGGCCAGCTTACCGATGCCGCCAAGCACGACAACCATAAACGCGTCCACGATGTAATAGGTGCCGATGGAGGGCCCGATCGGACCGATCAGCGTCAGCGCGCAGCCTGCGACCCCGGCCAGCCCGGAGCCAAGCGCAAACGCCAACGTGTCCACGCGGCTGGTCGAAATGCCGAGGCAGGCGGCCATCTGCCGATTTTGCATCACAGCTTGCATCGTCCTCCCGCTGCGGGTGCGGTAAATAAACAAAAACACGGCAACGATGCAGACGATAGCCAGCCCGATCATAAACAGCCGTTTGTAAGGCAGCACCAGCTCCGGCGTCAGCGCCAGCCCGCCTTCCAGCCAAGGCGGAGCTTTCACGGCGACGTTCGGTGCGCCAAAAATCGTGCGCGCCAGCTGCTGCAGCACGAGGCTGACGCCCCAGGTAGCCAGCAGGCTGTCGAGCGGCCGGCCGTATAGAAACCGGATCAGCACATGCTCCAGCAGCCAGCCAACCGCGCCCGCCAGCACAAATGCCAGCAGCAGGGAGGCGGCGAAGTAATAGCCGAACGAGGGCTCCGGCAAATACATCTGGAACGCCCGTTGAATCATATAGGTGGTGTAGGCGCCGATCATAATAAATTCGCCGTGCGCCATATTGATGACGTTCATCAGTCCGAACGTAATCGCCAGCCCGAGCGCGATCAGCAGCAGCACCGAGCTGAGAGAAAGCCCGTTAAATACTTGCAGCAACAAGATGCTCAACGCATGTCGCCTCCTGAACAGCAGGATCGTAAAGCTTGCGCGATGCGGCAGCCGAAGGAAACGTCTGATCAGGCTCGCCCCGCCCGGCTGCCCCGCATGACGTTAGCGGCTACTTCTTCGTAACCTCCGCTCCCCACGGGTAGGTTGTCAGGAACGGATCAGGCTTGACCGGCTTCCCGGAATTCCATACCTCCTTGAACTGGCCGTCGGCCTGCACCTGGCCGATCCGTACCGTTTTGTACACGTGCTGATTGTCGCCGTCGATGGTCAGCTTGCCGCCGGGCGCGTTGAATTCCAGCCCTTTGGCTGCGGCCTTCACCTTTTCCACCTCGACAGAGCCTGCCTTCTTTACCGCCTCGGCCCATAAGTAAACGCCAAAGTAGCCGGCTTCAATCGGATCGTCGGTTACGCGGTCCTTGCCGTATTTCGCCTTGTAGGCGGCCACAAACTTGCTGTTTTCCGGTGTTTCTGTCGTCTGGAAGTAGTTCCACGCTGCGTAGTGGCCGGTCAGCACGGACGCGCCGATGCCGCGGATTTCTTCCTCGGCGACGCTGACGGATAAGGTCGTCAGATCGGCGGCGCTGATGCCTGCGTCCTGAAGCTGCTTGAAGAAGGCTACGTTGCTGTCGCCGTTTAAGGTGTTGAACACGACCGCGGGCTTTTCTTTTTTGATTTTGCTGATGATCGTGTTGTAGTCGGTATGTCCTAGCGGGGTATATTCCTCGGCGATCAACGTGCCGCCTTCGGCCTTCAGCTGCTCCTTGATAATTTTGTTGGCTGTGCGTGGGAATACGTAGTCGGAGCCGAGGAGAAAAAAGGTTTTGCCTTTGTTTTGCAGCAGCCAGGAGACGGCAGGGACGATTTGCTGATTCGTGGTGGCGCCGGTGTAGAAAATGTTGGGGGAAGCCTCAAGTCCTTCGTATTGGACGGGATAAAAAAACAAGCCTTTGTTTTGCTCGACGACAGGCAGCACCGCTTTGCGGCTGGCGGATGTCCAGCCGCCGAAGATGACGGCCGCCTTATCTTTCTGCAGCAGCTTTTTCGTCTTCTCCGCGAAGGTCGGCCAGTCCGAAGCGCCGTCTTCGATGATCGGCTTGAGCTGCTTGCCGAGTACGCCGCCTGCCTGGTTGATTTCCTCAATGGCCATCAGGGTGGCATCCTTCACGGAAACCTCGCTGATCGACATGGTGCCGGTGAGGGAATGGAGCACTCCTACGGGGATCGTGTCGGCTGCGGCTGCCCCGGTCTCTGTCTGGGGAGCGTTGCCTGGAGCCGGGTCGGAAACGGCGGGTGCGGTGGCGCAACCCGTTAAGGCGACGGCAAGCGTCAGTAAAGCTGTCATTGCTTTGGGGCGATAATACCGGAGGTTTGCCATGTGACCACTCCCTTTTCGGTTCAATCGGATGGCTTGCATGGTTTATCATAGGCGTGATCCCTAATTAATGTCAATATATCTAACTTAAAATGGGCTATATTGACCAATTTTCTCATTTATATAACGCATATATTACATGAATGTTGCTAAATACAAGCTGTATTAAGTAAAATACAGGGTTTTAAGGATGTTGAAGGGAATATTAATGTCATTAAATATGACATATTTTAGTTTACAAACGCGTAAAATCCGAATATGATGAACGTAACTGAACGCTATCATTCGGTTTTACCGGAGGTGATGAACGTGTATTTGACGGAAAGGGAGAAGGAAAAGCTGCTGATTACCGTCGCCGCCGATCTGGCGCGCCGCAGGCTACAGCGTGGGGTGAAGCTGAACTATCCGGAGTGCGTGGCGCTCATTACGTCTGAGCTTATGGAGGGCGCGCGGGATGGACAAACGGTAGCGGAGCTGATGGAAGCCGGAGCGGCTGTCCTGAAAATGGAGCAGGTGATGGACGGCGTGGCCGAGCTGATTCATGAGGTACAGGTTGAGGCCACGTTTCCGGATGGCACGAAGCTGGTCACGGTACATCAGCCGATCCGCTATTGAAGCGGCAATCGGCCAAGGTTCTGGCGCTGAGCATGTGGGCAAGCGGTGTACTCACGCGTTTTTGAGTCGTTACGGGCAGGAGGAATGCTGGGATGATACCAGGCGAATACCGCATCCGGGCAGGGCAAATCCGGCTCAATGCCGGAAGGGCGACACGGCTGCTCCTGATTGTGAATATCGGAGACCGTCCGATTCAGGTTGGCTCGCATGTGCATTTTTTCGAGGTGAATCGTGCGCTTCGCTTCGAGCGGGCTGAGGCTTACGGCATGCGGCTTGATATTCCGGCGGGGACGGCTGTCCGTTTCGAGCCGGGCGAGGAGAAGGAAGTCAGGCTGGTCGAGCTGGGCGGCGACCGGCTGGCCTACGGGTTAAACGGGCTGAGCGGCGGCGAGGCGATAAGCGGAACGCTGCCTGAGCCGGTGCGCGACCGGCTGACGGCGTGGGAGGAGGGCGGCTAGATGGCCGAGATCGACCGAAGCTCTTATGCGTTGATGTTTGGCCCGACGACCGGGGATGCGGTTCGGCTCGCCGATACCGGGCTGTGGGCCGAGATTGAACGGGATTACACGAGCTATGGAGACGAATGCAAGTTCGGCGGCGGGAAAACGATCCGCGACGGCATGGGCCAATCGTCCCGGCATACGCGGGATCAGGGCGTACTGGATACCGTCATTACGAACGCTGTCGTCATCGACGCGACCGGTATTTACAAGGCGGATATCGGTATTCGGGACGGAATGATCAGCGGCATCGGTAAGGCGGGGAATCCGGATATTATGGATGGCGTGACGCCGGGAATGATCGTCGGGGCTTCGACGGAGGTGATCGCCGGGGAAGGCAAGCTAGTGACGGCGGGCGGCATCGACACGCATATTCATTATATATGTCCGCAGCAAATTGAAACGGCGCTTGCTTCCGGCGTGACAACGATGATCGGCGGAGGAACGGGCCCGGCGGCCGGGACCAATGCCACGACCTGCACGCCTGGCGCCTGGCATATTCACCGGATGCTGGAGGCGGCTGAGGCGTTTCCGATGAATCTTGGCTTTACCGGCAAGGGGAATGCGTCCTTTCCCGAGCCGCTGATCGAGCAGGTCGAAGCCGGTGCGATCGGGCTCAAGCTGCATGAGGATTGGGGCACGACGCCGGCTGCTATCGACACCTGCCTCACGGTCGCCGATCAGTTGGACATTCAGGTGGCGATTCATACGGATACGTTAAATGAAACGGGCTTTGTCGAGGATACGATCCGTGCGATCGGCGGGCGGACGATCCATACGTATCATACGGAAGGAGCCGGAGGGGGACATGCCCCGGATATTATCCGCATCGCGGCGGAGCTGAATGTGCTGCCTTCCTCGACGAACCCGACCAGGCCCTATACCGTGAACACGGTGGAGGAGCATCTTGACATGCTGATGGTATGTCATCATCTGGACAGCCGCATTCCGGAGGATGTAGCCTTCGCCGATTCGCGTATTCGTCCCGAAACGATCGCCGCTGAGGATGTGCTGCACGATCTGGGGGTGTTCAGCATGATCAGCTCGGATTCGCAGGCGATGGGCCGCGTCGGCGAGGTCATCCTTCGCACCTGGCAGACGGCGGATAAAATGAAAAAGCAGCGCGGGCGGCTCGCAGCGCCGCAGGAAGCTGCTCATCAGCCGGGGGTGGAGCCTGGCGACGATAACTACCGCATCAAACGTTATATTGCCAAATATACGATTAATCCTGCGATTACTCACGGTATCAGCCATCTCGTCGGCTCGGTTGAAACGGGCAAGCTGGCCGATCTCGTCGTCTGGACCCCGGCCTTTTTTGGCGTCAAGCCAGACATGGTGCTCAAGGGAGGGATCATCGCCTTCGCACAGATGGGCGATCCGAATGCTTCGATTCCCACCCCGCAGCCGATGATGGGACGGCCGATGTTTGGGGCCTATGGCCTCGCGCTGCGGCATTGCATCACCTTTTTGTCGCAAAGCGCGTATGAGGCGGGCGTGCATCGGAAGCTTGGGCTGCGCAAGCGGGTGGAATCGGTGCGCAATTGCCGGGGCGTGACCAAGAAGGACATGGTTCATAACGCCGAAATGCCGCGGATTGAAGTGAACCCCGATACGTATGAGGTAAAGGTAGACGGAGTAGCGGCTGCGTGCGAGCCGGCCCGGGAGCTGCCGATGGCCCAGCGGTATTTTTTGTTCTAGAGGCTGTCGGCTGCTGCGGGTAGGGTGTGTCTTAAAACTCCGCAGGGAGCAGATGTTGCTGAATTTTCGTTCCATGCAAGGCGCTTTTTCGCAGGCTTACCGGGGGTAAATCAAGGAAAAGTAACGCAGCAGGGGGCGAAAAGGCGGTGAAAGATGCCCTTGAGCGAGTTTTAAGACACGCCCAAGAGGAGGAATGGACGGTTGAGCTCCGAATTTCACCAGGCCTGGCTTGCTTATACGCAGTTTCTTGATTCGGCGCTGCCGATCGGCGGCTTTTCCCATTCCTTCGGGCTGGAGACGCTGGTCCAGAGCGGACAGCTCGAAACGTCGGCGCAGCTTCAAGCTTATTTGCAGACGATGCTGCGCTTCAACTGGTCGACGCTGGATGCGCTTGCCGTCAAAGCGGTGTACCTGTATGCGCCGGTCGGCGAATGGGAACTGCTGTGGCAGGTCGACCGGCTGCAGCATGTGCAGCGGACAGCGTCCGAGGCGCGGGAGGGCGCGGCCAAAATGGGGCGCAGGCTGCACAAGCTGGCCTGCTCGATTTATCCGCAGCTCGACTGGGAGCCGCTGTCGAGCGCGATGCGGGAGCGACGCTGCATCGGGACGCACCCGCTGCTGCACGGCTGGGTCGCCTGGCAGCTGGGCGTTCCTATGACTGCGGCCGCCGAGGGCTACTTGTACCAGTGCGTGCTAACGGGCGTCAACAGCGGGCTGCGGCTGATGTCGCTCGGTCAAACCGAAGGCCAGCGGCTCATCGCGGCGCTGCTTCCGGATATCCGGGAGGCATGGGCGCAAGCCGCGGCGCTTGATCCGCTGGAGGATGGGGCGTCAGGTACGCCCCAGGCCGACCTCGCTATGATGGGTCATGAAACGTTGTATTCGCGTTTGTTTATGTCCTGAAGGATAAAGGCTGTTTACCTTGAAGGAGGTTATGGATATGTGCCAAGGAAGCGCGCATCACCATCATCAGTGGGAAACGCCGGCAACGCCGGTCAAGGAAAAGCTGCAGCGCCCGATGCGGTTCGGGATCGGGGGGCCGGTAGGCTCCGGCAAAACAGCGCTGGTCGAGCGGCTGGCCCGGTTGCTTCATCCGGCTTATAGCATCGCGGTTATTACGAATGATATTTATACGAAGGAGGATGCGGCCATTTTGACCCATTCCGAGGCGCTGCCTGCCGAGCGTATTATCGGGGTCGAAACCGGCGGCTGTCCGCATACCGCAATTCGCGAGGATGCTTCCATGAATTTTGAAGCGATTGAGGAGCTGGAGCAGCGATTTGAGCAGCTGGATTTTATTTTTATTGAAAGCGGCGGCGATAATCTGGCGGCGGCGTTCAGCCCCGAGCTGGTGGATCGCTTCATCTATATTATTGACGTAGCGCAGGGGGAGAAAATTCCCCGCAAGGGCGGTCCCGGCATCAGGCGGTCGGATATGCTGGTCATTAATAAAATTGACCTCGCTCCTTACGTCGGCGCTTCGCTGCAGGTGATGGAGGAGGATACGATTCGGATGCGCGGCGACAAGCCGTTTATTTTCTCTAACCTGTTCAGCGGAGAAGGCGTGGCCCCGCTCGTGGAATGGATTGAGCGCGAATACGGCCGTGGCTGACGCGGCCAGTGCTCGGGAAACAGTCGGTGCAACGGAGAGCGGCGGCGCAGTTGGAGCAGCGGGAAACGACGGAGCGGTCGGTGTAGCGGGAAACGACGCATCAGTCGGAGTGGCGAACGCAGGGAGCGCAAGCAGCTCGGCGGGTACTGTCGGGACGGTTAACGCAGCCTTCTGCGTTGTCGGCGGGCTGACGCGGCTACTGGGCCATTATCATACGTATCCGTTAAAAATCGCCAAAACGTTCCGCTTCCCGCACGATCAGCTGGGCGTGTATGTGATGGATGCGTCCCCCGGCATGATGGCGGGCGACCGGTACGAGCTGGACTGGCGCTTCGGTCCGGGCGCCTGTGTGTACGTAACGAACCAAGCGTATACAAAGGTTCATTCGCCGCCGGCCAGCCAGCCGCCGAATGGAGGAGCGGATCCTGCTGTAAGCCGGCAGCGCCAGTTATTTACGCTCGCGGCTGGCGCTTATGTCGAATATATGCCGGAGCCGCTGATGCTGTACCGCGATGCCGGACTGCTCAGCGAGACCGAGGTGCGTCTGGAACGGGGCGCGGCCTTCGTATGCGCCGACCTTGTTTGTCCGGGGCGCACGCACCGGGGCGAGCTGTTTCAGTTCCGGACGTACCGGAGCAAGCTGTCCGTCTATGAAGACGGCGAGCTGATCTATGCGTCCAGGCAGCGGCTGGAGCCGCAGCAGGGGGCTCCGCAGCTGCTTGGCCGCTGGGGCGGCTTTACCCACAGCGGCACGCTGCTGCTGTTTGCCGAACAGGTGAATGCGGCGGCGGTCGAAGCGCTGCGCGAGGAGCTGCAGCTGACGTTTGCCGCGCGCGGCGAGTGCTCCTTCGGCGTCAGCTTGACCGCGCGCCACGGCCTGGCGTTATGTGCGCTCGGCCGCGGGCTGCTTGACCTCCAGCGCCTGCTGCAGCTGGCATGGGGCTTCATCCGCGAGCGGCTGTTCGGCTTGCCCCGATGGCAGCCGCCCAAGTAACCCTCGGCCGCGCGCTTTCCGGCCGCTGTCCGGGCGGGGCAAGGCAAACGGCTTGCATGCCGGTCGCCTCGATTGAACCGCCTCGCGGCATCTGCTTGATTTGCTCTGCTGCTGTGTTCCTTTCCCGCTCATTTTTCCCGCCCTATTCAACCCCCGGCTCTTCCGCCCAGGAAGGTCCGGGGGTTTCGACAATATTTTGAACGATGCCGTTCGTTTGTTGTCAAACGACCTAAGGGTTGTTATGATAAAGAAGCATAAAATGCAAGTGAAGAACATCACAATAAGCTCGATTGGAGCCGGATGATTTTCACACAAGGAGGTTCTTGAGTTGAAGGAACAGGCTAGCCTGGAGCTGCACGCCGAGACGGCCGCTGCGGCGGAAACAACGGTAAGCTCGACGGCAAGTGTTAAGGACTTCATCCAGTTAACGAAGCCGGGCCTTATTTTTTCGAACTCCCTGACAGCTCTGGGGGGCTTCTGGGTGGCATCCGGATGGAACATCAACTGGCTGACGCTTATTTTTACATTATTGGGTACTGCACTCGTGATGGCTTCGGGTACGGTGTTGAATAATTACTTGGACCGCGAAATGGACGCCAAGATGGAGCGGACGCTGAAGCGGGCGCTGGTCACCGGCATTATTTCGCCTCAGACGGTGCTTGGGTACGGGATCGCTTTGGGCGTCGCAGGACTTGCTGTGCTGTGGTTTCTGGTGCAAAGTCCGCTCGCTACGTTGCTTGGTCTGATCGGTCTGTTTGCTTATGTCTGGATTTATACCGCCTGGTTCAAGCGTACCTCGGTATGGAGCACCTTCGTCGGCAGCTTTTCCGGCGCGACTCCTCCGGTAATCGGCTACTGCGCGGTCACACAGCAGTTCGACATGGGGGCTGTTGTGTTGTTCCTGATTCTGTTCCTGTGGCAGCCGCCTCACTTCTGGGCGCTGGGCATTCGCCGGATGGAGGAATACCGGGCTGCGGGCTTCCCGCTGCTGCCGGTTGTGCGCGGCACTTATGTAACGAAGATGGCGATGATCCGCTACATTGTATTGCTCGTGCCAATCTCGCTGCTGCTGTACATTTATGATTATGTAGGCGAGCTTTACTTCTTCGCAGCCATCATCATGGGACTGTACTGGGCGTTCGTCAGCCTCAAGGGCTTCAAGGCCGAGGACGAGGTGAAATGGGCAAAGCGTATGTTTATGATTTCGGTGAATTACCTGATGCTGCTGTTCATCATTATGATGATCAGCACGACGTAGCAGGTCGAAGCTCAGGCAGCCGCCGTTTAAAGCAAGGCGACAAGGATAATCCCGCGGTGCGCTCCGGCGCCCCGGGATTTATTTTTGGATAGAAACAGGGGAGGAAATCGACGTGCCAAATCGAGCGTTTAAGTTTGTCGTTATGGGACTGCTTGTCGGGTTAATCGGCGTGTTTGGCTTCATGCTGTGGCAAGGACAGACCCAGGGGGAAAAGATTGGCGTATTGAAGAAAGCGCCGGATTTCAAGCTGCAAAATGTGGACGGCAAGGAAGTATCGCTGGCCGATACGGCGGGCAAGGCGAAGCTTGTGTATTTCTTCTTCTCCACGTGCCCGGACGTTTGTCCGCCTTCGACCTTCACGCTGTCGAAAATTCAGAATGAGCTGATCAAAAAAGGCGCGTTTGGCAAAGACGCCGTGCTGATGTCCATTTCCTTTGATCCGACCAAGGATACGACCGAGCGTTTGAAGGAATTTTCAAGCCGGTATAACCCGGATTACAAAGGCTGGTATTTCTTGCGCGGCGAGGAACAGGCGACGGTTGACCTGGCTCGCGAGTTCGGGGTGCTTGTCGAAAAGGATGTCAAAAATGACTCGTGGACGCATAGCAACCTGTTCCTTCTCGTAGACGGCAAGGGCAATCTGCGTACGTACTACAGCGCGCATGACGAAAACCTGGATGTCGAAAAGGTTGCCGCAGATGTCATCAAGGTCAGCAAGGAAAAATAACTAACAAATCGGCGAACCTTTGGGCGCCGTGTGTAGAAGACGGAGGCTTAACCCGTCATGAGCGTGTTTTCGCATATTTTGCTGAACAACGTAATCCCGCTAACCGTGATGATCGCGCTGGGCGTCGTTTTATACCGGGCGTTTAAGCTGGATATCCGCACTCTGTCGAAGCTCAATTTTTATTTGTTTTCACCGGCCGTTGTATTTAAAATGCTGTACGAGTCCACGTTATCTTTGTCGGTAATGGGGCAGACGCTGCTTTTTTTCGTCATTTTCTTCGGCGCCATGTATGTACTGATGGAGATTGTGATCCGGGTGCGGGGATATAAAGGCGGCATGGTGCCGGCTGTGCGCAACAGCGTGTTGTTCTACAACAGCGCCAATTATGCGATTCCACTGAATCAGCTTGTATTTGTCGGGGACGCTTTCACCATGTCGATTCAGATCATCATTATGATGATGCAAAGCTTGCTGCCGAATACGTATGGCATTTACTCGGTGAATGCGTCGAAGGGCGAGCTGCGGAAGACGCTGCGCACGATTTTTTCGATGCCGGTCATTTATGTCATTCCGATTGCCTTTTTGATGCGCGGGCTGGAGGTGCCGATTCCAGGGCCGATTTATACGCCGATCAACTACATCTCCAACGCGTTTATTGCAACCGCACTGCTGACGCTTGGCGTCCAGCTCGGCAGCATGAAGTGGCGGCTGATGTTTTCCGATGTTCTGCTGTCGAATGTGCTGCGGCTGTGCGTCGGCCCGGCGATCGGGTTCGCCGTTGTGCTGCTGCTGGGCATTGACGGCATTATGGCGCAGGCGCTTGTGCTGTCGTGTGCGGTACCGACATCGCTCAGCAGCGTGCTGCTGGCGGTGGAATACGACAATGAACCGGAGTTTTCGTCGCAGGTCGTATTTTCATCCACCATTTTCAGCATTTTCACGGTGACGCTTGTCATTTATTTAATTCAGTTTATTCCATAGAAGCGAGAACGCTTCTTGGCTTGCTTCGTGATGAATAGGTGACTTTTGAACAACCTCTTAAAGGGTCGGGAGTGCAGGAGGATAGACGACATAGTTCTCCAGCCCGGCCTTCTCCAATTGCTGCAGCAAATATTCGTCGGGGGTGCCTTCGACACCCGCGTAGCCGCGCCGCGTATAAATTTGCTCCGCATCCGGAAAGCTGTCGCGCAAAATGCCGCGTATTTTTTTGCCGGAGGCGTCATTGTCGGTGAACAGGTAAATGTCCCGGTCCCCGACCGCTTTTTTCAACGCTTCCAGCCGGTCGGTGTTTAGCGACCCGTACGTGCATACAAGCAGTACGTCATCTGTCAGCAGCCGCTTTAGCCGGCTTTTATCATTTTTTCCTTCGACAATGATGGCAATCCCCATTGCTGCTTCACCTCGCACATAACCGATTTTTGCCTGTCTGTAGCTGTAGTATAACCCCTTTTGCTGTCTAAACCAATCGTTCCGGCCTTGATTTCCCAGGAAATTGTCGGTCGTCCTTGCGGCAAATGAACGCAAATATCCCGCCCTTCAAAAATTGAAGAGCGGGATGCCGCTGTTTCACCGCAGCTTAACCGGCAGTACTTGCAGATGCTGGCTCCTGATGTCGGTTAGATGTCGGTTAATTGATGAAGTTGGCTCTTTGCAGCAGCCGCTTCAACATCGTGGCCGACTGTGCGCGGGTCGCATCGTGACGTGCGCCGAGCGTGTCATCGGTTATGCCGTCGACAATGCCGGCTTCGATGGCAATCGCCAGCTCCTGCTGCGCCCAGCCGATCGCGCTGGAATCCTTGAACTTCGACAGCAGCTCCAACTGACGGCTGGCGTCAACGGCTGGCTTCGCTTTGGCGTAGTCGAGCGCGCGGACGACCATAGCCGCCAGCTCCTCGCGATTGATCGTCGCGTTCGGACGGAACGTGCCGTCCTCGTAACCTTCAATCAGCTTCGCTGCTGCAGCGGCGCCAACGACGCCGGCGTACCATTCGCCTGCAGCCACATCGCTGAACGAGCCGCTGCCCGCTGGCGTCAGCCCGAGCGCGCGAACGACCAGCGCGGCGAATTCGGCGCGGGTAATGCTGCGTTCCGGCTGGAAGGTCGTGTCGGTCACGCCGTCAATGACCAGCTTGTTTGCCAGCAGCTCGATGTTCGGCTGCGCCCAGTGGCCGCTGATGTCGGCAAATGACTTGTCCATCGTTACGACGGCGTACCAGCTGTTGCCGTTGCGCTTCAATACCGCCTCCTTGCCGGAGAACAGCGTCGGCACAAAGCTCAGCTTTTTCGTTGCCGGGTCATACAGCACGCCGCTGGAGCTGAAGCTTTGCGCTTCCTCCGCCAGCGGAAGCATACGGCTCACATAATGGCCGCCGAAGTCATGCGTGGCAGCTGCATTGTCCTTGCCAAGGCCGATTACGGAGAAATCGACAGGCTGGGCCAGCAGCGAGCCGCCGAGCGACTGGGCCGCTGCGCTGACCTCGCTGGCTGTTGCTTCGTCGGCAGCGGCAATGGCGATCTTCAGCTTCAACTCTTCGACCGTTGTCGAAAGCTTGGAGGCCAGCTCGCTCAGCCGCAGCACATTCAACGGCAGCACATAGTTTCCGTTGTCATTGGTCACTTTCAGCACCTTGCTGCTGCTGGACAGGTGATCCTTCAGTCCCTTTGCTTCTAGCGTGACATCATCGCCGCTGAGCTTCAGGATGACGGTGTCATACTGGTCGAAGGAGCTGTCGAGCTGGGAGGCGCTAACGGTGCCGCCCGTGCTGACGGTAATCGTTTCCAGCCCGCTGGAGGAGCCGCCGCCGCTCCATCCGCCGCCACCGCCGCTGCTTGGCGGACTCGGATCAACGGTTTGATAGACGGTCTGATAGACGGCATCATTGACATTGAAGCCGGAGCCGAACGGGCCGTGCAGACGGAGCTTATCATAGACGCCCAGTCCGGTAACGGTGAAATCGTACTTATACACGCCGTCTGCGTAGACGCTGTACGTGGCGGCCGTCACGCCAACCTTGTTGCCGTTCGCATCATAGGCATAGACCGAAGGCGTTACGCCTTCCTGGTACACATCCGAATACACACTGCCGGTAACCGTGCCGTTCTTGAAGGTTACTTGAGTAAAGCCGTTTGCAGCCAAGGCCAGAACCGGCATGAGGATCGACAGCATCATCATGATTACGGTTGTTTGCGCCGTCTTGTGCAGCACAGAAAACTTCATCTGCGGTTCACTCCTTATCTACATATGCAATACTTGCTTGCTGCCTGATCGGCAAGCCGCCTCAGCAGGTCGCGCCTTCACCTCCTCCCTGACTCACGATCAGGCTGCCGGACGAGCGGCAGTCTGTTGTCAAATTACCCAGCCGTATCCATGCCGAAACATGGCGACTTGTCTCCCTAAACGAGAGGCGCGCGCCGAGGGTTGCCCCAAATCGTCCGATTTAATCGATAGTCCCATGAAATTGAGACTCCTGTCCGGCAAGCCGTGACGTGTCGAACGCAAACAGCCACCCGTATCGGGTGGCTGCTGTGACCGGACGACTAGTCGATCGTTTCAAAAGTTCGGATGCAGGGGTCTGACATGTATAATGACCTATCTAAGGCTAGGTTTCAAACAAGTGAATTTACGACACGCTCTGCCAGTTGTCGCTGGCTCAGGCGGTACGCGCCGGAGTCAGGACGGAACGGAACGGCAGCAGGGCAAGCGCCGTCATCAGAAACAGGAAGGCGATGAAGTAAGGCGACATTTGATCCCGCACATGTCCGGCGACGATCGGTCCGATGAAGGCGCCGATCGAATACGCGATCGACAAGATCGAGAAGGTGCGCCCATACCGGTTGGAGCGGGTATTGACCGCGAGATAGGAGGCAATGGCCGGGAAAATCACACCTTTGGTCATGCCGATCATAAACAGGGTGGCGTACATCGGCAGCGCCCAGCTTACGGACAGCCCGAAAAAAATCAGCGCGAGCGCCAGACTGCCCAGCATGACCCGCCATGTAGGCGACAGCCGGTTCAGGAACAGCATGCTCAGTGTAACCAGCGAGCCAAGGCTGACCAGCGAGAAAAAGATGCCGGACGTCATAATCGAGCTGTGCGTTTCCTTCAGCAGAGGCAGCTCAAAAAACAAAATCCCCTGGGAGCAGGATAAGGCCAGCGGCACAGCGAAAAACAGCCAGGGAATCGAACCGCCGGCTTCGTCATCGGCACTGTCCGGCTCCGTCAGCGGGACGGTTCGCCCGACCGCAGGCTGGTCGTGCGCCTGAGACGGCTCCGTCTGGAGGCGGCGCTCCTTCACGAACGCCCAGGCGAGCAAGCCGGTAACGATCAGGCCAAAGCCGAGGTAAATAAAGGATTGGGCAAACCCGAGCTTGGCGACCAGGTAGGCGCCTGCCGCCGGGCTGAGCACCGATGCCAGCGTGTGCACCATGCCGTTGCCGGACATCAGCTTGCCCTGCTGCACGCGGTCCCGGGCGATTTTGGCGAGCATCGACAAGCATGCAGGCGAAAGAAAGGCCAGCACGAATCCGCTGAGCGAACGGATAAACAGCAGCTGCCACGGATCGGTGACGCGGGATTGCAGCAGCAGCAGCGCCCCCGCTACGATCAGGCTGAAGACGATAAACTGTTTGCTGCCATATCGGTCCACTCCGTAACCGGCAATCAGATTACCCGGCAGATGGGTAATCGAATATACCCCGAGAATGAGGCCGATAAAGGAGGGAGCCGCGCCCAGCGAGACGGCGAACGGCGTCAGGATCGGATATTGCGCATGCAGATCGAAGATCGCTACAAACATAAACAAATACAGCCAGACAGCCGTTTTCATCTCAATCACCCCGTTTGTCGTTATGCGGGCGGTTGTCCGCACAGTCGTTCCTTATACGTTACGTGCGAGCTGTCCAAGTTAGTACCAACTTGCTGCACGGTGCGGTAAATCGGCATGTGCGGCTTCCGCAGACGCAACCCGGTCGCGGTTCGGACGTACAACCATACAGCTGCGCCGGGCGGGACAAAAAATAGATGAACAACTCCGCTGCGTGTTGTATGATGAACGAGGCGGCGGCTGACGCCGGAGCCAAGTGCTGTTAAGGAGGATGGACGTGGATTTTTTAATGGATTTTATACAGGACCGCTGGTACGTGATCGCGGGGGCGCTGATTGTTTTGTTTATCGTGGTCAAGCTGGTCAAGACGGTTGTGAAATGGCTGCTGATCCTTGCGGTGCTGGCCGGCTTGTATTACTACGGGGCGAGCTACAAGGACCAGCTGCTGGAGCTCGGGTCTGCCGTAGGCTCGCAGGCTGCCGCGGAAGTGAAGGCCCAGGTCGTGAAGGCGCTCGGCGACGAGGTCAAGGAAGCGACCTACAAGCAAAACGACGATGGTTCGTTTACCGTGATGACCAAAAGCGTGCGCCTTGACGGCAAGCCGGGAGACAGCCAGGTGAAGGTGACGTTTATGAACAGCAGCTTTACGGTCAATATGGATGATGTGATCAAAGCGCTGGTCGAGCAGGCCAAGCAAAACGCACGTATTCAATAGCCGGCGGCGTCAACGGACCAGGACGGCTGCCGGCAGTGGGCAAAGGGGGAGTGCGCATGAGCGTGGAAAGCATCTGGAATCAGGCAGGAGCTTGGAATGTCGTTACGATTGTCATTGCAGGAGCATTTGTCTTGTCCGTCCTACAAGGGCTGCGGCGCGGGGCATCGTCCTCGGCGAAGCATCTGGCCGCTATGGCGACGGAAGGTGCGGTTACCCTCGTGAGTCTGCTGCTGGCCTGGCAGCTGTCGGATTGGCTGTCGCCGCGGGTGCAGGCTTGGCTGATCGGGCTGGATTTCCGGATTCCATCGGAGGATCTCGGAACGTGGGAGCAGTTTTATTACACGGGAGTGACGGCAGTGCGCGACTTCTCGCTGCTGCGCTACAGCGTGCTGTTTGTGCTTGGCTACGGAGTGATCAAGCAGCTCGTCTATCGCCTGCTGGACCCGGTTGTGGACCGGTGGCTCGGACGCTGGTCGGAGGCTGCCGCCGGAACACCGGGCTCGGTCGGAGCGGCGGCTGGCGCGGGCGGCCGGAGGTCTCCGACGATTTTCAGCAGCCTGCTGGGCGGGCTGATCGGCGGCGTTACAGGACTGGGGCGCGGGCTTGTCATGATCGCGCTGCTGTTTATGTTCACCACCTTGTTTCCGCAGACGACCGCTTCGAGTTATATTCAGGCTTCCTCGTTGTACCGGACAGGGGCGCAAGGCGTGATCCAGCCGGTAACCGGCGGCTTTCTGGAAAGCCAGCTGCCGGTGTTCACGCGGGCCGTCGAGCAGGAGTTCAGCAACATCCTGCAGCGCAAGTACGAGGTGCTGGACGCCAAAATTCCCCCCGACATCGCCCGGGCCGCCGAACAGGTCACGGCCAAGGCAAAGACGGATGAGGAGAAGGCGCGGCTGCTTTACCGCTGGGTCGGCACCCGTATTCAGTATGATTGGGACAAGGTCGAGCAGTATGAGACGAAACGAATCTGGAAGGAACAGACGCCGGAGCATACCTTTTCCACCAAGCAGGGCGTCTGCATCGACTTCTCCCGGCTGTATGCGGTGATGGCCCGCGCGGTCGGCCTTAATGTCAAGGTGGTGACCGGACTGGGCTATGACGGCAAGGGCAGCTATGGCCCGCATGCGTGGAATGAGGTGTACTTGGCCGACAAGTCGATCTGGGTGCCGCTGGATTCAACGTGGGTGGCCAGCGGAGGCAACTGGTTTAACCCGCCCGGCTTTCATGAGACACATATCAAGGATGCTTGAGCTTGACCGCCGATGATCCGTTTGACGGATGTCGGCTTTTTCCTGGTTCGCGGATTTATGGTACACTGGAGAGAAACAGAGAAGCACGCGTTCAGGCGCCTGATGGCGGCTGGGCGGTGTGGAAAGGCAGGAATTTTACGATGAATAAAGCTCTGTCTGCATATAAAGCGATTTATTTCGATGTTGGCGATACGCTGCTGACGATTCCGGCTGCCCGTGTTATAATGCAGCAGCATTTGGCGGCGAGATCGCTTCACCGCGGGGAAGAACAGGTCGGTGAACTTTTTACCGAGGCATTTCGTCTGTTGTATTACGGGAAGCAGCTTGGCGAATTTACGGCCTGCTCGCCAGAGTCCGACCGGACGTTCTGGATAGAGGTCTATCATTATATTTTGCGGAAGCTTGGCGTGGAGAGTGAAAATTGGACCGAGGAGCAGATTCATGCCTGCTGCCATGAGCTGTACGACCTGTTCACGGCGCCGGCCAACTATTCCTTGTTCGAGGATGTCAAGGAAACACTTGCCGAGCTGCAGCGGCGCGGCTACCGTCTGGGCGTCATTTCGAATTTTGCGCCGACGCTGAAGTCCATTTTGGAGCAGAAGGGCATTTTGCACTTTTTCGAGCACGTGCTCGTTTCGACCGAGGTCGGGCTGGAGAAGCCGGACCCGGCCATTTTCCGGCTGGCGCTGGAGCTGAGCGGGCTGCAGGCCGACGAAGTGCTGTACATCGGCGACCATGACCGCAATGATATTTGGGCGCCTGCCCAGGCCGGAATTGACGCAATCAAAATCAAACGGTATGACTACCACGACGGCGCCGGCATTCATTCGCTCAGAGAGCTGCTCTAGCGGAGAAGGACAGCCGCCCTGAGCTGACTTGAAAGGAGACAATGGCGCGGCAATGAAGAAGTCGATCAACATGGAAGACCACTCCAAGCAGGAGGCGGGCAAGCGGCGTACGTTCACCTTCCGGATTAATATTTTTTTCTTTATTACGTTTTTCCTGTTTTCGGTGCTGATCGTCCAGTTGGCCAACCTTCAATTCGTCAAGGGGAAGGAGCTGCTGGCAGAGAAGCAGAGAATCAATAACGCGGCTACGCCGATTCCGCCGATCCGCGGCAATATTTTCGACCGGCAAAGCGCTCCGCTCGCTTATACGGTGCCGGTGCAGTCGTTGTACTTCCGCATCGAGCAGCAGCAGCCGAAGGAGGAGGTCATCGCGCTGGCCCATCGGCTGGCGGGTATTTTCGCGGATAACCAGCGGGAAGGCGAGGCTCCGCTGACGGCCGACGAAATTATCAAAGAGATGGACGTAGGCTATGATCTGAACGGAGCCGATACGGAGAAGCGGCCGAGCTACAATTCCGTGCCGCGGCGGATCAAAACCGATCTGTCCAACAACGAAATGGCCTTTATTTTGGAGCATCGCGACGAGCTGAAATGGATCGAGATTACGGAGGAAAGCATCCGGACGTATGATCCGGTGAAGCCGGTGGCCGTCCAGCTAGTCGGCTACATGCGGCCATATTCGCAAGCGCGAGAGCCGAAAAACGGGCTGTCCTTTTATCAGGACAAAACGACGACCGAGGGCTACATGGATACCGAATACGTCGGATATGACGGCATCGAGTTCATGTATCAGAAGGAGCTGCGGGGCACAAACGGCACCAAGACCTATCCGGTTAACGCGCTTAATAAAATTATCGGGCAAGCGGAGGTTACGCCGCCGACGAAGGGCAATAACCTGTACCTGACGATCAATAAAGATATCCAGAGCATCACCGAGAAGGCGATTATGGATCATCTGGCTTATTTGAAAAGCCCCGCTGTACGCAACGACCCGTATATCGGCCGTGGCCGGAATGCGGTAGCCGGTTATGCGGTTGCGATGGAGGTAGAGACAGGCAAGGTCGTCGCAATGGCGAGCATGCCGGACTACGACCCGAAGGTATGGGCGGGCGGCATAAAAACAAACGCGCAATATTTGCAAATTCAGCCGTTTATCAATAACGGCACGATCACGACTGCTTACCCGGATTATCCGACGGCGGAGGAACGCAACAAGCATCCGACATCCATCGTTTATGTCGGTTCCGTCATCAAGCCGCTGTCCGTGCTGATCGGGCTGAAGGAAGGGTTGTTTGGCTTGAATACAACCTACAACGACAGCGGGATTTTTTACTACGGCAAGGACAACAGCGCCAAGGTGTCCAATTCCGACGGCCGGGCATGGGGACCGATTAACGCAACCAAGGCGATTCAGTATTCGTCCAATACGTTCATGTCGGCCAAGATCGGCTATGAGCTGCACCGGCTCAAGGGAGAGAAGGCCGTTGAGATTTGGGATTCCTATATGGCCAAATTCGGCATGGGCATTCTGACGGAAACCGGTCTGCGCAATGAATCGCCGGGCATCAGCGAATATTTGACCAATACGAAGGAGTCCCACCAGCAGCGGATGGTGTTTGCTTCCTGGGGGCAAAACGAAAAGTATACGACGATGCAGCTTGCCCAATACGTGACGACGCTGGCAACGCGAGGCGAGCGGCTGAAGCCGCTGCTTGTGGATAAAATCCAGTCGTATAACGGAGATCCGATTCAGTCCTTCGATCAGAAGGTTGTGCTGGATAAGACGGAGTTTCCGAAGGAATACTGGGATGCGGTGTTCAAGGGCATGGCGGATGTAAAAGTCAGCGGCTTCGACGATTTCAAATATCCGGTTGCCCGCAAAACAGGCACTTCGACCCAGCGGGTCGCGGGCAATAAGGAGATCGACAACGCGGTATTTATCGCGTTTGCCCCAATCGACAAGCCGAAGCTGGCGGTTGCTGTTGTTGTGCCGGAGGGCGGCTATGGCTCTTACGGCGCCGCGCCGATTGCGCGCAAAATTTTTGACGCCTACGATTTCTATTACGGGCTGGACGGTGTGCCGAAGAAGCCGACGGATGCGGCGGCCGGTCAGGCTGCGGGCGCAGCCGTCGGTGCGAATCCGTAACGTCAGCTTGAGGCGCTCACGTGCCCAGGAGTGTCTGTGCGCACGAAAATGAGCGGTTACCTTTTTAGATGTCGAAATGCTGGAATGTCGGCAGGTTGGACCAGAAGCGTCTGTGACGGATCCAGTGATCCGCTTGCAGGCGCTTTTTGGTCATGCATAAAATAAATGTTGCACAAAGGAAACTTTATTGTCTATAATAAACTTATAGTCACTAGGGAAAGAAATGTTGTTCAGGCCAACAAATGAGGTCTAAGACAACTTTTAGGCACCATATACATCACCAGCACATATGATTTGAGGGAGAAGAGGAGAGGGATTTCATGTTAATGGCAAGTAGCAAGAGCAGGAGGAAGCTGTCGGCTCCGATGAGGCGCTTCGTCATGACTTTGTTTGTACTGGCGCTGGCGGTCGGGCTGGCTGCCTGCGGCAGCGGAGCGAAGCCGGCTGGCGCGGGCGGAGACGGCAAGATCAAGATCACCACGACGATCGGGATGATCGCGGACATCGTGGAGCAGGTCGGCGGCCAGCATGTGCAGGTAACGGCGCTGATGAAGCCGGGCGTTGACCCGCATCTGTACAAAGCGTCGCAGGGCGATGTCCGCAAGCTGGAGAGCGCCGAGCTGATCTTCTACGGCGGCTTGCATCTTGAGGGGAAGATGACGGAAATTTTCGAGAACATCGGCAAGGAAAAGCCGACCGTTGCCGTCACCCGCGACATTCCGGAGTCGAAGCTGCTGATCGTCGATGACGGTTCAGGCACTCATGATCCGCACGTCTGGTTTGACGTCAAGCTGTGGACGACCGCAACTGAAACGGTGCTGGCCGAGCTGGTGAAGCATGACGCTGCTCACGCCGCCGATTACAAGCAGCAGGCGGAAGCCTACATTGCCAAGCTGAAGGAGCTGGACCAATACGCCGCGAACCAGATCGCTTCGATTCCGGAAGGTCAGCGGGTGCTCGTGACGGCGCATGACGCCTTCGGTTACTTTGGAAAAGCCTATGGCATTAAGGTGATGGGGCTGCAAGGCATCAGCACGGCGTCGGAATACGGTTCGAAGGACGTAAGCACACTGCGCGACTATCTGGTGACGAACCGGATCAAGGCTGTCTTCGTGGAGTCGAGCGTGCCGAAGAAGTCGATTGAAGCGGTCATTCAGGGGGCGGCCAAGCAAGGGCATGAGGTGAAAATCGGCGGTGAGCTGTTTTCCGATGCGATGGGCGAGGCAGGCACGCCGGAGGGCACGTATATCGGGATGGTCCGACACAATGTAGATACGATTGTCAAGGCACTTAAATAAATTCGGAAAGCAAGGTGTAAGCACGATGGCAAAACAACATGCGCCTCTACGTATAGAAGGATTGACGGTTGCCTATCAGAAAAAGCCGGTGCTGCGCGATATTTCGCTGACGATTCCGGACGGCAAGCTGATCGGGATTATCGGCCCTAACGGAGCGGGTAAATCAACGCTGATCAAGGCCACGCTGGGACTCATCCCCAAGGTGACCGGGCAGGTTCACATTTTCGGGCGTCCGTATCAGGAGCAGCGCAAGCTGATCGGGTACGTGCCGCAGCGCGAATCGGTCGATTGGGATTTCCCGACGAGCGCGCTGGATGTCGTGATGATGGGACGCTACGGCCATCTCGGCTGGTTCAAGCGGCCTGGCGCGCGGGAGCGGGAATATGCGCTCGATTGTCTGGAGAAGGTCGGCATGGCCGACTTCGCCGGACGGCAGATCAGCCAGCTGTCGGGCGGACAGCAGCAGCGTATTTTTCTGGCGCGCGCGCTGGCGCAGGATGCGCGGCTGTACTTTATGGATGAGCCGTTTGTCGGCGTCGATGCGGCGACGGAGAAGGCGATTATTACGTTGCTGAATGAGCTGAAGAAGCAAGGCAAGACCGTGCTGGTCGTTCACCACGATCTGGCGACGGTGAAGGAATACTTTGACTGGGTGATGCTGCTTAATGTGGAACTGATGGGGATCGGACCTACGGCGGAGTGGTTTACCCGGGAGCATTTGCAACAAACCTATGGCGGACGGCTCACCTTGCTGCAGCAGGATGATGACGCCGTGATCGTCAGTTCGAGGTGAGCGGGATGCTGGACTATTTGGTTCGATTGCTGGGTGATCCGAACGCCCAATGGATTTTGCTCGGCAGTATGCTGCTTGGTCTGAGCAGCGGAGTGCTCGGCAGCTTCGCCTATTTGCGCAAGCAAAGCCTGATGGGCGATGCGCTGGCGCATGCCGCGCTGCCCGGCGTATGTATTGCCTTTATGCTGACCGGCTCCAAGTCGATTTTTTTCTTCCTGATCGGGGCGGCGGCGGCTGGTCTGATTGCGACCTTCGGCATCGGGTACGTCACCCGGAACTCACGTATCAAGCAGGATTCAGCGCTTGGGATTGTGCTGTCGGTATTTTTCGGTGTCGGCATCGTGCTGCTGACGAAAATTCAACATGGAGGCAGTGGCAACCAGAGCGGGCTTGACAAGTTTTTGTTTGGTCAAGCGGCCTCGATGGTGCTGACGGATGTCGTGACGATGGCGGTTGTCGCGCTGGTGCTGGTGGCTATCTGCGCGCTGCTGTTCAAGGAATTCAAGCTGCTCAGCTTTGATCCCGGCTTTGCCAAAGGAATCGGGCTGCCGGTGGCTGCGCTTGATCAATTTATGATGTTTCTGATCGTTGTCGCCGTTGTTGTCGGGATTCAAGCGGTCGGGGTTGTGCTGATGTCCGCGCTGCTTATTACACCGGCCGTTTCCGCCCGGTACTGGACGGAGAAGCTCGGGGTGATGGTGGTGCTGTCCGGGGTGTTCGGGGCGATCAGCGGCTTCGTCGGCACATTGATCAGCGGGATGGGCAGCAATTTGCCGACCGGGCCGTTAAGCGTATTGGCCGCAACTGCGCTGTTTGTACTGTCCGTGCTGTTTGCGCCGCGCCGCGGACTGGCGGCCAGGCTGCTCGAACGGCTGGCCGTCAGACGGACGGTGCTGGATGAGCTGAAGCTGTCCCAGGAGCGCGTAGCCGTTCATTCGGCGCAAGGAGCCAGAGAGGAGGGGCGGCTATGAATGATTTCTGGATTATATTAACCGCATCGCTCGTAGCCTGCTCCTGCGCGCTGCTCGGCTGTTTTCTCGTGCTTCGTAAAATGGCGATGATCGGCGATGCGATCAGCCATTCCGTGCTGCCTGGCATCGTCATCGCCTTCCTGCTCAGCGGTTCGCGCGATTCGTTATTTATGATGCTCGGAGCGTCGGTCGTTGGACTCATTACCGTTTTTCTCATTCAATGGTTCAACCAGAGCGGCGTGCAGTCGGATGCTTCGATCGGCGTCGTATTCACCGCCTTGTTTGCAGTGGGCGTCGTCCTGGTCAGCCTGTACACCCGGCAGGTCGATCTTGATCTTGATTGCGTGTTGTACGGCGAAATTATTCAAGTGCCGTGGGATACGCTCCAAGCGTTCGGCGTGGACATCGGACCGAAGGCGGTCTGGGGACTCGGCATTGTGCTGACCCTCAGCCTGATCGTGCTCAGCTTATTCTACAAGCAGTTCAAGCTGTGCGCCTTCGACCCGGCGATGGCTGCGGCAATCGGCATTCCTGTTGCTTTTTTCCATTATTTGTTGATGGGACTGGTGTCGGTTACAACGGTTGCTTCCTTCGAAAGCGTCGGCGCGATTCTGGTGGTGGGCATGCTTGTCGTGCCTCCGGCCACTGCGTACCTGCTGACGGAACGACTCGGCCTGATGATCGTGTACAGCATGGCGATCGGCGTGCTGAGCGCGGTGCTTGGCTACTGGCTGGCCGTCGTTCTGGACGCCTCCATTGCTGGCTGCATGATTTCGGTGGCGGGCGTGCTGTTTGTGATCGCCTTCCTGCTCTCGCCCTCGCACGGCATCGTCTGGCGCAAGCTTAAGCAAAGCCAGCACGCCAGAGATCTGGCTGCCTGAGCTTCAAAACCTCCGAACCTGCGCGTTGCGCGGATATTCGGAGTTTTTTTTATGTTGCGCATCCTTGAAAGGTCGCGGGTAACATTTTCTTGTGATATCAGAATGTTCGTCGAACGTACTTCGAACCGCAGCTTTCTTATAAGTTTGAATTCAGCTGGTATACGGAACAAATGTTTCATTTCCGATAAGGATAACGTATACTGGAAAGACAGGAAGAATCGTCTTTACTGGAGCGTGATGCGGCTATCCATCATCAGCATGATAAGGCGTACAAATTTTTGCTTTCAAGCAAGCGCGTGTTTCTGGAGCTGTTACAAAGCTTTGTAAGTCGCAGCTGGGTACAGCGAATTGACGAGGAGCAGCTGACGAAGGTAGACAAATCGTACATTTTGACGGACTTTCGTGAGAAGGAGTCAGATTTGGTGTACCGGCTGCAGCTACAGGATAGGGAGATTATTTTCTATGTGCTGCTGGAGCTCCAATCTAAAGTAGATTTCCAGATGCCGTATCGGCTGCTGCAGTATATGATGGAGATTTGGCGGGACGTGTTGAAAAACACCGAGAGGAAGGCTGCTAAACGAAAGGAGTTCCGGCTGCCTGCGATTGTGCCATTGGTGTTGTACAACGGTGAGGCGGAATGGACAGCCGCGCACAGTTTTCGGGAGACGTTAGCAGGCCATGAATGGTTCGGAGATGAATTGCTTAATTTTCGCTATATATTGATTGATGTACACACGTATAACGAAGAAAAGCTGCTGGAACTGTCGAATTTCATCGGCTCCATCTTTTTGCTGGAACGGAAACGGAGCATCTATGAGTTTGTGGGGCAATTGGAGCAGCTGAGCGATACATTGGAACAGATGCATGGGGATATATTTCCGTTGTTTCGCACCTGGATCAAGCTGGTGACACATGACGGCTTGACGGAGGCAAGCCGACGGAGGATTGGCGAGCTAATGGATCAATATGAGCAGCCAGGGGAGGTTAGGGCGATGATATCGAGATTTGAGAAGGAATTCGCGGGTTTTGAATTTAAGGCGCTGCAGCGGGGCATTGAGCAGGGAATTGAGCAAGGGATTGAGCAGGGGATTGAACAAGGAATCGAGCAAGGAATTGAACAAGGAATCGAACAAGGCATCGTTCAAGGTGTTCTCAAAGGCAAGGAGGAGGTCGCGCTTAACCTGCTGAAAAAAGGTGTGGATCGTGTGACCATTACTGAAGTCACCGGTTTGTCGCTTGCCCAGCTTGAGGAGCTAAGTCGCAAGGCATGAGCTTGGGCTCTAGATGAGAGTTCGCCCCCACAGAGGGGCTTTTTTCTTATGTAACTTCAAGTTACGCGAGCGAAGCGAGCCATTACAGAAACCTCTAAACTTGTGGTATACTGATGTATCAACGATTGATTCGCGTTAGCGACGCGGTAAGAGGGGGATTACCAGTTATGTGCGGGATTACGGGCGTGATGTATTTTGAAGATCGGGAGCCGTCCCGGGAGCTGCTGACGAGCATGACAGATTGCATCGTACATCGCGGGCCTAATGACATCGGATTTTGGAGCGATAACCGGATCGGTTTGGGCTTCCGGCGCCTGTCGATTATTGATATTAAGGAAGGACATCAGCCGCTGGCCAATGAAGACGATACGGTCTGGATTGCGTTTAACGGCGAGATTTATAACTATAAGTATTTACGTGACATGCTGCAGGGCAAGGGGCATGTATTCAAGACCCATACCGATACGGAGGTCATTGTCCATCTGTATGAGGAATTCGGCGAAGCCTGTGTGGAGCAACTGCGCGGGATGTTTGGCTTTGTCATCTGGGACAAGCGTCAGCGCAAGCTGTTTGGCGCACGCGACCAGTTTGGCATCAAGCCGTTTTATTATTACAAGGACGGCGGCAAGTTTCTGTTCGGCTCGGAGATCAAAAGCTTGCTGGCCGCCGGACTGACACGCGAGGTACAGCGCGAAAGCTTGCTTAACTATTTGACCTTCCAGTACGTGCCGGAGCCGGATACGATGTTCCGCGGCGTGCACAAGCTGCCGCCGGGGCATACGGTAACGGTCAGCTATGATGGACAGATGTCCATTAAGAAATATTGGGACCCGATGCTGCAGCCCGACGAGGGCATGAAGCTGGAGGATGGCATCGAGCAAATCCGGTCTACGCTGCGCGATTCGGTCATTCATCATATGCAAAGCGATGTGGAGCGGGGCTGCTTTCTGTCGAGCGGCATTGATTCCACGGCAATCGCCAGTCTGATGCGTTCCATCGAACCGATCCGGACGTTTTCGGTTGGCTTCGAGGGCGCGAGCAACGAAACGGTCATTGCGCGGCAGACTGCGCAGGCGCTTGATACGGAGCATCACGAGAAGATCATTACGGAGCAGGACTACTTCGCCACGCTGCCGCGCGCTGTGTGGCATCAGGATGAGCCGGTCGCCGATCCGTCGGCGATTGCCTTGTACCATGTCGCCCAGCTTGCAAGCCGCGAGGTGACCGTGGTGTTGTCGGGTGAAGGAGCCGACGAGCTGTTTGGCGGTTACCGGATCTATTGCGAGCCGCAGGCGCTCGCGCCGCTCGACCGACTGCCGCATGGCGTCAAGCGGATGATGCATGCGCTGGCCCGGCTGCTGCCTGCCGGATTCAAGGGGCGCAACTATGTGCTGCGCGGCACGACGCCGCTGGAGGAGCGTTTCCTCGGCAATGCCAAAATTTTCACGGAAGAGATGAAAGCCGAGCTGCTGAACGCGGACCGCGAGCTGCTGCGCTCCTACCGGAATCCGCTGCAAATTGCGAAGACGTTTTATGACCGCAGCCGGCACCTGGACCCGGTATCACGGATGCAATATATTGATATGAATCTGTGGATGCCCGGCGACATATTGATGAAGGCGGACAAAATGACGATGGCGCATTCCATTGAGCTGCGGGTGCCGTTTCTGGATGTCGAGCTGTACGAGGTCGCCAGACGGATTCCGGTCAAGCACCGGATCGCGGAAGGCACAACCAAGTATATATTCCGCAAGGCGATGGAAGGCGTCATTCCCGACTTTATCCTGAACCGTCCGAAGCTGGGCTTTCCGGTGCCGATGCGCGACTGGATGAAGGGGCAGCGGGGGACCGACATTTTGGAGCAGATCGAGGGTAGCGGCATCGAGGACTTTATCCGGATGGATGCGGTGCGGGCGATGCTGGACGGTCACCGGAGCGGGAAGGGCGACTACGCCCGTCGCATCTGGACGGTTTATATGTTTGCCTTGTGGCATTCGACGTATTTGAAGGAAGAAAAGGTTCGTGCGCTGGCCCACGTTTAATAGCAGGCTATGGTTTGAAACAATACGCCACAAGAAAGAGAGCTGATGCTTGCAATGGGACGTTACCGGTTGATCGCGCTAGATATGGATGGAACGCTGCTGACGGAAGACAAAACGATCTCGGCTGAAAACCGCGCAGCTCTGCTGGCTGCGGAGGATGCAGGCATCAAGGTTGTCTTCGCTACGGGACGCGGCATTCAAAATGCGCTGCCGTATGCGGTCGAGCTTGGCTTGCATTCGCCGCTTGTGACGGTTAACGGCGGCGAGGTGTGGCGGACGCCTGACGAGCTGATGGAGCGGCACACGCTGCAGGCGGAGCAAATCCGTCAGATGCACGAGCTGGCGCTGCAGTACGATCCGTGGTTTTGGGCGTATTCCGTCAGCGGCATTTTCAATAAGGAAACATGGGTGAATGTCGGCAAGCTGGAGGATCGGGAATGGCTGAAGTTCGGCTATTATACCGAAAATCTGGAGGCGCTGCAGGCGATGCGCGAGCAATTGGAGCGCACCGGCTTGTATGAAATTACGAATTCGCATCCATGTAATATCGAGATGAACCCGCGCGGCGTCAACAAGGCGACCGGGCTGCAGACGCTGTGCGAGCTGTATGGCTTCGGGATGTCCGAGGTGATCGCAATGGGCGACAGTCAAAATGACATTGCGATGATTCGGGAAGCCGGACTTGGCGTGGCGATGGGCAATGCCCAGGACGAAGTGAAGGAATTGGCTGATGTAGTCACATTGTCGAATGAAGAGCATGGGGTCGCCAAAATTATTCGCGAGCATGCGCTTGCGTAAGCGGGGTTAAGTCGGGGGCGAAGGTGACGCTGGTGCTGATGCTGCTGGCGAGGCCGGTGTTGTTGGAGAACTCGGCTGCGCGCAGATGGGGCCGGACGGTGTGAGCAAAGAGGAGGAGCCGGGTTGATTATTACCGCTTGGGTCATCATCATCGTATTATTTCTGGTTGGCATGGCGGGAGCCGTGTACCCGGTGCTGCCGGGAGCGCTGGCAATTTACGCCGCTTTCTTTGTCTATGGCTGGATGATCGGCTTTGAGCCGTTCGGCGTCTGGTTTTGGCTGCTGCAAACAACGCTGGTCGCGGTGCTGATGATCGCCGATTATTTAGTCAGCGCCCTCGGGGTGAAAAAGTTCGGCGGCAATCGGGCCTCTGTGATCGGCAGTACGATCGGACTGATCATTGGGCCGTTTGTCATCCCGGTTGTCGGGCTTATCGCTGGGCCATTTCTCGGTGCGGTAGCGGGCGAGCTGGTGGTCGGCACGCCGATACGCCAATCGCTGCGCGCCGGACTTGGGGCGCTGGTCGGATTTTTTTCCGGTCTCGTTATCAAGGTTATTTTGCAGGGGCTCATGATTGTGCTGTTTATCATCTGGGTTGTACGTTATACATAACGTGTTTCACAAGGCTTGTCATCATGCAGGCCGCATCGTGCGCCTTCCTGCCGGAGTCGTACAGCGGACAAGGAACGGATCAGGAAGAAGGGACTAGGCTTGGCGAAGGATTCCAGAGATTCATTAGTAAAGGGAACGCTAATTTTGACGCTGGCGGCGCTTGTGGCACGGGCGCTTGGCATCGTACAGCGCATCCCGCTCGTTTATTTGCTCGGAGATATCGGGATGGCGGCGTACGGTATCGCCTTTAATCTGTACTCCGTGCTGCTGGTGGTGGCTACAGCGGGCATTCCGAGCGCGCTGAGCAAAATGATCTCCGAGCGGACGGCGCTCGGACGGCATGAGGAGGCGGACCGGATTTACCGGGCCGCCCTGCTGTTTGCCGTTGTCGCCGGCGTCGTGATGACAGCGGTTATGTTTGCGGGCGCGCCTTATTTTGCGCACAGCATTTTGAACCCGCAGGCGACGCTGCCGATTCAGGCGATTGCGCCTGCGCTGCTGCTGTTCCCGCTGATCGCGATCATGCGGGGGTATTTCCAGGGTCGGCGAATGATGATGCCGGGCGGAATCTCCCAGATCATCGAGCAAATTTTCCGCGTCGCGACCTCGGTGGCGCTCGCGTATTTGCTGCTCAGCCACAGCCTGGATGTGGCGGTGGCTGGCGCTTCCTTCGGCGGCGTGATGGGCAGCGTGGCTGCGGCCGTCGTGATGCTGTATTACACGCTGCGTCTGCGGCGGCGTGACCGGAGCGAGCGCAGCGCCGCGGCGCACGGAGCAGCGGCCGGGATGGACGCTGCAGCGGAGCCGCCTGTTGGCTCGCGGCCGGCAGCCGCGGCGCAGGGACGTTCCGCTAATGGACAGCCTGGTAGTACGCCGGCGGCGGGAGCTGCCGGCCGCCCGGCTTTGCCGACCGCCGCGCCGCTGAGCTTCCGTGCGATTTATGCGCAGCTGTTCCGGCTGTCCGTGCCGATCGTCATTTTCTCGATGACCGTAACGCTGATCTACACGATCGACTCCTCGATTGTGACTTTGCTGCTCAAGGATCAGGCCGGGGAGCAAGGGGCGCGTGAGCTGCTGGGGATTTTGACAGGCCGGGCGCAGTCGCTGGCCGGTATTCCGATTATTTTGGCCGTGGCGCTCAGCCAGTCCATCGTGCCGATTATTTCCGGCGCTTTTTCGCAGGGTGATATGAAGCAGGTATCGGCGCAGACGTCGAAGGTGCTGCAGCTTTCGCTGCTCTCCGGGCTGCCGATGGTGCTCGTCATTGCGCTTGGCGCAACGCCGCTTAACGCGTTTATTTTCGGCAATGCGACGGAGTCAGCGATTGTCGCCCAACATGCGGGACCGATGATCGCGGCGCTGACCGTTTCGGCCATTTTCCAGATCATGATGCAAACCTCAGGCGCCGTGCTGATGGGGATGGGACGGATGCGGCCGCTGGTGCTTGGCGTCGTGGTCGGCATTGCGGCCAAGCTGGCGCTGAGCTTTGTGCTGGCCCCAGTGTGGGGGATTTATGGCATTATCGCGGCCACCGCGTTATGTTTTATTTTAATGGCTTTCATTAATTTACAGGTGCTGCACCGGGCTGTGCCCTTCCGCATCTTTGCAGCACGCCGCTGGCTGGGACTTGCCGTGGCGACAGCGCTTGTGGCGGCTGGAGGACTGCTGCTGGATACGGCGGCCGAGGCGTATATCCAGCCGTTTGCGGCCGTTCGGGCCAATGCTTTTGTGCAGGCGGTTGTCGTCTGCGGCGCGGTCGGCATGTTGTATGTCGTGCTGTTGTTTGCGACGCGCGTGATGACGCTGAAGGACTTGAACAGCTTGCCGGGTCCGCTGCGCAAATTGCTAAAGCCGCTGCTGTCCAGGCTGCCTTCGTCGAAATCGTAAGCTGCAGCGATAACGCGGGCCAGGTCAGTCCTCCCGTACAGCAAAAATCCGGATTGGAGCTTAGTGAGGCTCCGGCCCGGATTTTTGCTATAGTACCGGTATCTGCCGCTTTTCTAAACATCTCATCCCGTCAGAAGTTCTCACCAGAGGTTTTCTTCCTATACGGCTGCCGATGACGCCGTGTCTCTGCCCCGTTCCCGGCTACACAAACAGCTCGCCGGCCAGCGCGGCCAGCTCGATCCTTTTCAAGCCGCGGCCGTAAGCGTCGGTGAGGTCATAGGCGGCCGGAGGCGGGATGTCGCCAAGATCCTTCAGCGCGGACAAGTCCCGGAACCAGTCGCCCGGCTCTGGCGGGGCGACCGGACGGTCCGGCCAGACTGCGGTCAGCGCCGGACTGAACAGCCGCGCGGCTCCGGGCTGCAGCCGGAGGCCGTCCAGCTTTTCGCGAAGCTGCCCGCGCCGCGGCGGAGGCCCCTCGCGTACCGGCGCAAACAGCTGCGGCCAATAGTCGGCGCGGGAGCCGGTATGACGCCGGGTGTAGGCGAAGCGGACCGCGCCGGCGTGTACGTCGGGGACGGCAAACAGCATCGCGTACAGCTGCTTGCCGACGCCGATTCGCTCGTTGAGACTGCTGAAGCTTTCCACAGCAAGTCCGGCCAGCCGCCACTCGCCGTCGCACAAGTAAGGAAACACCACCTGGTTCAGCTGCAGCAGCGATTGAAGCTGGAAAAACAGCGTGTCGACAACCTGCTGCCGGTAGGCGGGGTTGCGCACGACACGTTCTTCAATGTAATGCTGCTCATTGATAATGAGCCCGATCGTTAACAGTGAGGAGCTGCGCGTTTCCCAGAATTGCTCCCACAGCGGCCGCATCAAGGCGGACACGCCCAGCTCAGGCAGCAGATGAAACAGCGGACGGCGCGCCAGCAGGCTCGCTTCATACAACAGCAGCTGCGGGTAAGCGTCCCGGAAAATCAGCGCATTCGCCCGTTCCAGAAAGCCGAACACCCATGCGCGCTGCTCGCGGTTCAGCAGCAGCGGCACAAATTCACCGCGCAGATCCGTCATACTCCAGCCGCCGTTACGCGAGACGAGATGCGCAAGCAGCGCCCAGTGCAGCTCGGGGCGGTCGCGGTACACCCGCAAATAGGTAGCGGTGCGGGTCAGGTTGTTGCGGTTGCTGGCGTCGCGTTCCGCGATGAGGCGTGCCAGCAGAGAGCGCTCCTCCCAGCCGAGCGGCTTCCGGGCGGCAGCTCCTGAAGGCCCGTGTGGGGCCAGAGCGAGCTTCCAGCGGCAATGTGCCGCCAGTTTTCGCCGGTCAGCCGCATCGACCGTGATGGCCGCTCCGGCAGACGAAGAGGTCAGCCGGGCGGCTAGGCGTATCGGGGCGTGAAGCAAGCGCTGGACGCAGTCGCCGACCCGTCGGACAAGCTTTCCCGCCGCGACTGCGGCGCTCTGCCAAGCGGAAGCTGAAGCAGGCTCGTGTTTCATAACGTCACTTCCTGTGTGAAAATTTAGAAGATTAATCAACGAATGTTTCCTGAATTTCCGGAATAAGTGAAACATTTTACCGTCCTGCTGCGTATATAACAAGCGGGACTCATGCTTACATAACCTTATTCAGGAGGTAGGATATGAAGAAAAGAAGTTGGAATCTCAAGGCTGGCCTTATGGCGTCAGCGCTGGCAGTTGGATTGGCAGGCTGTGTGCCTGTCGGGAACGTAGATGTGAATAAAGCGATATCGAATATGTATGCGATCAAGTCGTCGCAATCCACTTCGAGTATTACGGTGGAGCTGGCGCAGGACCCGGCGGCCGCGTTGACCGCTGAGCAGAAGAACGTGATGGATCTGCTCAAGCTGGTTAAAATCGACATTACCGATGCCAAGCAGGAAAGTATGATGAAGGCGTCGGCCAAAGGAACAATCAGCTATGGAGCCGTAAAGATTCCGTTCCATATGTCGATTACCGATCTGGAGTATGTGATCAAGATCGAGGGTGCGAAAAAACCGATTGTGATCCAAACGGCGGCTCCGTTAAATAACCCGTTGATGGGCTCCATGCTGACCGCAGAGCTGCAGACGCAGATTAAGGACCTGCAATTGAAGGCTGTTGATTCAATGCCGAAGCTCGTTGGCTTCTTCACGAATAACTTCCCGAATCCGAGGGTCATCTCCGCCGAAACGGCCACAATTACGGTTAACGGTGAATCCGTCGCAACCGACAAGCTGCATATGGAGCTGAAGGGCAGCGAGCTGACCGGCTTGGTGAAGGGCTTCCTCGAAAATGTAATCAAGGACGAGCAGGGCTTTAAGGAATTTATCGCGGTTCTTTACGATTTGTACGTGCCGTTTATCAAGGAAGGCATGAAGGCGGCGCAGGCGTCCCAGCCGGAGGGAGCAGGCGGCATGACGAGGGATCAGATTACGCCATTCCTGGAAAACAAGACGCTGGCCGTTGAATTTATCCATACGTTCCTCAAGACGCAAATCCAGACGCTGCTCGCCGATTATGACAAAACGATCGAAACGATGTCGGCTCCAGGCGCTGACGGCAGCTCGCTTAACGATGTGCTGAATGACAAGCAGTCGCTCAGCATGGACATTTATCTGGACAAAGATCATTTCGCCCGCAAATCGTCTGCAGAGCTGCAGCTGCAGTTCCCGAACTCTGAGCAGCATGGTCTGAAGTCGCTCAAGGTTACGGCAACCAGCGACATGTGGGACATCAATAAGCCGGTCACCATGGATAAAGTGGACGTCTCCGGCGGCGTCATCAACTGGCTGGGCGATTCCGGCCGATTGACCGCAAGCAGGTTGGTCGGCTCGCTTGACCCGCAATCCGAGCTGTATAAGCTGCTGAAGAATGAGCTGAAGATCACGAAAAAAGCGATCAGCATGCAAATTCCGGAAGCTGGCGCAGAAACATGGAGCTTCCTGCCGCAGCCGTATAACCAGGATGGCACCGTCATGGTACCTGTGCGCTTCGCTACCGAGCAGCTTGACGCTGAAGTGAAGTGGGACGCAGCAACCAAGCAAGTACACATTACGGACCCGCTGACAGGCAATGTAGCGATTTTGACGCTAGACAGTAAGCAGGCGACGGTAAATGGTCAAGCCTTCGAGCTGGAGCAGGCTGCAACGCTGGTTGACGGCAACACGTACGTTCCGGTTCGCTTCGTAGCTGAAAGCATGAAGGCGAAGGTTTCCTGGACACAGGAAACGCAAACGGTAGATATTACTCGCGATTAATCATCATGTCAACTAAGGTATGAAACAGGGCCCGGGGCGCGCAAGCGTTCCGGGCCCTTTGTTAGATTATCCCTGCGGCCGCGTTGTTATGCCTGCTGGCAGTAGCTGAACGGACAGAGGCTGCGTCTCAGCCCTCTTCATGCACTGACGATCCGGAGGGAGGATGCACAGTCACAATGCACAACAAGCAAGCCCCGAACGGCTGTCCAGCTGAGCTGGCTCGTTCGGGGCTTGCTTTTGCAAAGCGACAGGTGCAATGGTCTGTGCCGGGCGGGTCTCAGCAGCGCTGCGTCGGTAAGGAAGCCGGTCCAGTAGTCGTTTCGTAAATTCACTTGGTTGAAACATCGTTTAGAGAGGTCATTTTAGATGCCAGACACCACATCCGAGCTTTTAAAACGATCTACTCGTTGTCTTTGGCTCCGTCGCTTGCCGGGCCGGGCGGCTCGGAGTCCAGGTCGCGGGAGGAGGGGCGAGGCGGTCCGAGCCGACCGGCGCGGGCTGCGGCCTCCCGCAGCAAATATTCGATATGGCTGTTCACGCTGCGGAAATCATCGGCCGCCCATCGTTCGAGCGCCTCGTAGAGCTTCGGGTCCAGCCGCAGCGCGAAGTTTTTTTTGCCAGCCATGGGCGGTTACCTAATACAGCGTTCCTGCATTGATCACAGGACTGGCCGAGCGATCCGACACAATCGCCACCAGCAAGTTATTGATCATCGCAGCCTTGCGTTCCTCATCCAGCTCAATAACGCCCTCCTCCTGCAGTTGGGAGATCGCCAGCTGGACCATGCCGACGGCGCCCTCGACGATTTTGGTGCGGGCGGCGATGATGGCGGTCGCCTGCTGCCGCTGCAGCATGGCGCTGGCGATTTCCGTCGAGTAGGCGAGGTGGGTAAGCCGCGCCTCCATCACTTCAACGCCTGCGACCGACAGCCGCTCCTGAAGCTCGCGGGAAAGCTGGGCCGCTACCTCATCCGAATTGCCGCGCAGCGAGTAGCCGCCTTCCTCGAACGAATCGTACGGGTATTTGCCTGCGACGTGCCGGAGTGCGGTTTCGCTTTGAATTTCCACGAATTGCTCGTAATTGTCCACATCGAAGGTTGCTTTAGCCGAGTCAACGACCCGGAACACAATAACGGCTGCGATTTCGATCGGATTGCCGTCAATATCATTGACCTTGAGCTTGGCGCTGTTGAAGTTGCGGACCCGCAGCGACACCTTCTTCCGGGAAGAGAAGGGAACCGTCATCCAGATTCCGCTTTTGCGAAGCGTTCCGACATAGCTGCCGAAGAAGGTGATGACCATCGCCTGATTAGGCTGCACAATCGTCAAACCGGACAACAAGGTCACATTCAAAAGAATCAAAACGACAGCGATAACCGGCGATTCCGTCTGCACGAGCAGCCAAACGCCCACAGCATCAACGAGGACGAGGACTAGCAAACCGATAAAACCATTCCATATCCAAGGGTTCTTTTCTTGCATGTCAGGACACTCCTTTGGGTTACATATTATTTTGATATTTTTATGATATCACTTTTAGGAATTACTGTAAATCACCAATTTCGCTCATCATTGACATCCCTAAATCGGGGTGTTATAAGTGGGAAAGAGGTGATCTTCATGGAACAAGTGAAAACGGATCAGCGATTCAAGGAAATTGTGGCAGATGACAAGCTGACTGTAGCGGTATTCAAGACGACCTGGTGCAAGGATTGCCATTTCATTGATCCGTTTATGCCGGAAATTGAAGCGGCGTACGAGGACAGACTGCGGCTTATTCATATCGACCGCGACGATCTTCCCGATCTGTGCAGCGAGCTGAACATTTTGGGAATTCCAAGCTTTATTGCCTTCCGCAACGGCCAGGAGCTTGTGCGCTTCGTCAGCAAGCTGCGCAAGACGAGAGACGAGATCGAGCAATTTCTCGACCGTGCGGTTGAGGTAGCCGCCGCCGTCAATTCGTAAGACGAACGGAGCCACAGCTCCGGACCATAGCTGCACCAGGGAGAAGTCCAGTCGAGCTGCATCAGGCGCGGCGGGGCTTCTTCTTTCATGGCTTTGTAACAATTCCGAATGGAATTGACCTATATTAATCGTTATAATATGAGAAGAACGTTCGTTTAATCGAAAAAACAGATGGGAAGCGGATGACTATGGAACGCAGAATGAAAAATCTCTCGCTTGCCAGCATGCTCGGCATGTTTTTGATTCTCGTGATGGGCGCGCTTGTGACCAAGACGGAGTCGGGCCGGGGCTGCGGGGATGACTGGCCGCTGTGCAATGGCAGATTTGTACCTGCTTATACGATTGAATCAATGATTGAATACAGTCACCGCTTTGTTGTGGGCGTTGTCGGCCTGATTTTGCTGGCAACGACGATTTTGGTTTTCATGTATAGCCGACGGAAGGATGCGAAATGGTATGTCGGCGGCGCGATGTTTTTCACGCTGCTGCAGGCCGCGCTGGGCGCAATGGCTGTTGTGTGGCCGCAATCGTCGGCGATTCTCGCGCTGCACTTCGGATTTTCGCTGATGTCGTTTGCGTTTACGCTGCTGCTTTATCTTGTCTTTACCCGTTACGGGGACGCGATGTATCGAGGCGACGGCACCCGGCTGACTCGCGGCGTCCGGCAGTTGATCTGGGGAATTTGGGTTTACAGCTATGTGGTCGTATATTTGGGCGCGTTCGTCCGTCATACCGAGGCGATGGGCGGCTGTATCGGGTGGCCGTTGTGCAACGGCCAGGTCATTCCCGAGCTGACCGGGCCGACAACGGTCGCTTTTATTCACCGTGTCGCTGCGGCTTTGCTTGGTGTGTCGCTGCTGATTTTGTTTGTGCTTGTGCGTGGACAAGCTAGCCGTGACAGCGCGGTGTACCGGACTGTCCGCATGTCGTTTATTCTTGTACTGCTGCAAATTTTGAGCGGCGGGTTCGTAACGCTGGCGATCGGCTACGATATTTATTTGCTGGCGAGTTTGCTGCATGCGGTGCTCATCTCATGTTTATTCGGTCTACTTTGTTATGTAGCGATTGCTTCCCTGCATACGGCCGGACAGCAAGTCAAGGCTTACGGAGCAAACAGGCTGCCGTAGGCCTTGTTCTCCATCTAAAGGATTAAGGACTTACCTGACTTCTTGAACGATAAACGGTTTAATTTGAATACAGGGGGCATGTCATAGCTATGAGGTTTGCCAATTTACGCACTTTTCTGGAGGCGCTGCGACAGGAAAAGGAACTGCAGGTCATTTCCGCGCCGGTTGACCCGAATCTGGAGCTTGCTGAAATTCACCGTCGCGTCATCGAGGCGGAAGGACCGGCGCTGCTGTTTACGAATGTAAAAGGGGCTTCCTTCCCGGTCGTTACGAATTTGTTCGGGACGGCGCGGCGCGTTAATCTGGCTTTCGGCCCCAAGCCGGAGCAGCTGATGAAGCAAATCGTCGGCGCGATGGATACGCTGCTGCCGCCGACGCCCAAGGCGATCTGGGAGCAGCGTCAGCTGCTGTTTGATCTGCTCAAGGTCGGCACGAAGCAGGTCGGCCAGGATGCGGCGCCTTTACTCCAGATGTGCAAGGCAGACGCGCCGCTTGCCGGGTTGCCGGTCATCACGTCCTGGCAGGAGGACGGCGGTCCGTTCGTGACGCTGCCGCTTGTGTATACCGAGCATCCGGAAACGAAGCACCATAACCTTGGCATGTACCGGATGCAAGTATACGATGCGCAGACGACGGGGATGCATTGGCAAATTCATAAAGGCGGCGGCTTCCACTACCATGAAGCGGAGCTGCGCAACGAGGCGTTTCCGGTGACCGTATTTCTGGGCGGTCCGCCGGCGCTAATTGCTTCAGCGATTGCTCCGGTGCCCGAGCATTTGCCTGAGCTGATGCTTACCTCGCTGATGCTTGGCCAGAAGCTGCCGCTGGTGGAAAACCCGCGCGGCGGTCACCGGCTCATTGCCGAGGCGGAATTTGCGATCAGCGGCAAGGTGCCGCCGCATGTGCGCCGCCCGGAAGGCCCGTTCGGCGATCACTTTGGCTATTACTCGCTGATTCATGATTTTCCTGTGTTCGAGGTTGACCATGTGTGGCATCGCAAGGATGCGATCTACCCGGCGACAATTGTCGGCAAGCCGCGCCAGGAGGACTACTATCTGGGCGAATATTTGCAGCGGCTGCTTGCTCCGGCCTTCCCGATGGCGATGCCGGGCGTCAAGGAGCTGTGGGCGTATGCGGAGACGGGCGTGCATCCGCTTGCGGCCGCTGTCGTGCGGGAAAGCTACAGCCGCGAGGCGCTGTCCACCGCCTTCCGCATTCTTGGCGAAGGGCAGCTGACATTGACCAAGTTTCTGATCGTAACCAACCAGCCGGTCGAGCTGAGCAACTTCCCGCAGCTGCTGGAGACGGTGCTGGAGCGATTTGATCCGCAGCAGGATTTATTTATTTTCAACAAGACGTCGCATGATACGCTGGATTACACCGGAGACCGGCTTAACCACGGCAGCAAGGCCGTGCTGCTCGGCGTCGGCGAGCCGAAACGCAAGCTGCCTTCGAGCTATGAAAGCGGCCAGCTTCCCGGCATCCACAGCGCCGCGCCGTACTGCCGCGGCTGTCTCGTTGTCGCGGGCGCAAGCTTCAGCGAAGATCCGGAGCTGGGAGCCCGACTTGTCCGGGATGCAGGAGAACAGTTAGCCGACTGGCCGCTTGTTGTTCTTGCAGACGATACGGCCATTGCCGCCGGACAAACCTCCTTTTTATGGACCGTATTCACCCGCTTCAACCCTGCGGCCGATATGTATGCCGATGCCGAGCTCAAGCGCCACCATATCGGATACCGCGTACCGATCGTCATTGATGCGCGGATGAAGCCGGGGTATCCGGACGAGCTGTTCCCGCGGGAAGACATCGTGGAGCTGGTCGATTCGCGTTGGAAGGAATATTTTGCGTAAGGCTATCCATATTGCACATCGCACATCAAGGGAGGAATCCGCATGCTGTACACGAACATTTTGGTAGCGTACGATGGTTCGGAAATTTCGGAGCGCGCCTTGGAGGCGGGGGCCAGACTGGCCGCGCTGAGTCCGGAGGCGAAGCTGCAGGTGGTGCACGTATTTAACTGGCCGATGCTGGTCGTCGGCGATTCGTTTGTAGCCGCTCCGCCTTTGATGGAGAAGGAAGAGGTCGAGTACAGCCAGGCGCTGGAGGAGCGCGCCAAGGTTCATGCAAGCCGCTCCGGCGCAGCGCATGTCGAGGTCGTCACGCTGCAGGGCTCTCCGGCCAAAGTCATTCTGGAGCATGCCGCGAAGGCAGGCTCGGACGTCATTGTGATCGGCAGCCGGGGACTGAGCGGATTAAGTGAATTTGTACTCGGCAGCGTCAGCCATAATGTGGTGCAGCATGCGCCGATTCCGGTGCTAGTGGTCAAATAGGGCAAGCCTTGAATGCCAATGCCATCGCTTCATGAACATGCAGGACCTTATGCTCCGCGAGCCGGCGGTCGCTAAGGTCCTTTCGTTCTTTCGTTTACGATGGCTTGGCTTGCGAGCAACCGCGGCCGGGCAAGGCAGGCATAGTGTTCCCGGCATGCATGGGGTATACTAGCAGAAGACCCCGGCATAAGGCGAGAATGGAGCGTGCGATATGTTACGAGCATTATTCAACGAACCTCCGAGGAAAGAGGAGGGACTGCTGCGGGAAGCGAATCAGGCGATCCGGCGTTATATGCATGCGCTTACGCTTATCCCGAAGGAGCGGCAGACGACACAGGAGCAGCGCTTTGCGATCTGGAGCCGCAGCTTTCTGCGTTCCATTGACGAACTGGAGCAAAGCCAATATGCGGCCAAGCGGTACGGCGAGCTTGTTGATACGATGGTTGTGGACCGGATGCCGCCGGATGAGCGCGAGCAGTACCATCGGCATTTATATTATTATAAAAACGCGCTGATCCGGCTGTTTTCCATCCTGGACAAGCTGGGGCAATTTCTGAATGAACGGTTTGCGCTGCAAACGGAGCGAATCAAGTCGCGGTTTTCCTACTTTACCGTGCTGCGGAATATGCACCAAAACAACCTGCACACGGAGCTGGAGCAGATGCTGTACGATCTGAAAATGACGTATAAGGAGCCGGTCGCGCGCCTGCGCAATCAGCGCAATATGGAAATTCATACGATTGACGCCGACCTGCTGGACGACCTGATCCGGGCGCGGGAAAGCAAGCCCGGCGAGCAGATTCGACCGGAAGCGGAGGAAATCGACAGCAATCTGGCCGACCTCGATGCCGGCTGCGAGATGGCGCTGCGGATTATTACGGTCGCGTTTCGATACAGCGCCAAGCACCCGCCGTCTCGCGCTGCAGCACCCAGCCGCGGATCGCAGCGTACAGGCGGCACAGCCAACAGCAGGCCGCGTCGCCGTTGAATCGGGCTTCAGCATCCACTATACTGGAGAAGGTAGATTAAGCCAGCAGGGGGAATGGGCATGAAGCAGCAACGGAAGGTCGCGCTCATTACCGGCAGCGCCAAAGGACTCGGCAAGATGACGGCGCTTGTCCTTGCAGAGCGCGGCTTCGATATTATCATTAATTATGTACACAGCGAAGCCGAAGCCAAGGCATTGTGCGAGCAGATTCAACAGATCGGTGCGGCCTGCTGGGCGATTCAGGCGGATATTTCACGGTCAGCCGACCGCGAGCGGCTGGTGGCGGAGGCGGTCAGCCGTTTCGGCACGATCGACGTCTTAATTAATAACGCCGGTCCGTTTATCCGCGAGCGCCGGTTGTTCAGGGAATATGAGGCTTCCGAAATAGAAGGATTGATGCAGGGCAATTTGCTTGGAGTTATGCATCTGGACCATCTTGTCATTCCGCTGATGCGTGAGCGGCAGTGGGGCCGCATTATTCATTTTGGCTTCGGCCATGCGGCAGAGGCAAGAGGTTGGCCGCACCGGGCGGTTTATGCAGCTGCCAAGGTCGGACTTGTTTCCTTCACGAAAACGTTGGCGGTCGAGGAAGCGGGAGGCGGCATCACCGTCAATATGATATGTCCCGGCGACATACGCGGGGCGAACAAGGAACGGCTTATTGCCGAGGTGCAGCATCTGCAGGACGAGGAGTCTCCGCGCGGTCGGCCGGGAGCCGGCGAAGATATCGCCCGTGTCATCGCATTTCTATGCGAGGATCGGTCTGATTTCCTGACAGGCAATATCATGGACGTGTCCGGTGGTCTCGATCCGATCCGCACGATCATCGGCGGCGGAACGGTGCGCAGCGGCGCAGAGTAAGGCCGCGGGGATTTTGTGAGGCGACGAGTGAGCGGATACGAGACTCAAGTACGACTCAAGTACGACAGCTAGCCCCCACGCTTGAACGGTATCAAGGCGTACAGGCTTAAACAATTCGGAGCATACAAAAAAGCCGACCGTCGCCGGTCGGCTCTTCCCGCAAGCATTAAAATACTTGCATGACTTCCTGAACGCCCTCGACCTCTTCGAGCAGCGCGCGCTCGATGCCGGCCTTCAACGTAATTGTGGAGCTTGGGCAGCTGCCACAAGCACCCATCAATCTCAGCTTGACGATGCCGTCTTCGACGTCCACCAGCTCAACGTCACCGCCGTCGCGCTGCAGGAATGGACGAAGCTTATCTAGAACTTCAAGCACCTCATCATACATCGTGCTTTGTTGCGTATTTTCGCTCATGTGCTTCATCTCCCTTCTACTCCTTATTATAGTACAATCGTCAGAAAATTAAAATGGCTGGAAAGGGGCAATCGTCCGTGAGACCTATTATCGAATTTTGCGCCAGCAACATGCATCACGGCACAGATAAGCTGATGCGCGAGCTGGAAGCCAGCCCGGACTACGATGTGCTGGAGTACGGCTGTCTGGGCAACTGCGGCGAATGTTACCTGGCGGCGTTTGCACTCGTCAACGGGGAAATCGTCGCAGCCGAATCGGCGGAAGCGCTGGAGCAAGCCGTTTTTGGCAAAATCAAAGAGATCGAAGACATGTTCGATCTCCTGAGTGACGCCGATTAGCCGAAGTGGCGTTTGGACATCCAGAGCACGCCGCTCTTGAGCGCCCGCGGCATCATTCCGGTCATGACGGTCCGTTTGCCCATCATGCCGAAGCCTGATTTTTTGCCCAGTGAACCAAGCACGCCCTTGAGCTTGATTTTGCCGAGCTTGGGGGTTTCGTTTTTCCAGATCGCCTTCAGCACATCGGCTACTTGCTCCCCCTGAGCTTCGGCGGCTTGGCCGCTTGGCGAGAAGGGGAGCGACGCACAGTCGCCCACAATATACACATTGGTATAATCGGGGAGCTGGTGGTACTCGTTAATCAGCAGCCGCCCTTGCGCGTCCTTGGGCAGGTTCAGGTTTTGTACGATCGGGCTTGGTTGGATACCGGCCGTCCAGATCGTTACATCCGAGTAGATCAGCTCGCTGCCGTTGTGCAGCACGCCTTGCTCCAGCTGCGACAGCGCGACATGCGTCCGCAGCTCAATGTCATGCTCCAGCATCCATTCGCGGACGAACCGCTGCACCTTTTCGGGGAACGGAGACAATACGCTCGTTCCGCGGTCGATAATGCGGATATTCAGATCGGGACGGCTTTCCCGCAGCTCTGCCGCCATTTCGACTCCGCTGAGACCGCCGCCGACAATCGAAATTTGGCCGTAAGGCTTGGCATCATTGGTCGCCTGATAGGTTCGCCGCGTAGCGGAGAGCGACTGGATGCTTTGGGAAAACTCCTGCGCGCCGACGATGCCGTGGTATTTGTCCACACAGCCGAGCGCAATGACCAGCCAATCGTAGGACAGCGGCTCATCCTGCTCGAAATGGATAAGCCGGGCGTCCGGGTCGACGCTTTTCACTTCGCCGTACTTCAAAATCAGACGCGGATCAACGGGAAACTGGATGCGGATGTCATGATCCGAGACGGTTCCGGCTGCGAGCGCGTAATATTCGGTTTTCAACCCCTGATAAGGCATCCGGTCCACCATAATCATGACCGTGTCGGGCGGGAGCTCCGCATGAAGCAGCTGCTGGGCAACGGTCAGTCCGCCATACCCGCCGCCTAGAATAACAAGTTTTCTCATAAGAACGGCAAACCCTTTCTCCACTGCATGATGTTATTCGTACACCTTGATTTCGTTGTAGAAGGTATCGCGTTCAACCGGAATACGTCCCGCTCCCTTGATCAGAAACACCAGCTCGTCCCGTGTCAGCCCTTCCGGCGAAGTTGCGCCCGCCGCGTGGCTGATCCGCTCCTGAATGATAGTGCCGTGGGCATCGGATGCGCCGAACGTAAAGGCGAGCTGGGTCAGCTGTGTGCCCAGATTAATAAAATACGCCTTCACGTGCTGGATGTTGTCCAGCATCAGGCGGCTGATTGCCAGCGTCCGCAAGTTATCGTAGGCCGACACCCGGCGCTTGATGCTGGCGTCCACGCTCGCAGGCTGAACCGCGTTCGGGATAAACACCATGAACCCGCCGGTTTCGTCCTGCAGCTCGCGCAAGTACATCAGATGGCGAATGCGCTCCTCGTACGTCTCGATGGAGCCGAACAGCATCGTCGCATGGGTTTTCATGCCGAGCTGATGCGCAGTCCGGTGAACGTCCAGCCAGGCGTCTGTGGACGCTTTGTCTACCAGCCGCATTTTTTTTCGGTAGCGCTCCGATAAAATTTCCGCTCCGCCGCCCGGCATCGTGCCGAGTCCCGCTTCGATCAGCGTTTGCAGCACTTCCTTGTAGCTCAGGCCGCTCAGCCGGGAGAAAAATTCGATTTCCGCCGCGGTGTGCGCCTTGATCGTCACTTCCGGATAACGCTGCTTCAGTGCGCGGATGCTGTCTACATAGTATTGGAAAGGGACGTTGGCGTTATGCCCCCCCGTAATATGGAACTCGCGCATCCCTGGATGGTAATGCTGGTCGATGTAGGCAAACATCTCGTCCGGCGTCAGCGTGTAGGCCCCGTCCTGCCCCTCGTCGCGCCGGAAGTGACAGAATGCACAATGCTCCTCGCATACATTGGTAAAATACAGGCTCATGTTGTCGACGAAATATACTTTTTTACCGTTTTTGCGCAAATTGACTTCATTCGCCAATTGACCGATGGTCAGCAAGTCGTCGGTTTCATAAAGAAAGACGCCATCCTCCAACGTGAGGCGTTCGCCATGCTTCACCTTCTCGACGATTGCCGCCATGCGCAGTTGATCGTTGCTGGTCGCGGTGCTCATCAATCCACCTCCGTAACTGGATAGGCGCCCATGGGCAGCTGCTCATGGGCGCAAGTGTGAAAATTAGTACAATCGAAACTGAACGACATATTGAAAAAAAGCCGTGCAACACAATGCCTTGGCAGGACAAATAGACCTGGTCACAGACAATACACCTTATTATAAACCTCATGTCAGGTTGGAGCAATACGGAATAGGAACAAATGCGGGCTCACAGCGGACCGGAACGTGAAAGCGGATATTTTATATGGTAAATATTGTTGAAAAACCCATAAACAAATATGGACGAACTTACAAAAATGCAGAATGTCTATTTGCTAGAACCGCAAAATCTAGTATACTTCATTTTTGTTAGGAGTGAGACGGTACTTGTCGGATAGGTGGGGTGGAGAGCTTGCTGACAGAGGAATGGGCTGACCTGCAATTCATATTGTCGCTGGAGATCGAAGCGGCCCGCGAACGGATGGTTCAGTTAGGCGTCGAGCTGGGGTTGATGCATCCGGAGGTTCATCGGTGCAGCCAGCATCTGGACAGGCTGCTGCTGCGTTTTTATGAAACGGACAGGCTCAGGAAGCAGGTCAGCTGCACAAAGTCGCTTGAGCTGTTGCCTGCAAAGGAGTATACTTTTATATAGAAATAACTTTTGTGTAAGGGAGGCTGAGTTTCTATGATTACGATCAGCGAAACGGCTAGCGATAAAATCAAGCAAATGCTGGAGGCGGAGGAAGCATCGAATCTGTTCCTGCGCATTGGCGTCAAATCAGGCGGCTGCAGCGGTTTTTCCTACGGGATGGGCTTCGATGACAGCGAGCAGGAAGGCGACAAAACGATGGAAATCCACGGGCTGAAGGTTGTAGTGGACGAAGAAAGCGCCAAGTATTTGTACGGCGTCGAGATCGACTTCCAGGACACCGGCATCGGCGGCGGCTTCACGATCCAGAATCCGAATGCCGTCGCATCCTGCGGCTGTGGCCAATCGTTCCGGACCAAGGAAGAGGACGCGGTGCTCGCGCAGCCTTGCGAGGATTAATAGGCAGGAAGTAACCGGCCTCGCGGCAAGCGCGGAGCGGCTGCCTTCCCGGCAATCAGGCGGATATGTCCGCTTCGATGCCGGGGAGGCTATTTTGCGCGCGCGAGGAGGGCTGTGGGTAAGTCGCCGTTGGCCGGACATCTATCCACAGCCGCGAGGCTTGGTTATCCGGTTTGTTAGACCGGTTACCCACATCATCCACAGCAACCGATAAGACCCTCTTGAAACACGACCTCGCTTTTTAGCCCCCGAAACGGCTGCAACCCCCGTTAACTTGGCTAATTTCGGCTGAATAAGCTGTCCAAACGATGTTTTCTCCTGCATATTGCGTAGCTATGAGCGGGTAACTCGCGATGAAGTTGCCTGCTGGCTATAGTCTGGAACCGTATTCATCGGCGATGATGAGGGCAACCCATTCTACAGCACACAGCCGAAAGGAGGAATGTCTGTGATAAGAAAACAAACGTCGGCTTCGCTGGTACCTGGAGGCGTACCTGCCAGCACGATTCGCAGAAGAAGCGCGCTTGCGGCCGATCTGCTGCGAGACAAATGGCTTTATGTCATGATCATTCCGGGAGTTTTATTTTTTATCATTTTCAGGTACATTCCGATGTACGGGATCATCATGGCGTTTCAGGATTACAAGCCGCATCTCGGCTATGCGGGCAGCCCATGGGTCGGACTCAAGCACTTCGACCGGTTTTTCCAGGATCCGCAGTTTTGGCTGCTGTTCCGCAATACGTTTCTGCTGGCGATCTACAATCTGGTCTTTTTCTTCCCCGCGCCGATCCTGCTCGCACTGATGCTTAATGAAGTACGGCAGCAGGTGTTCAAGCGGTTTGTGCAGACACTGGTGTACATTCCGCATTTCGTATCCTGGGTGATCGTGGTAGGGATCTTCTATATTTTACTGACGACTGAAAACGGTTTAATTAATGAAATCATTTTTGCGCTGACCGGTCAGAAAATCGCGTTTTTGCTGGAGCCCGAATGGTTCCGTACCATTATCGTCAGCCAATCCATTTGGAAGGAAATCGGCTGGGGCACGATTATTTTCCTCGCAGCGCTTTCCGGCGTCGATATGCAGCTGTATGAGGCAGCCCGGATTGACGGGGCGGGGCGCTGGCGCCAGCTTTGGCATATTACATTGCCGGCGATTCGCAGCACGATTGTTATTTTGCTCATTTTGCGGCTGGGACATTTTCTCGACACAGGCTTCGAGCAAATTTTCCTGATGCTTGCTCCGACCAATCGCGAGGTCGGAGAGGTGTTCGACACTTACGTGTATACGAAAGGCTTGACGCAAGGACAATACAGCTACAGTGCGGCGGTCGACTTGTTCAAATCGGTGATCGGACTTGTGCTGGTGCTGGGCTCGAACTGGCTGGCCAAGCGGTTCGGTCAGGAGGGCGTGTATTAAGCATGAGGAGTGAAGCCGATGGTTAAAGACACAAGCCTATCAAACCGATTATTTGATGGCATTAATTACAGTCTGCTGGTTCTGATCTCGGCGGTGTCGGTTTTGCCGTTTCTGTACGTGCTGGCCGTATCGTTTACAAGCCCGCAAGAGGTCGCTCGCGGCGGATTGATCCTGTTTCCGCGGGAATGGTCGCTGTCCGCTTACCGGTATATTTTCTCGACGGATACGTTGATGCGCAGTATGTTTGTGTCCATCTACGTGACGGTGGTCGGAACGATGATTAATTTGCTGTTCACGTCGCTGATGGCCTATCCGCTGTCGCGGCCGCGGCTCAGAGGCCGCCAGGGCGTGCTGCTTGCTGTCCTGTTTACGATGCTGTTCAGCGGCGGAATGATTCCGACTTATTTTGTCGTCAAGGGACTCGGGATGATCAATAGTTTATGGTCGCTGATGATTCCGAGCGCGATCAGCGCCTTCAATCTGATCGTGCTGAAAAACTTCTTCCAGCAAATTCCCGAAGGGCTGGAGGAGTCGGCCAAAATCGACGGGTGCAGCGATGTGGGGGTGTTTTTCCGGATCGTCCTGCCGCTGTCCATGCCTGCGATGGCTACCTTCGGTTTGTTTTACGCGGTTACGCACTGGAATACCTTTTTCAATGCGGTGCTTTACATTAATGACGGCGCAAAATGGCCGATTCAGGTGCTGCTGCGGGAGATCGTCATCCTGTCGCAGACGAGTGTCGGGGATACCTCCTTCGATGAGCGGGAAATTCAGCCGCTGACGATTCGAATGGCCGCGATTGTATTTGCTACCGTACCGATTTTGATCGTGTATCCGTTTTTGCAAAAGCATTTTGCCAAGGGCGTGATGCTCGGCTCTGTGAAGGGCTAGGCACCCCGCCAGGCTTCCTATAGCTTCATAGCTTGCCAAATGCCAACTTATACAGGTAGAGGGGGATTATCTATGTCTTACGTAAAACGTTCCATCGCCATGACGACCGCTGTTCTCGTATTGGCCGGCTGCTCCTCGCAGCCAGCGGCTCCATCCACAGACGGCGCAGCCGCGCCGCAGAGCGGGCCGTTCCCGATTACGATTGCGATGCCGCAGGTCGGGGAAGTTCCGACAAAGGGCAACAAGATCGAGCAGGAAATCGAGAAGTATACAAACACAAAGCTTGATATCCAGTGGATTCCGTCCTCGGCGTTCAATGAGAAGGTCAGCGTCATGATTGCGTCGGATGAAATGCCGAAGGTGATGAAGGTCAACTACGTGCCGACGGTGATCAGCTCGATTAAATCGGGTCTGTTCTGGGAGGTTGGTCCTTACCTGAAGGACTATAAAAACCTGAGCGTGCAAAATAAGCAGCACTACGATAATATTTCGGTGGACGGCAAAGTATATGGCATCCCGAACTTCCGCGATATTGCCCGGGCGACGTTTACGTACCGTCAGGACTGGCTGGATGCGCTCGGCATGAAGCCTCCGAAAACGCTGGACGACTGGTATGAGGTTCAGAAGGCGATGGTTAAAAACGACCCGGACAAAAACGGTAAGGATGATACCTACGGTCTTGTCTTGTGGAAGCAGTATGCCGAAGGCGCATCTGCGCTGCTGACCCGGATCGCGGTGAGCAACGGCGGCGTGAACCGTTGGGGCGAGGTGGACGGCAAGCTGCAGCCGGAGTTTATGACCAAGCCGTATGTCGATACGCTGAAGCTGTTCCGCAAGCTGTATGCCGAGAAGCTGATCAACCAGGATTTTGCGGTGCTGGATGGCACCGAGGGCGCTAAATTGTTCGATTCCGGCCGCGCCGGGCTCGGCAACTCGGTCGCAGCGGCAGGGAAAAGCCAGCAGGACCGCTTGTCCCAGTCGAATCCGAACGGCGTCGTTGACTTTGCTCCGTTTGAAGGCCCGAACGGCATTCGCCTGGCCGGCGAGCCGGGGCATAACGGCTTCCTGGTGATTCCGAAGTCGGCAGTCAAGACGGAGGCGGAGCTCAAGCAGGTGCTAACCTTCCTCGACAAGCTGCTTGACGAGCCGATGGCGACGCTGCAGATGCGCGGAATTGAAGGGACTCATTTTACGACGAATGCCGAAGGCAAGACGGAATACAAGGACTTTGCGCTGTTCCAGCGTGAGGTGAAGCCGTATCGGGATAATTTGCTTAATATCGAAGGCTACAACGTGAAGCCGCTCAAGGATACCGCCCTGGGCGAAAAAGCGACCAAGATGGTGCGTGACAACATTCAATACGTCGTGCCAAATCCGGTATTGACCTTGAGCTCGGCGATGTATGCGGAACGCGGCGTTGAGCTGGATCAGATGATTACCGATTCCCAGACGAAATATATCATGGGCAAAATTGATGACGCAGGCTGGCAGCAAGAGGTTGACAAATGGCTGAAGGCCGGCGGCGAGCAAATGATCAAGGAATATCAGGAAGCGTATACGAAGCTGAAAAAATAAAGCTGTTCGGAGCAGTAACGGGCAACCCGCCGCAAATCGGCGATGGACGGCGCGTGAGGATTGTGATACTTTGGGGGCAGACCCTTAAGCGGTCTGACTCCAGGAGAAGGCTCCTTCGGGGGCTTTTCTTCGCTTCTGCCCCGGCAGCAGCTGTTGGGGTATGCATTTGGTTGACCAAGGAGGCCCGTCATGCGTACGTTTCTGCTCCGCTTACTAAGCTTCAGTATGATTGTAGGAATGATCCCCGTCATTTCGATTGCGGCGATTTCTTATTATATTGCTTCACGGGACGTGGAGACGAAGGTGCAGGAGAGCAATCTGCAAATTTTGCTGCAAACCCAGATGCGCGTCGAACAGATGCTGCAGATGACGGAGAAGTCGATGCAGCAGCTGGCCAATTCGCCGACGGCCAAGAAGGCGCTGAATGAAAGCTTGACGCAGGACGATTTTTTGCAGGTTCGGGAGCTGACAAATGCGTTGACAGGCTTGCGGACGTCCGTCATGGTCAAGCAGGCATTTTTCGTCAATGTCGAGAAGGATTGGCTGATCAGCTTTGACTTGTTCACGCGGGCCAGCGACTTCGCGCAAGCCGCGCTGCTGAGGCGTTATGCGCATGAGCCGAAAAGCATTTTTGTCGCAACCGATCCGCAGCCTTTGCCGGACAGTAATTTGGAACCGCTTTCCGCCGGTGAAACGGCAACGTCGATTCATATCGTGCATAAAATTCCGCTTATTCCGCAGCTTTCGCCGCCGCGGGCGCTGCTGATCGTACCGATTCAGAAAAAGGATATTCAAGGGCTGCTTGCCAAATCAAGTGGCTTCGGCACCAGCTATGTGATTGACGAGAAGGGCCGCGACTTTTTGTCCGCGACCGCAGGCCAGCCGGGGTACGAGGCGATCAACAGCAGCATTATCGGACAGCTTGGCGACGAAGCGGCGAACCGCGGCTCGTTCCGGACGAAGCTGGGCGATACGCCGGTGATCGTAAGCTTCATCTCATCCGGGTACAACCGCTGGACGTATGTGTCCGTTGCTTCCATTGAGGAAATTACCCGGCAGACACGGAGCATCGGTCTGATTACGCTGATTGCGTGCCTGCTGATTACGGCGGTTGTGCTGCTGGTGGCGTATTACGGCAGCCGCCGCATGTACAAGCCGATCGGCAGCCTGTTCGAGTTCAGCCGCCAGCTCAGCGACGAAGCGGCGCCGCAAGCCCGGAAGCGGCCGGATGAGCTGACGTATATTGAGGAGAGCCTGCGTTCGTTATCCCGGACGCGCAGCCAGCTCCAGCAGCAGGTGGCGGGCCAGTCCGGCCAGCTCAAGGAATTTTTGCTGCTGAAGCTGTTCACCGGCCAGATGAAGGGGCAGGAATTCAAGCAGCAGGCCGAGCTGTACGGCTTTGCCCAGCCGTATGGGCAGCTGGTTGTGATGACGCTCCAGATGGACTCGCTGCAGCATACCCGGTTCAGCGAGCCGGACAAGGAGCTGCTGCTGTTTGCGATCAACAATATGGTCGGGGAGCTGCTGCCGCCGGAATGCCGCTACAACCCGATTCTGCTGGAGCAATCGCAGGTTACGCTGCTGACTTTGCCGATGGATGAGGAGCAGGCGGGGCGGGAGTGGCTGTACGGGACGGCGGAGCAGCTCCAGCAGCAGGTGGACGGCTACCTGGGCTTGCAGGTGAGCGTAGGCTTGAGCCGTCCGTTCACGAGTCTGGCTGATACAGTGAGGGCGTATGGTGAAAGCCTGGCGGTGCTGAAGCGCCGAAGCGGGCTGGCTGACGGCATCATTGTGCAGTATCAGGAGCCGGAGACGGAGCAGGGGACGGATAAGGCGGTTTTCTCGCATCTGAAGGCGCTGGAGGGCCGGATTCTCCATCATCTGAAGGGCGGCGAGCCCGACAAGCGGGACGCCGCGCTGGAGGAGCTGCTGGACGCGCTGTTCGAAAATGAAACGTACTGGCGCGAGCATCTGATTGTGCTGCTGCAGCTGGCGTCCCGGGTATTGGAGCTGCCGCAGGAGCAGGGCGTAGCTGCAGGCAGCTTGCTGCAGGGCGAGAAGCCGGTTGAGCAGCTGCTCAAGCTGCAGTCGCGCGAGGAGATCACGCGCTGGTTCCGGGACCATCTGTTCCATCCGGTATCCGATCTGCTGCAGGAGCAGTGGGAGTCGCAGGTCGGCCATCTGGCGAACCGGCTGCTGGAGCTGATTCACGACGGGTATGACCAGGACATCTCGCTGGAGTCATGCGCGCGCCAGCTGAGCTACCATCCGGTGTACGTGAGCCGGGTGTTCAAGAAGCATGTCGGCGTGCCGTTCAGCGACTACTTGTCCGATTACCGGATGAAGCAAGCGATGGAGATGCTGGAGCGGACACCTATGAAAATCGCGGAAATCAGCGCGAAGCTGCAGTATAAAAACATGAGCGCCTTCATTCGCGCCTTCCGCAAGGCGACCGGCCAGACGCCGGGACAATACCGTGAGGAGCGGGGAGGGTAGCGGCGCTTGTCTGACGAGCTTGGGGGTTGGACGGGGCCGTTGGCAAACGGAGCACACACAGGGCCAATCGCAGAAGGGTGAGCAGTGCTGCGGTTTCTCGCAGCTTTGTCTTAAGCGATTGCCCTGCGTGCAAGACCGCATCAGCGGGACGGGGGCGGCGCGTTCATCGCCGCGTAATTAAGCATGACCGTTGCATAGCCGATCACGGCGCCGAGCAAGGTCACCGACCAGCCGAGATGAAAGGCAAACGGGAATATAATCAAGCCGATACCGCACAGCAGCGACAGCCAATTGTGGCCGGAGGCCCAGCCGTGGCGGCTGCGTGCGGAGATGGAGGCGAAAAACTGAAGCAGTCCGAGCGCAATGCTGGTCCAGAGGGCCGTTTGATTGTCGGCGAACGACCCCCACCAGGGGGATGAGGCGAAAAACAGGCCGAGACAGGCGGCAAGTCCATTATACAAGGCCATCCGATCTCACCATCCTTTCCACAAAGTAGGAGGGGCGGCAAGCACGGGACGATGCCCCTGTTATAAAATATGCAAGCGATTGCAAAAAAGCGTCGAAGTTGATTAAATTTTTTTATTGCCTGGGCATAGGTTGGACGCTGTGTATAACCTTGTCCACATCTTCGTCCCAACGTGACAGGCAATCCGCAGTGGTTATTAACATGCTGCACACAGGTTGTGCACAAGCGAATGTGGATAACAGAACGCTTGTTCTAGATTTCGCGGCATGGTAATATAACTTTACTTTGAATGAAGTAAGGTGATGACCTGTGAAATTGATCAATGATGAGATTTTGGTGGATTCGTACTTTAAGGCGCTGGAGCTTAAACTTGAAGCAGAATTTGTCCAACTATTGCTAGAAGAGATCAATCGTCGTCAGCTTGATGTAAACTTCTTTCGGAATGGCGGTGCGCAGGTCAGTTGACTTGCGCTTTTTTTTTTGCGCAGGCGCGGAGTCAAGCTGCTGTTGCTAGGAGGACATAGAGGTAAGGCGAAGGCTGGAAGATCGGAGCGTGGCACGCTCGGGAACCTGAGGTCGGCTGAACGCAAAGCAAACAGCCCGCCGCCGGCTAAGCGGCAACGGGCTGTTCGGAAGGTGATGCATCTACATCTTCAGGTTCGAGCTATGTCCAGGGGACAGCTTGGCCGTCGGGTCGATGTAAACCTTGGCATTGTTGATCGCAGTTGGAGCTTCGCCGAAGCCGACAGCAATCAGCTTGAGCTTGCCCGGATACGTCGTAATGTCGCCGGCTGCGAAAATGCCCGGAATGTTCGTCTCCATGCGGGAGTCGACGACGATCGAGCCATTTTCGATTTGCAGTCCCCATTCGCCAATCGGGCCGAGGGAGGAGACGAAGCCAAAGTTGACGATGACTGCGTTGACATCAACGACGGTTTGCTCGCCGGTTTTGATGTTATTCAGCACAACGGAGGAAATGTGATCATCGCCATGCAGCGACACAATTTCCGTAGGCGTCAAAATGTTAACCTTGGAGTTCATCAGGTTTTCTACACTGTGCTCGTGTGCGCGGAACTTATCGCGGCGGTGAATCAGCGTCACTTCCTTAGCGATCGGCTCCAGCATAAGCGCCCAGTCCACTGCGGAGTCGCCGCCGCCGCTGATAAGTACCTTCTGGTCTTTGAATTTGTGCAGGTCGCTGACGAAGTAGTGCAGGTTTTTCTTCTCGTATTGAGCCGCTTCCGGCAGCTCCAGTCTTCTTGGCTCGAACGCGCCTACGCCGCCCGTGATAATGACGGCTTTGGACTGGTGTACGCCTTTGTCCGTCGTAACTTCAAACAGACGCTCGTCCTTTTTCTCAACCTTCAGCACTTTTTCTTCCAGGCAAATGTTGATGTCCTTGAAGTGCTTCATCTGGGCGTCCAGGTTGTTGACCAGTTCCTGAGCCGTTACTTTCGGGAAGCCGGCTACATCATAGATGTATTTTTCCGGGTAAAGCGCTGCGAGCTGCCCGCCGAGCTGGGGCATACTTTCGATCAGCTTGACGGAAGCCTGGCGCATACCGCCGTAAAATGAAGCGAACATCCCGGCAGGGCCGCCGCCGATGACAATAATGTCTACAATTTCGTTACTCATGAAAATAAAAGCACCTCCGGTACGGTTATGAATCCATTCTATTATAAACGCACGTTTCACGCATGAAAATACGAAAGAGAATAATTATCAATTAAAAGTTGGTTGCGTTCATAATTTTTTCATATCCCTTTCACTTTTCGAAATGATATTGACATATTTGTGTGCTTTTTGTAATGAAAATAACACTTGCTATTTCACACGTAACATTATATCATTTTTTAAGAATTGGTCTTTTCTGCGCTTTTACGGGATGTACCCGGACACTTGATATTTTTTCCGTGGGCTGCCCACACTAACCTATAATAACCTTAACTGAATAAAGATAAACTTGGTTTCGATATAGATTGTGTAAAATTTCACAAATATTTTTGGAAATACCTACAACACAAAATAGAAAAACTACCTAGGATGGAAGGGATAGATCATGAGTCGAATTCCAAGAATTGTGATTTTGGGTGCCGGTTATGGCGGGATTGTAACGGCGATCCGGCTGCAAAAAGAGCTGAATTATAACGAGGCGGACGTTACGCTTGTCAATAAACATGATTATCATTACATCACCACTCATCTTCATATGCCGGCTGCGGGAACGGACAATCCGGAGAATGCGCGGGTGAACATTCTCAAGCTGATTGACGAGTTCAAAATCGACTTTGTCAAATCGACCGTGGTTCAGATCCGCCCCCAGGAGAAAAAAGTAATTTTGGAAGAAGGCACATTGTCGTATGACTATCTGGTAATTGGTCTTGGCGGCGAGCCGGAAACATTTGGCATCCCGGGCTTGAAAGAGCACGCGATGAACATTCGTTCCATTAACAGCGTACGTTTTATCCGCGAGCACATTGAATACCAGTTCGCGAAGTTCAAGCGCGAGCCTGGGCGCACCGATTATTTGACCTTTATCGTCGGCGGCGCCGGCTTTACCGGAATCGAATTTGTGGGCGAGCTGGCGGACCGTATTCCGGAGCTGTGCAAGGAATTCGACGTGGACCCGTCCGTCGTGAATATTTATAATGTGGAAGCGGCGCCGACGGCTTTGCCGGGCTTTGATCCGGAGCTGGTTGATTACGCGATGAACGTATTGACGAATAAAGGCGTGACCTTCAAAATCGCAACCGCGATCAAGGAATGTACGCCGGAAGGCGTCGTTCTGGCGACAGGCGAGGAAATTCGTTCCTCGACGGTCATCTGGACTGGCGGTATCCGCGGCAATCGCATGCTCGATGAAGCGGGCTTCGAAACGATGCGCGGCCGGATCAAGGTGGACGACACGCTGCGCATTCCGGGTCACGAAAACATTTACGTGCTCGGCGACTGTTCGATCGTCATGAACCCGGAGGGACGTCCTTATCCGCCGACTGCACAAATTTCGATGCAGCAGGCTGATGTGTGCGCGCACAATCTGGTGTCGCAGATTCGCAATTCGGAGCTGAAAAGGTTCGAATATAAGCCAAAGGGCACCGTTGCCTCGCTCGGCCGCGGGGAAGCGATCGGTATCGTCGGCTCCCGTAAAATTAAGGGCGGCGTGGCGGCTGTGATGAAAAAAATTATTGATGTCCGTTATTTATATACAATCGGCGGTATCCCGCTGGTGCTGAAGAAAGGTCGTTTCTAGGCTATGCGTCATTGCAGCGTGCAGGTGCGCGGGTTGCTGACCCGGGAGGAGCTGGACCGGTATAACGCCTTGATCGAAGTCGGCCACTTTCTGGAGGAGCAGCAGCGTTACGATCTGGTCGCTCCGGTTCAGAAGGAAATCGACATTTTGATTATGCCGGCTATCGAGCGGCTGAAGGAACAGTCACGTCAGCGTGACCGCGATACGGAGCAATATTTGCGGCAAAAAGCGCTGGAGCAGGAGCTCGCCAGGCTTGCGGAGGAAGACGAGGATTAAGCGTTCTGAAGGGATTTCCATAAAAAAATGACCTCTCTTTCCACTTTACGGTGGAAGCTGAGGTCATTTTTGGGTTGTCCCAAGGACGCGAGCGCTCCCGGGACAACCCTTGTCTTATGCGCACTGGCGCAAGCGAGTACTGATGGAGCAGCAGTTGCAGCGTCGCGGCGGCTTACAGGCGGGCTAGCCGCAGCATGACACGGCCGCTTACGCCGGCCCAACTGCTGCATGACAACGCTGCTTATAGCTTGAGAAGGCTGGCTGTCTTGTCCGCGTCAAGCAGGTTGCCGACGTAGAAGTCGCCAAAGTCGCCGAAGCGGGCGCTTGTTTCGTCGAAGCGCATTTCGGTCACGATTTTCTTGAATTGCAGCGCATCGTCGGCGAACAGCGTTACGCCCCATTCCCAGTCGTCCAGCCCGATCGAGCCGCCGATAATTTGCTTCACCTTGCCTGCATACGTGCGGCCAATCGTCCCGTGTCCGCGCATAAAGGTGCGGCGCTCGTCCGTGCTGAGCATGTACCAGTTGTCCTGGCCGTCGCGGCGCTTGTTCATCGGGTAGAAACAAATATGGTTGGCCTTAGGCAAAATTGGCTTCAGGCGCGCCAAAATATCCGGGTCCTGCATCGGATCTGTGCCTGGCTTGGCCATATACCCGCCGAGCTCGACAACCGATATGTAGGAATAAGTCGGAATGGTCACCTGGGCGAACAGCGTTTTGTTAAACGCCGTTTCTAGCTCGTTCAGTTCCTCCAGCGTTTCACGCAAATGCATAAAGACGAAGTCGGCCTTCTGACCAACAACCGAATAAAAAGCGGTGCTGCCAAGCTTCTGGTCCTCGGTTGCCTGGTATTGCTTGAGCAGCGACAGCAGCTCATCCTCTGCGCGGCCCCGCTCCTGGGCGCTCAGGCTTCTCCAAGCGTTCCAGTCAATCGCGCGGAAATCATGCAGGCTGTACCAGCCCTCCAGCGTATGTACGGCTTCACTCATCGTTTTTCTCTCCCTTGGTTCGCAGCGTCGCGAGACGGGTGTAGCCCGGCTTGTCGCCTGCTGCTTAATTACAGCTTGACTTGTTTCATTGTAGCTAAAGAAACGTGTCAGGGCAACTCGCGGCTTCGAGGAATCGCGCTGATTTGGCCGTAAGGGAAGCCAATAGTGACAAAGTGTTCACAAGCCGCGAAAGCGCACACTTTACCGTCGGCCGGATTTGATTATAATAGTAAGAGAGACTGTCAAAAGGAGTTGTCCGCTTTGCTGCAATTGATGATTGTGACGGTGCTGCTGTTTGTGCTGTTTTTCGGGCTTGGGTTTATTTTGAACATGCTGATGAAAACGACATGGTTCCCTATATACGGATACATTGCGCTTGTGATCTTTCTGGTGATCTACTGGGGCTGGGGAACAGGCTCGCTGGGCGAAAATATTGCGGAATATTCGGTATTTGACTATGTGCCGGCTGTCGGCGGACTGATTGGCGCCGTGCTGAGCGGCTCGACGATCAAAGCTTTACGCTCCAAGGGCTATAAGATGTTTTAGGGAAGGCTCGTCCATGAAAGGACGCAGCCTTCTTTTTCTTCTACAACGTTGTCGAAGGCTGTGCTAAAATGGAGAATAACACTTGGGAACGAGGATGGGGTTGGGAACGTTTTGAGAATGACCAATATGTTGCATTTTTCGGAGTATCACCGCTTTGTAGTCGTGCGTGACTTTGCGCTGAGCAGTCTGGATTACAAGATGCTGACGGCCATGTACCAGCCGATGGTCGGCGCTTACGCGGTGAGCTTGTACCATACGTTGTACCACCAGCTTCCGGGGGACAAGACGGGCTGCTCCGAGATTGAACAGCAGCGCAAGCTGTTTCTTGCGATGGAGCTGGAGGCGGGCGAGCGCGGACGCAAATGGTTTATCGAGCAGACGTCCAAGCTGGAGGCTGTCGGACTGCTGCGCACGTCGCGCCGATTCGCCGCCGCATCGGAGGACTATGTGTATGAATACGAATTGTTTGAGCCGCTGACGCCGCGCGAGTTTTTCAAAAACCATCATCTGACGCTGCTGCTGCGCGACAAAATCGGAAAATATGCGATTTTTGCATTGCGAGACGAGCTGATCGTGCCGGAGGCGGACGAGCTGAAGCGGTCCAATACGGAAAATTTGTCGGTGCCGTTTTATGAGCTGTTCAGGCTCAGTGCGGAGGTGGACCCGGAGCTGGAGCAGGCGTTTTTTGAGTCGGCCGCGACACTTGTCGACGAGCGTAAGCCGGAGGTGGTGAACAAGGGGTTCACCTATGCCGAAATCATTATCCGTTTCCCGCATGATTCGCTGAATCGCGAATTTGTGGAGAGCTTGAAGTACGAGCAGGAGCAGTTGGCGACCTTGAATTATGTAGCGAAGAAATACGGCTTGTATTTAACGGATGTGTGCAAGCTGTTGGACGAGGACGGCGTATTTGACGAAGAAGGCAGACTTGTGCTGGAGCTGCTGCAGCATCGGGCGAACCAGGTATTCCGTCAGGACAAGAAACGGAGTGAGGATCGCGTCCGGCTGCTCGGCAAGCAATCCGGCGGCGGCAGAGAGGCTGCTTCTGGCGAAAGCCGGAGCGGCGCTCAGGCAGGACAAGGGACAGATAAGCCGGTGGAGATGTCGTATTATCTCGACGTGCCCGATCTGTTCCAGGGCGAGTGCAACCAGCACCAGTACAACTACATTTTGCGGAATGAGCCGTATACGTTTCTGTTGGAGAAAATTTTCTCGCGCGGGACGGTACCGGACGGCCTGTTAGATACGCTGTCGCGCGTGGAGCTGAATTACGGGCTGCGCGAGGAAGTCATTAATGTCCTTATTCATTTTATTTATATTACGAAACGTTCATGGTCTAAAAAATATATGGAAGCCATCGTTACCGATATGCTGGGCAAGCAGGTCGGCACCTTCGAGCAGGCGGTCGGGTATGTGCGGGAGCAGATGGAATATAGCGAAAAGAAGGCGCGTGCGTCCAAGCCCGCGTCCGCTTTCAACGGCTCTTCCGCTGGACGCAGCACGCGTGGCGGCGGGCGGCAGAAGCCGGCCATCCCGGTTGTGCAGGAGGGGACCAAGCCGGCCCGGACCGTGTCGGAGGCCGAACGCGAGGAGCTGCGCCGCAAGGCCAGGCTGCTGGACGGCAAGGCGTAGTGCAGCGTGGCGGCGCACATTGGCGGAACGGTTTTCGTTCGGACAACCGACAGTGCTGCAGACGGCGCTTGCCCTGGCTTGATGCCGGGCCGGTTCACGAGCCTGGTTCTGCCGGCGCTTGCCTGAATGACGGGGCGGGACGATGCGCTTCACAAGGAGGTGCTGCGAGGAATGACGATGGAATCGCTGGGAGATTTGCTGCGCGGCGGCGTATCCGGCCGCAAGCTGCTGCAGCAGGCGGAGGAAAAGGCGCGTGAGATCGCGGCTGACCCGCTTATTGTAAAGCTGCGGCAGAAGCATCCGGAGCTGGACCGGCAGACGATCAAGCTGAACTTAAACAAGCTGCATCAATATGTACGCGAGCATGGGAGCTGCAGCAGCTGTCCGGGGCTCGATAAGTGCCCGAACGATATGGAAGGGCATTATACGATGCTGCGGATCGAGCCGGGCGAAGATTGGACGAGGGTGTACGATCATAAGGTTGCCTGTAAGAAGTTTATCGCGCAGGCGGCGCAGGATGCGGTGCGCAGCCGCATTCGCAGCTTTTATGTCGATGAACGGGCGTTGTCGCACGGGTATTCCTCCATCGAGATTTTGGAGAAGGACGAGGAGCGGGAGCTTGCCGTTCAGCAGGTGTTTGATTTTATTCTCAAGGTACGGCAGGAAGGGCTGCCGCATGAAGGGCTGTACGTCAGCGGGCAGCTCGGCACCGGCAAAACGTTTCTCATGTGTTATTTGCTCTATGAGCTGGCGAAGGATGGTTATACGGGCGCGATTGTGTATATGCCGGACTTTGCCGAGGATCTGAAATCCATGTTTCAGGACCCGCTCAAGCTCAAGGAAACGATCGACGCGCTGAAGGAAACGGACCTGCTTGTATTTGACGATATCGGTGCGGAGAACCTGAATCCGTGGCTGCGAGATCATGTGATGGGGGCGATTTTGAACTACCGGATGAATCGCAAGCCGACCTTCTTCACCTCGAACTATGAGCTGGACGCGCTGGAGCAGCATTTCAGCTTCACCAGCAAGGACGGCGACGAGGAGTTTAAAGGCAGGCGGATTATGGACCGTATCCGTCCGTTTGTGGACGTAGTCGAGGTGACAGGCTACAACAAGCGGGGGAAGGGGCGCCAGGGCTGAGCATGAGCATACCCGGCTGAGTCGCCGCCCGGCCTGCTTGCGAGAACAGACGGCGGAGGCCGCCCGACTTGGCGTAATCAGCTAAACTACGCTGCACAACGTCCGGCAGACGGCGAAGTGTCGCTTCTCTGGCATCCGCTTGCCGGAGCACATACAAAAAAACTGAGCTTCCGCTTTCGGGAGGCTCAGTTTTTTTGTATGTGCTTGTTTGTCCGCTGCGCGCAGCGGGGAAGCCGATTACTTGACAAGCAGCGAAATGACCGTTGCCGCGACTGCGATGACGAGCAGAACGCCAAAAAAAACGCCAAAGCCCAGTCCTACGTCAATTAAGTCATGCCGTTGTTCCTCATACACGTGCAATTCCGGATGTCTGGCATCGTTACTCATAACAGTTCCTCCTTATCGCTTCGTGCAGCGGCTGCGTGTTTCCGGTTTAACCGGAAACACGCAGCCGCACACGTCTGGCAGCATATCGTAAGCGTATAGAGCTAGTATACCCAACTTCGCAGATTGTTGTAAAGGAGCGAAAATGACAATTGTGCAAATCGCAAGCCGGACGGTAAGCGGTTACCTTCGTGCAAACCGCGCTTCGGTTGAAAACTCGGTTCAATATGGTATACTTGACCTGTTGTAACTACCTGTTCGAGAGGAGAATGTTTCCATGGCTATCGTTAACGTAAGTGATCAATCGTTTACCGGTGAAGTTGAAGGCTCCGGTACAGTTCTTGTAGATTTCTGGGCGCCTTGGTGTGGTCCTTGCAAAATGATCGCTCCAGTTCTTGAGGAGTTGGATAAAGAAATCGGCGACAATGTCAAAATTGCCAAAGTAAACGTCGATGACAATCCGGAGTCCGCATCCCGTTTCGGCGTGATGAGCATTCCAACCTTGATCGTGTTCAAGGACGGACAGCCAGTTGACAAAATCGTTGGCTTCCAGTCCAAGGACGCGTTGAAAAACGTCATCAGCCGTCACCAATAAATGCCGGTTCGTCTAGGACAGATGAGAAAAAGCTCTTTTTCTGCTATGCTGGAAAAGAGCTTTTTTGCTGTTTGCGGGGGAGGGGAACGACATGACCGTTTCGAACGGGGGGATGAGCCAGGAGGACCGGAAAAAACGGCGTGAGGCGATCAAGACGAAGCTGTCGCTGGTGCCGGAGCTGCCTGGCTGTTATTTGATGAAAAACAAGGAAGGCACGATCATCTATGTCGGCAAGGCGAAGGTGCTGCGCAACCGTCTGCGGACGTATTTCACCGGCAGCCATACGGCCAAAACCCAGCTGCTCGTCAGCGAGATAGTGGACTTCGAATATATCGTGACGGCCAGCAATATGGAAGCGCTCATTCTGGAGTGCAACCTGATCAAAAAGCATGTGCCGCGCTACAATGTGCTGTTGAAGGACGACAAGTCTTTTCCTTATATTAAAATTACGCATGAAGCGCATCCGAAGCTTGAGGTGACGCGGCGGGTGTTCAAGGATAAGGGTAAATATTTCGGCCCGTACCCGAATGCCTATGCGGCGCAGGAAACAAAAAAGCTGCTGGACCGGCTGTATCCGCTGCGCAAATGCAATACGCTGCCCGACAAGGTATGTTTGTATTATCACCTCGGCCAATGCATTGCGCCCTGTGAATACGAAATCGCGCAAGAAACGTACGACAAGATGGTTGGCGAAATTACGCGATTTCTGAACGGCGGGCATGATGAGATCAAGGCTGAGCTTACCCGAAAAATGCACGAGGCCGCAGAGGAGCTGAACTTTGAGCGGGCGAAGGAAATGCGCGACCAGATCGTGCATATCGACGCGGTGATGGAGAAGCAGAAAATTACGACGGCCGACAAAATGGACCGGGACGTATTTGGCTTTGCCGTCGATAAGGGCTGGATGTGCGTGCAAATTTTGTACATGCGCCAAGGCAAGCTGATTGAACGGCACGCAACGATGTTCCCGTATTACGGGCAGGCGTATGACGACTTTATTTCATTTGTTACCCAGTATTACAGTGATAATCCGGCGCTGCCCAAGGAGATTTTTTTGCCGATCAGCGCCGGGGGGCAGGCGGAGGATAGCGAAGCCGCACCCGCAGGCGGCCGTGCGCCCGCACTCGCAGCCGGGACAGCAGGCATGGAGCCGGTCGAGCCGGTTGGAGCAGCGGATCACGCGCAAGAAGTGGCGCCGGGATCCGGGGCAGCTGGCGGGCCGGAAGCGAACTCGGACTTGGAGTCCGAGTCCGTCCGTGCGGATACAGCAGTTGGAGACACGGCAGCCGTATCCGGTCTGATCGCCGAGTCTGCTGCTGCTTATGAAGCAGTTGCGGCAGCCGACGAGCGTGCGGCGGTGGAGCTTGCCGGATCGACTACAGCCGATACCGCGAATGATGGAGGGCTGGCTGAGGTGAAGTCCGATGTCAAGGAAGCGCTGGAAAGCTGGCTGAAGGTACGCGTGCACATGCCTCGCCGCGGGTTGAAAAAAAACATGGTGGAAATGGCGGGCGATAATGCCCGCGTGGCGCTTAACGAAAAGTTTAAGCTGATCGAACGCGATGCGGAGCGGACGGTCCAGGCAGTGGAAAACCTCGGCAGTTATTTGGGCACCGGGACGATTCACCGGATCGAGGCGTTTGATAACTCGAATATCCAAGGCTCCGATCCGGTATCGGCGATGGTTGTCTTTACGGACGGCAAGCCGGACCGCAAGGAGTACCGCAAGTACAAGATCAAGACGGTGCAAGGCCCGGACGATTATGAAACGATGCGCGAGGTCGTGCGCAGGCGGTACGAGCGCGTGCTCAAGGAAGGGCTGCGTCTGCCCGATCTGATCGTCATCGACGGCGGACGGGGACATCTGGCCGCGGCGGTGGATGTGCTGGAAAATGAGCTGGGCTTGTTTTTGCCCGTCTGCGGCCTGGTGAAGGATGCGAAGCATAAGACGGCACAGCTGCTGATGGGTGATCCCGCCGAGGTAGTGCCGCTGCCGCGCGACAGTCAGGAGTTTTACTTGCTGCAGCGGATTCAGGACGAGGTGCACCGCTTCGCGATCACGTTCCACCGCGAGACGCGGGCCAAGTCGATGACTGTCTCAACGCTGGATTCGATCAGCGGCATCGGAGAAAAGCGGCGCAAGGCGCTGCTCAAGCATTTCGGCTCGCTGAAAAAAATCAGGGAAGCGTCCGTCGCAGACTTCAAGCCGCTCGGAATCGGCGAAAAGCTGGCGGCGCATATTTTGGCCGAGCTGAACGGGGATGAGGAGACCCAGACGCATGCTGGGGATGCTTGAGGCGTTCTTTATTAAAAGCTGTTCCTCATAGACATGGTGAAGTCTTGACGATTAGACATACTCCAAGCAGGACATAAATAGAATATTAAAAATGCGCAGTATGTACACTTTGTACATTACGTACATTTTACTCGCTGTGTTATATGATTGGAGGTAAGGAGGGATGATGATGGAAGCTTTACTAGCTACGCAGGTTCGTGCTAATATGGGCAGTTTTATTGATACTGTCGTCCGCGAGAAGCCGCAGGCGATTCGAAGAAATCGTGACCTTATTGTTGCTACTTCGTGGGAGCATATGCGTTTTTTTCTTGGTGTTTACGAGTTAAACTTTGAATTTGAACAAGATGTGGATGGTCGTTATGTCGGTAGCATTGAAGAGATTGATTTTATTGTTGCCGATGGTTCCTCCCTGGAAGAGCTTCGCTTGAACTTATCACGCCAATTAGTTGATTACGCTACAGACTATATCGCAGACTACCCGAAGTATTTTCATGCCCCCAATACGAAGGTTCATGCGCCATATATCGTTCGTGTCTTGCTTGAAGACGACATTGAATCCGTTACACGCTTGTTACACGGATATTATGCCAAGTTGGAGAGACCAAGAGCGTTGGCTCAATAAGAATGGTTATACCAGGTCAAAGAGACTGGCGGAGATAAAATATACGAAAAGACAGAACCAGACGGGACCATTCGAAGAACCGTAGTATCTAAGGGGACAGGCGACATCGGAAAAGGGTTGCTGGAAAGAATTATAAAGAAGCAACTCGGTATTATCCGAGATGAGTATAACCGTCTGAAATAGTAGAGGGATCTTGCCAGTGCGAAGTGTCTTTATGTGAATACCCGAATCAACGGTCAGCAGCGCTGCCGATGGCTCGGGTTGTTTGCGATGCGTCTTGCCGCTGAGCCAGCGGCCAGGCTGCCGCTGAGCCAGCAGCGTGGCGCTTGCTTTAAGGAAGCCGCGCTACGGGCAGCGACGGCGGGCGGCGCAGCCGTCCGTGCAGCTTGCTGAGCAGCAAGCCGACAGCCGCCGGGACAAGGAAATACGCGAAGCCTGTGGCCGCTTGCAGCGTGTTCCCGTCGTATACCAGCGACAGTCCCATCAAAATGCTGTCCATCGACGCATGGGCGAAGACGGCCGTCAGAAAGCCGTAACGGAGAAACACATACCCGAAGATGACGCCGATCACGGTGACTTCGATCAGCCGTGTATACACCGGATAAATCGGGTATTGCGTGTGGCTCATCGCCCAGATGACGCTGGGGATCAAGACGGCTACAGCCGGGCTGCGGGTCAACCGCAGCAACAGCGATACGCCGAGCAGCCGGTAAATTGCCTCCTCCGAAATGGCTGCCGACCAGGCAAGCAGCGGGAACAGCGCCGGCTGCCTCATGTTGTAGACGGAGTCGGACGGATCATTCACCGCCCACACGTCGAATACGGCCGAGGCGGACACAAACAGCATCTGCTGGACGCCGAGTATAAACAGGCCTATGACATAGCCGTCCTGCATGGATTGCTTGGCTTGCGCGCCAAAGTCGTCGTCCCTCCAGACCGGCCATGGACGTTTGCCGCTGTTTTGCATCAGCCGGCCGCCCGCGAGCATCGCGAAATACGTCGAGACGGCCATCAGCGTGACATAAATGTTGATGATCCATAAATAAAGGATAGCGTTAAGATCTGACGGGCCGCTTCCATGAGTCGTGCGGAACGCAGGCAGCATATTGAAATTGTTCAGTACGTACAAGGCGAGAAAAACAAGCGCGAGCACAAGCCCGCGGGTAAACGTAATTTGCCGCCGCTGACGGATGACGATAAAGAGCGCGGCCAGCGCCATAGCCAGCGAAGCAAGCAAGCTGATGCGGGTCAGCAAGCCGGACATGTCATCCTGCTGCTCCTGCCAGCTCAGGAAGCTGTCCGGCGGCGGAAATACCGGGCGGAAGGCGATGACCTTCCCGCCAGCGATTTGCAGCTGCAGCTCCAGCGGCGCTTCGCCGATTCGCTCCGTTTTGCTGACGAAGACAAGCACCGCTTCGCCCGCCGGGTTGCTCCTGTTACGCTGCGTGAAGCCTGCTAGGTCGAAGCCCATGTCGCGCACCGCTTGCTCGGCGGCAGCCTCCGGGCTGCTTTCCAGCGTTGGCAGCGTTTCGGTGCGGGCAGTGGGCGCTTTGTATGCGCTGAAGCTCAGCAAGCTGCCGGTCGTGAAATTTACGCCCGCATAATACGTCGCTGCGCCATCCTGAATTTCCACCTCGTAAAAATCGAGCGGGAAGCGCGCCGCGAATCGGGCTTGGTATTCCTCAGCCAGCTTCGCCTGCTGCAAGTATCCGCTGCGCGACATCGACGACTGGAACAGCGTATGGGCGGTGTACGTCTGCGACAGGCCGAAGCGGCGGTCGATGAAGGCGGCGGCCGCCTCCACGGCGGCCTGCTTGCTGATTGCAGGACCGGCCGGCGGTTTCGCGTTTTCGGAGGGACGCTTGTCGAACAACGGAGCGGCATAGGACAAGCCGAAATAAAGCAGCAGCCCGATAAGGGCGAGCAGCAGCGGGGGGCGGTGCTGAAAGGTTGGCATGGCGCACTCCTTGTCCGGTTCAAAATTAGGCCGAGTCCGGCACAGACTCATCATGTAGCCGTTGCTGGTGGGCCTGATCAGCCTGCATTTGTATTGTATTCGCAGCACAGCTCATCCATGCTTGCTGATAATTGTATGATAACACGCGTAAGAACCGGAAAAAACAAGCGAGCGCAAGCGCCGACCGTATGGGATCGCTTACATATACTGCGGACTCGCTTTATTCGCGTACAAAGGGGAAAAACAGCTTTGTACTTCTGTTCAAACCCGCTTATAATTCATATGAATTGAATCGCAAAGCCGAATTTCAAAGATGCCGCTTTTGCATCGCGCATTGAAAACGGGGGAACCATGAAACTTGGGGTGAATTCCGTGCCCGGCCGTCAGGCTGCGGGGCATGGATAGGGTGCCTGTACATCCGAATCCGACAGCTAACCTCGTAGGCTTGTATGCAGGAACCTTGTACACAGCACTGGGTTTCCCGTGCTTTTTTTGTTGTTCACAAACGGTAATGAGGTGCCCCATGAGATGAAAAAAAACGCTCACGCCGTGAAAAAATTCGAACTGACGCCGCCGCAAATTCTTGTAGCCGGCTTTGCCGCGATCGTCTTGCTGGGTACGGTGCTGCTTATGCTGCCTGTCTCGGCGGCCGACGGCAATCCGACGCCGCTGCTTGATGCGTTGTTTACGGCAACCTCGGCGACCTGTGTCACCGGACTTGTCGTGGTGGATACCGGGCTGCACTGGTCGTTGTTCGGCAAAGTGGTCATCGCCGTGCTGATCCAGGTCGGAGGTCTCGGCTTTATGACGATGTCAACCTTGTTTGCATTTATGCTTAAGAAGCGGATTTCGCTCAAGGAGCGGCTGATCCTGCAGGAAGCGATGAATCAGGGCAGCATGGAAGGCATCATACGTCTGATTCGCAAGGTGCTGATTTATTCGCTGACGATCGAAGTGGCGGCCGCGGTCGTGCTGGCGATCCGTTGGTCGTTTGACCTCGGACTGGTCCGGGGGATCGGCTACGGTGTGTTTCACGCCATTTCGTTTTTTAATAATGCGGGCTTTGATTTATTCGGCCCGGTGACGGGACCGTTTTCCGGTTTGACTGCATACGCCGCTGATGTCACGGTAAATGTCGTGTCGATGGCGCTTATTGTGCTGGGAGGACTCGGGTTTGTCGTGTTGTCGGATTTGCTGGAGCTGAGGAAAAGGTCGTTCAGGCAAAAGCATAAGCTGTCGCTGCACTCCAAGGTGGTGCTGTCGGCAAGCGGTCTGCTGATCGCGCTTGGCGCCGTCGTCATTTTTATGTTCGAATATTCCAATACGCGAACGCTTGGGCCACTCGGCTGGGACGGCAAGCTGCTGGCCTCCTTCTTTCAATCCGTATCGCCGCGGACCGCTGGCGCCAATACCGTCGATATAGCCGGGCTGCGCCAGGCGACCCAGTTTTTCATCATCATTCTGATGTTTATTGGAGCTTCGCCCGGCTCAACGGGCGGCGGAGTGAAGACGACGACGTTTACAGTGCTTGTCGGAGCCATGATGGCGATGATTCGGGGCAAGGAGGACATCGTGTTATTCCGGTACCGTCTCGGCAAAGACCGGATTTTGAAGGCGATCACGCTGACGATGCTGGCGTTGTTTCTGGTGATGACGGTGACGATGCTGCTGTCGACGACGGAGGATCACAGCTTCCTGATGATTTTGTTCGAGGTTGTCTCGGCATTCGGCACGGTCGGGCTCAGTATGGGACTGACGCCCGAGCTGTCAAGCTTCGGCAAGGTGCTGATTGCGTTTACGATGTTTGCCGGCCGTCTGGGATTGCTGACGCTTGCTTATGCGCTCACGCCCAAAGCCGAGAAAGAGCTGTACAGATACCCGGAAGGGAAAATCACCATCGGATAGGGGAAAAGACACAGGATGAAACGCAGTCAATATGCAGTCATCGGTTTGGGCCGATTCGGCTCCAGTTTGGCCAAAGAGCTGATCAAGCTTGGCTATGAGGTTATGGGCATTGATAAGGATGAGGAAGCGGTTGAGGCGCTGAGTGATGAGCTAACCCATGTAGTCGTAGCCGATTCGACGGACGAGGACGTGATTCGGTCGCTAGGTCTGCGTAACTTTGACTGTGTGGTTGTGTCCATCGGCGACGATATCCAGGCGAGCATTTTAACGACGATTTTGCTCAAGGATACCGGGACGAAGATGGTCGTAGCCAAAGCGCTGTCCGAGCTGCATGGCAAGGTGCTGGACAAGATCGGCGTCGATCGCGTCATTTTCCCGGAACGCGATATGGGCGTTCGGGTGGCGCATCAGCTCGTTTCGCCGAACTTGCTCGATTATATCGAGCTGTCCAGCGAATATACGATTGCCGAGCTGACCGTGCCGCGCTGTCTGAACGGGCGGACGCTCAAGGATCTCGACACGCGGGCCAAATACGGCTGCAGCATCGTTGCTATTAATAAGAAGGAAGGCGTCATTATCGCCCCGACGGCGACCGATTCGGTGGAGGAGAAGGACGTGATGGTCATCATCGGCACAAATGATCAGATCGACCACTTCGAGAAGGCCGTTATCCGCTAAGCGGGGCCGGCGCGCTTTTGCCGCCGGATTCAGCCTGAACCGGGCGTCGCCCGCTGCCGCTGCTGGCAGTGCTTGACCGCCAGCTCAATAAACAGCCGAATCGGCGGCTCCAGGGCGGCCTCCTCCGTATACAGGAGCGAGGTCGTTCTTTTTGTTTGCTCCAGCTCGGGGATAAAGCGGACGATCAGGCCGTTATTTTCCACCAGCGTATGGCGCAGGTAGGACTCCGGCAGCAGGGTGGCCGTCTGACAGGTGGCGGCCAGACGAATGATCGCCTCGAACGAGTCGATCTCCATTTTCACATCGGGATGGACGCCGCACCGGTGAAACATCTCGTCCATCAGCACCCGGTACCAGGTGCCGCGCGAGAACAAAATCATCGGCAGCTCATGCAGCTCCGCAATCGTCAGCTCGGAACGGTCCACATACGGATGGTCGGCGGGCAGCACGAGGCAGAGCGGATCGTCGAACAGCGGCAGGCAGATGAGTCCGGGGTCGTCAATTTTCGACGCGACGAGGCCGACATCGACCTTTTTCTCCTTAACAAACGGCACCATCTCATGCGTCTTGCCGGTCAGCGCCTTGATATCGGTCAGCGGATGCGCGCGGGCGTAAATGGTCACCAGATCGGGCAGCGTCGATTGGAGCGTCGTCAGGCTGGCGCCGATCACGAGGCTGGCGGGCTTCGTATTTGTCTTGAAGCTGCGCAGCGATTGCTGCAGCTTGCGTTCCAGCCGCTGCTGGTCGAGCGCATATTCGTAGCATATTTCCCCGGCGCGCGTCAGCTCCAGCCGTTTTCCCTTGCGGCGAAACAATTCGACGCCAAGCTCCTCCTCCAGCTTCATCATTTTGCGCGACAGCGCGGGCTGCGAGATGTTCAGCACCTGGGAAGCCTTGTTCAGGCTTTGCTGCTGCACCACCGTAACGAAAGTACCGAACAACTCCATCTGTGAGCCGCCTCCTTGACAAGTTCCATATATGCATACAGGTTATAAGTGATTATAAGAAATCCGCACTTCCATTATAAGCGAAACAGGAGTAGTATGGTAGTGTCACGGATTGTTCACAAAACGCACCGCGAATGGTATAAAAGACTGTCGAATCATGGAAAATAGGCTTAGCGTTTTTTGTTGACGCTCTCAGGCGTCGGGAGTACAATGAGTAGTGGTTTTTAAGAAGGCCGTGGCTAGCCTACTAATTTAGGGGGGAACGAAAGGAAATGTTCAAAAACTCGTACTTTTCACGAAAGCTTCATTCCTTGCTCGGTGTCATTCCGGTCGGTTTTTTTCTGATCGAGCACCTGCTGACGAACTATTCGGCAGCGAAGGGCGGGCCTGTAAGCTTTCTTGAGCACGTCGAATGGCTGCATAGCTTGCCGCTCGTACTGGCGCTCGAAATTTTCGGAATCTGGATTCCGCTGGCGTATCACGCGATTTACGGCTTGTATGTCGCTTATACCGCCCGCAACAATGTCAGCAATTACGGCTATTTCCGCAATCAGATGTTTTTCCTGCAGCGCGTAACCGGAGTTGTTACGTTTATTTTTGTGGCTTGGCACTTTTTCCAAACACGCTTCCAGATTGCGATCGGCACTGTAGATCAGATGGCGATCGGCTCGCATATGCATCAGATTGCGTCCAATCCGGTTTATTTCGTTTTTTATGTCATCGGAGTTGTTGCGGCAACTTTCCACTTCAGCAACGGTATGTGGGCGTTTCTCGTTAGCTGGGGAATCACGATCGGTCCGCGTGCGCAGAAGGTATCCACGGTTGTATGGATGGGCGTGTTTGTGATCATGACCGTGATGTTCATTATGTCATTGACGGCGTTCCTGGACCCTGCGTTCCAGCAAGTCACGTCTTTGACGAAAGGTTAAGGGGGAGCATACCATCATGGCGAATTCGAAAGTTATTGTAGTCGGCGGAGGTCTGGCGGGCTTGATGGCCACGATTAAAGCTGCGGAAGCCGGAACACATGTGGATTTGTTCTCACTGGTTCCTGTGAAACGTTCTCACTCTGTCTGTGCTCAAGGGGGCATCAACGGCGCCGTTAATACAAAAGGCGAGGGCGATTCTCCCTGGGAGCATTTTGATGATACGGTATATGGCGGCGACTTCCTTGCGAATCAGCCTCCGGTCAAAGCGATGTGTGAAGCAGCGCCTGGCATTATTCACTTGATGGACCGGATGGGCGTTATGTTTAACCGGACGCCGGAAGGCTTGCTTGATTTCCGTCGCTTCGGCGGGACGAAGCATTCCCGGACAGCGTTTGCCGGCGCGACGACGGGCCAACAGCTGCTGTATGCGCTCGACGAGCAAGTGCGCCGCTGGGAGACCGCCGGTCTCGTTAAGAAATACGAGCACTGGGAGTTTCTGGGTGCCGTTCTCGATGATGACGGCGTATGCCGCGGCATCGCCGGACAAGACCTGCGCAGCATGGAAGTTAATACGTTTGCGGCGGATGCGGTTATTTTGGCGACCGGCGGCCCCGGCATTATTTTCGGCAAGACGACGAACTCGGTCATCAACACGGGTACGGCGGCGAGCGCCGTATACCAGCAAGGCGTTCATTATGCGAACGGCGAGTTTATTCAGATTCACCCGACGGCGATTCCGGGCGACGACAAGCTTCGCCTGATGAGTGAATCGGCGCGCGGCGAAGGCGGACGCGTCTGGACGTACAGAGACGGCAAGCCTTGGTATTTCCTTGAGGATAAATATCCGGCTTACGGCAACCTTGTGCCGCGGGATATCGCGACGCGTGAAATTTTCAGCGTGTGCGTGGATATGAAGCTCGGCGTGAACGGCGAAAACATGGTTTACCTCGACCTGTCGCATAAAGATCCGAAGGAGCTGGACGTCAAGCTCGGCGGCATCATCGAAATTTACGAGAAATTTATGGGCGACGACCCGCGTAAAATTCCGATGAAAATTTTCCCGGCGGTTCACTACTCGATGGGCGGCATGTGGGTGGACTACAACCAGATGACGAACATTCCGGGTTTGTTTGCAGCAGGCGAGTGCGAGTACCAGTACCACGGCGCGAACCGTCTTGGCGCGAACTCGCTGTTGTCCGCGATCTACGGCGGTATGGTCGCAGGTCCGAAAGCCATCGAGTACATCAAGGGTCTGGACAAGCACGTGGATGATATTTCGTCGTCCGTATTCGACCGTTACGCGAAGCTGCACACGGAGAAGTACAACAGCGTTCTGTCGATGAACGGAACCGAAAACGCGTATGTGCTCGGTAAAGAGCTCGGCGAGTGGATGACCAACCAGATGACGGTTGTGCGCTACAACAAAGGGCTGCAGGAAACGATCGACAAGATCAACGAGCTGAAGCAGCGCTATAAAAACATCAACATCAATGACTCGGCGCGTTACAACAATCCGGGCGTCGCTTACACGCGTCAGCTGTGGAACATGCTGGAGCTTGCCCATGCGATGACGCTTGGCGGCTTGCTCCGCAACGAAAGCCGCGGCGCGCACTACAAGCCGGAGTTCCCGGATCGTAATGACGACGAGTTTATGAAGACGACAAAAGCGACTTGGACGGCTGAAGGCCCGAAAATTTCCTATGAAGATATCGACGTTTCCCTGATTGCGCCGCGTAAACGCGACTACACGACCGACAAGAAGAAGAAGGGAGGAAATTAATCATGGCCGAAGCAACTGCAGCAGCAGGCAAAAAGGTCAAGTTTATCGTTACCCGTCAGGATGCGGCGGACAGCAAGCCGTACACTGAGGAGTTCGAAATTCCATACCGTCCGAACATGAACGTCATCAGCGCTCTGATGGAGGTGCAGCGGAATCCGACGAACGCCAAGGGAGATAAAACGACGCCGGTATGCTGGGAGTCGAACTGCCTGGAGGAAGTATGCGGTGCTTGCTCGATGGTCATCAACGGGAAGCCGCGCCAAGCGTGCAGCGCGCTCGTGGATAAGCTGGAGCAGCCGATCCGGATCGCACCGATGAGCACGTTCCCGGTCGTTCGCGACCTGGTGATCAACCGTGAGCGGATGTTTTCCGCGCTCAAGAAGGTTAAAGCATGGATTCCGATTGACGGTACGTATGATCTCGGTCCGGGACCGCGGATGGCCGAGTCGAAACGTCAATGGGCCTATGAGCTGTCCAAGTGCATGACCTGCGGGGTGTGCCTGGAATCCTGTCCGAATGTCAACGATAAAACAGATTTTATCGGACCGGCAGCGATCTCTCAGGTTCGTCTGTTTAACGCGCATCCGACAGGCGAAATGAATGCCCACGAGCGTTTGGGCGCCCTGATGGAGGACGGCGGCATCGAGGGCTGCGGCAACTCGCAAAACTGCGTGCGCTCCTGCCCGAAGGGCATTCCGCTCACGACGTCCATTGCGGCGATGAACTTCGATACGACGAAGCAGCTGTTCAAGAACTGGCTGGGTATGTAAGCTGTGTCCAGCGAAGCTGAAGGATTCTATAATCGCAAGAAAAGCTATCGCTAAACACGGATGTATCTTTATCGAGATTACTTCGATCCGAAGCTTTTCTTATTCAAAGCTCTCCGCCCGTCCTCAGGATGGGGGAGAGTTTTTTTGCGGTAAACTTTGTCGATGAGGCTGCGCATAGAAGAGGCCGCACGGAGGAAAAACAAAGAGGCAAGCAGCCACTCATTTTGACCTACTTGGAGGGATTACAAATGGGCAAAAACAAAAACCGGTCGATTGAACAGCAGCAGCAATCGCTGGCTGACCATGCGCAGCAAACGAACAAAGCAAACACGATGCCAACCTATCACAAGGACAAGCATGAGCCGAACCGTCCGTCGGTGTAGGCGGTATGCGGAAGCAACGGGACTAACCGATTCGTAACCGGTTCGTAACCGCATAAGTGAACAGTCAGCCGCTTTGCCTGTGAGGCGAAGCGGCTGCTGCCCGTTGGCGGCCGATCGCCGCGCGTTGACGTGCTTGCGCTTTCACGGGTAGAATAGTGAAATTAAAGCGTTTCAGCGGGAAGCGCCGCAAGCGGGATGAGGAAAGGAAGTACAAGCGATGAGCAGGAAGCGGCAAGTTACGATTGTCGATTTGGCGGAAGCGGCGGGGGTGTCTATTGCGACCGTATCCAACGTGCTGAACCGGCGCAATGTTCCGATGTCAAGCGAAACGATCCGCAAGGTGGAGCAGGCAGCCGAGGAGCTGGGTTATCGCCGAAATGTAATGGCGGCAAGTCTAAGCCGGAAAAAATCGTATGAGCTGGGGATGCTGGTACCGAGCTTTGCGGGCTATCATGGGCGCTTCGCGGAGGAAATGCAGCGGATGGCCCATACGTATGGCTACCATTTGTCTGTGTTCTCAGCTGCCGGTTTCGATCCGGAGATTGAAAAGCGGCATCTTGATGTACTGCTGCAGCGTCGTGTTGACGGGTTGATCTGCCACGGCTTGGCGATGTCGCAGGAGGCGACAAGACAGCTGGTTGGCGTCGGTACGCCGCTTGTTTTGTTTAATGCGTGGGGGTGGCCGGATGACATTGCGGTCGGGGCGGTCAACCTGGATTTTGTAAACGGCTGTGAAGAAGTGGTGCACCATCTGGCGGAGCGCGGCTGCCGGACATTTTGTTATGTCGGCAAGTCCAGTCTGTACGCCACGGACCGGCAGCGGCGAATCGGCGTGCAAAATGGCCTGGATCGGCTGGCCGAGCCGACCGCAAGCGCCAGCTTCGACGCGGACAGCTTCGCTTCGATCGAAGAGGTGCTGGATCGGATCGAAGCTGTGCGAGCGGAAGCGGGCAACGGGCAAAACGATAGCGGAACGGTTGGCATTATCGGCTTTGATGATGTGCTGACGCTTTCCCTGATGTCGGCCGCGCTGCGGCGGGGCTATCGGGTACCGGGCGATTTTCTGATTGCAGGAATCAACAACGATCCGGTTACGTCGATCTGTTATCCGACCTTGACCTCGCTGGCGCTCCCGACTGCGATGCAGGCCGAATATGTGATGCTGCTGATGCTGCAGGCACTGGACGATGCGTCAACGCTCAGCCTTTTCCCCGCCGAGGCGCTGAGCAAGGCGGCGAGGGAAGGCCGGGAGCTGCAAATTCCGCTGCGGCTTGTGCCGCGTGATTCAACGGGCCGATAGCCTTGGCCTTGACGGGATAGCCCTTTGCCGTGGTCGGCCACGAGCAGCCCGGATCAGCCACGGCGGCTACAGCGCATGCTGTGGCGGACTGATGCGCTGAGCGGCGGCTTTTTTTTGCTCCAGAAACTGGCGGCCGTATTCTCCGTGGGGGTGAAGGCGGGCATGCTCGGTTTGAATCGTCGTATGCTCAATGCCATACTTGCTTTTCAATGTTTCATTGATGGCTAAAATGATACATAGCGGCTGGGTCTGGTCATTCACAAATACATGGGCGGTCAAGGAATAGTGGTCCGTGGACACGGCCCACAGATGCATCTCGTGGACATCCTCGACGCCTCCGACGGCAGCGATCGTGCTGCGGATGTCATCGAGGTTATACTGTTCGGGTACGGATTCCATCAGAATGAGTACCGATTCGCGTATAATTCGTGCTCCTCCTGCGAAAATAATGAGGCTGATGATGATGCTGATCAGCGGATCGAGCCAGAGGATACCGGTGTAATACAGCAGTATGGCCGAGGCGATTACGCCGACAGAGCTAAGCAGATCGCCGATAAAATGCCAGAGCGCGCTCTGGATGTTCAAATTATCTTCTTCTTTCATACTGCGGCTCAGCACGAGCGTCAGGACAATATTAACGATCAAGCCGACAGCCGCGATTGCCAGCATTAGCTTAAAGTCGATCGGCTCCGGCCGCAGGAAGCGGCGGACGCCTTCCACACAGATGCCGAGCGCGATGATCGCGAGCGCCAAACCATTCAAAAACGACGCGATGATCTCGAAGCGGAGGTAACCGAACGTAAAGCGGCTGTTCGGCTGGCGTGTCGCCAAATAAATCGCTGTCATGCTGAGACCAAGCGCGAGCACATCGGAGATCATATGCGCCGAATCGGAGAGCAGGGCAAGGGAATTGGACATAAGGCCGCCGATCACTTCGACGATCGTAAAAAACAGCGTTAAGGCAAGCGTGATCCAAAGCGTCCGTTTGGACCGGCTTTGCTGCTTGGCGTGAGGAAGGTGATGATAATCGTACATACGGGTTCATCCTTTCCATTCATCCGAATCTTATTACAACCACAGTATACGTCAAGTCTTGAATTTCGGCAAATACTTTAATTGATAGCGATTTTCAGGATTTTGATCATAATTATCACTATCATAATTCGTTTTTCGTTGATTATGATTCATTTTCTCAATATTGTGATAGTAATAATCAATTTCGGTATAGCGCTTCCAAAATTGTTACACAATTGAAATAGTTCTGTTACGTGTTTATCATCTTCTGGGTGTATGATACTTAACAAGACCCCCTTTTTAATATAAACACTTTAAGGCTCGCCCCCGTTGGGCGGGCCGATTTTTTTTGCGGATTGTGCCGATGCTATTGCTATCTGCTCTGTGCTGCTGTTTTCAGCGACGCTGGACAATTCGATAATCGCAAGGAATTGGGAGATGAAGATGAGAACGATTGATTTGAATTGTGATATGGGAGAAAGCTTTGGCGTCTATCAGCTTGGCCTGGATGAGCAAGTCATGCCGTTGATTACATCTGCCAATATTGCTTGCGGCTTCCATGCAGGCGATCCGACCGTTATGGACCGGACGGTACGGCTGGCCGCCGAGCGGGGCGTCGGCATCGGCGTCCATATGGGGTACCCCGACTTGGCTGGCTTCGGCCGTCGCGAGATGCGTCTGTCCCGCAATGAGCTGTTGAACAGCTGCGTTTACCAGATTGGGGCGCTGGATGCATTTTGTCGGAAGCACGGGGCAAAGCTTGCCCATGTCAAGCCTCACGGCAGCATGAACAACATGGCGGACGACGATGCGGAAATTGCGGCGGCAATAGCGGAGGCCACCGCGCTGACGATTCCCGGCACGCCGATGCTGGCCAAGCCTGGCAGCGAGCTGCAGCGCGCAGCGGCAGCCTGCGGGCTGCCGGTCGTACGCGAGCTGTACGCAGACCGCGCTTACCAGCGCGACGGGAAGCTGGCTTCGCGGAGCTTGCCCGGTGCGGTTATTCATGACCCCGCGGAAGCTGCGGCGAATGCCGTGCGGATGGTTGTCGAGGGACGGACGAGAACGATCGACGGCGTTTGGATTGAGCTGGAAGGCGACAGCCTCTGTGTGCATGGGGACACGCCGGGCGCGCTGGAGCTGATTCGTTTGATTCGCGGCGGCTTGGAGCAGGCGGGTGTTCGCATTGCGCGGCCCTGAATCCAGGCGGCCGGGAGACGAGGGGATGCGGCAAGCGGAGTGCCCGGGGATAGGCGGTTTGCAGAGCGAGGTGGGGGAGTCGGAGCTTCTGGAGCTGCATACGTTGCAGAGCGAGGCGGAGCAGCAGGAGAGCTTGGAGCTGCGCAAGCTGCGGCGCTCAGAGGGTGAGCAAGCTGCCGCCGAGCAGCTTGAATGGCTGCCGCTTGGCGATGCCGCCGTCACAGTTCGCTTCGGCAGCGGGATTGATCCCGCGACGCATCATAAAGTGCGGACTGCTGCTGAGCACTGGAGCAAGCATCCGTTTCCCGGCATGCTGGAATGTGTGCCTGCTTTCGCCAGCGTGACGATTCATTATGATCCGCTGGCGGTTTGGTCAGCGCGCAGACTGGCGCATGGGGAAGGCGCGGGCCAGTCGCTGTTTGCATTTGTATGCGGACAGCTGGAGCAATCGCTTGGACAGCTTCGGCCGGGACAGAAGGCTGTTCCGCGGACGGTGGAGGTGCCTGTATGGTACGGAGGAGAAGTGGGGCCTGATCTGGAGCTTGTGGCGCGGCATAACGAACTGCTTCCCGAGCAGGTGATTGAGCTGCATAGCAGCGCAGTGTATACCGTCTATATGATCGGTTTCGCGCCAGGGTTCCCCTATCTTGGGGGCATGACGGAGCGGATCGCAGCTCCGCGGCGTTCGAGTCCGCGTCCGTCTGTACCGGCCGGATCGGTCGGTATTGCCGGTGTGCAGACCGGCATTTATTCGGTCGAGACGCCGGGCGGATGGCAAATTATAGGGCGAACGCCGCTCAGGCTGTTCCGCCCGGATGACGATCCGCCAAGTTATGTGCAGGCGGGGGACCGGCTTCGTTTTCGCCCGATAGGCGTGGAAGAGTACGAATGTCTGGTCAGGGAGGAAGCCAAATGAGACTAAAGGTGCTTCGTCCAGGCATGCACACGACGATTCAGGATTTGGGCCGAACGGGCTATCAGCGGTACGGGGTTGTTGTCGGCGGGGCGATGGACCCGCTATCGCTGCGGATCGCCAATTTGCTCGTGGGCAATGAGGAAGGAGAGGCGGCGCTGGAGGCGACGCTGATCGGACCGACACTGGAGGTGCAGGACGACCTGTTGATCGCCTGCTGCGGGGCGGATTTGTCCGCCGAGGTGGACGGACAACCGCTGCCGACCTGGCGACCGGTGCTGGTCAGCCGCGGCGCTGCAATTCGCTTCGGCCCGTGCCGCAGCGGGAGCCGGGCCTATGTAGCCGTGGCGGGCGGCTTCGATGTGCCGCAGGTGCTCGGAAGCCGCAGCACCTACGGCCGCGGCGCGCTCGGCGGCCTTGAGGGCCGCGCGCTGGCAGCCGGCGACCTGCTGCGCTGCAAGGTCCCCGGCGCGCTGGCGCAGCGTCGGGTGCAGCACTTGCGCGCGCGCCTGGCAGCTGGCGCCAGCTTCAGCAGCCCGCAGTGGCACGCGGGCTGGCCGGACTGGCTGCCGGTGTCCGGCCAGCCGGTAGAGTTGCGGACGCTGCCCGGAGCAAATGCGGGCAGCTTGACGGCAGCCAGCCGGGAGCGCCTGTTCACGCAGCTTTTTAGCGTGAGCCCGCAATCTGACCGGATGGGCTATCGCTTGAGCGGTGAGCCGCTGCAGCTGTCGGTCCGTACGGAGCTGCTCTCCGAAGGAGTAGCGCTAGGTACGGTACAGCTGCCGCCGGATGGCCAGCCGATTATGCTGCTGGCTGACCGGCAGACGACGGGCGGTTATCCGCGAATCGCGCATATTGCCAGCGTGGATTTGCCCCTTCTCGGTCAGCTGAAGCCCGGTCAGCAGCTGCGCTTGCGAGAGATCGGCCTTGATCAGGCCGAACAGCTGTATGTGCAGCGCATGCAGAAGCTGGCCATCTTACGCACAGCGATCCGTTTGCGCGATGAATAGAGGGTAATGCCGCGCCTGCTTGACAGCTCAAAATAGCTGATCGTTGCAGCTTGGATTGCCGTTCAGCCGCCTTACAGAAATCGGAGTCGGAGATGAGGCTTATAAGCAATGTCCTGTCCCCGGTTCATACGGGGCTTGCGACTCGCCGGATTGGTGTATTGGTGTACGCCGATGTGCGGCGGCTGGCTGTCGGTTCAATGGGACGGCCAGCTGATCGGCGTGCAGAAGTGTCATCTGGAAAAGGGTGTTTGATCAATGTACGGAAGTGCCCGATGGAAAAAGATGTTTGACCGGCAGGCTGAAGCATCTGCTGGCCGTTCAGATGATGGGCAAAACATCAACGGATGGACGTGTTGCCTATGTCGCTTTTTGTTAAGCGAAATACGAGCGTGCGCTGCTAGGCTTAGTGAAGAAGCGATCTTTGGCTTCATTTAACTTCCATATAAGTAAACGTCTTGATTTATGTTTACGATTTCTTAAAATAATTTACTCCAACTATTGACAATGACGAGAAGGTTCATTTACCATATATTTTGAAAAGTCAGGTACCGAGGGGGACATCATATTGAACGAATAGGACCGAGGCAATTCAGGGGCGGTGCCTTATTTTTTTGAATTAAATTGAGAATGGTTATCAATATCAGTTGGTGAGGATCTTGGATCGGAAGGCGCCGTTGCAAGTAGACGAGACAGAGACGGTACATACGGATGGAATTTTTTTTAGCTATCAATTGATAATGATTATCGTTATTAACAAATGTTGTGGTAACATGGGAAAAGGAGAAGTGAGGATGAGCAGAACGTTTAAAAGGATGTTATCCTGCCTGCTAGCGCTGGCCTTGGTGTTGTCCGGATTGCCGTTGCCGTCGGTTTCGGCTGACAGCCAAGCGGGGAGCCAGCAGGGACCGCTTGCGACCTTTGGCGCAGGGGCAACGACAGATTATTTGGGCGGCAAGCAAATTGCAGGCATTTGGCAGCAGGTCGGGAACGTGACGGACAGTGTTTATCAGGAAGTATACGGGTACGAGGTGACGTTTACCTTTGACCCTAGCCTGATGAGCTTTGTCCGGGTGAGGAACAACACGGGGTTTGCAACACCAACGGCAACTGAAGTGTCGGCAGGTGTGTATCAGGTCAAGGCTGCGTTGAACGCGCCGAACAACCCGGTCATCGTGAAGGAAGCGATGGAGTCGATGGTCAGTCTGACGTTGCAGTCCAACGCGGTGACGGAAGCGAAGACGACAACGATCATGGCGAAGGACATCGTGCTGATCGACAAAAACGGCGGCCGCTTGCAGCTGGGCGATGCGCCATTTACGGTAAATCTCAAGCCGAGCGGCAGCACCGAGCAGTTGAAGGCGTTGATCACGGAAGCGGAAACGGCTCGCGAGGGCATCTGGAACGGGCAGTACCCGGTCGGCTCCATGGCTGCCTTTACAACAACGCTGAATGTAAGCAAAAACCTGATCGCATCGCCGGCTTTGCAAGAGGCGATCGACGCGCAGTATACGAAGCTCAAGGATGCGTACACGGCGCTGCAAGCGCAGGTGATTACGAACAATCCGGTTCCTGCATTGGCTGACGGCGAGCACGGACTGGAATTCAAAATTTACAAGAGCGGCACAAATGACAAGTCGGTTATGCAGGACTATGTGGACTTGTCGAGCGGCAAGCTGATCGTAGCCGGGGACAAAAAGTATGTAACTTTTGCGCTGAAGCAGCATAATGAAATTTTGTCGTTCAAGACGATGCAAAACGGTATCTTGGTTGAAACGGATATTCCTGACAAGGATGAGGCGGCTAACCGCCGGACAGTCAAATTCGAGGTATCGGATCTCGGCAGGCGGCTGGACGGCTGGGTGAAAATTTATTGGGATCTCGGTCCTCCTTTCGGAGTTTATGACAATTCGTATACAGTTGAGCTTGGCTTTGATCGGATACTGAGCGATAAATCGGTGTTGAAGGCGCAGATCGCCAAGGCGCAAAGCGAGCATGACAGTGCGTCAGCCGGATCGTCCAGAGAAGCGCTGGCGGCAGCGATTGCGGCGGCTCAAGCGGTAGCGGTGAATGATGCAGCGACGCAGCAGCAGGTAACCGATGCGCTGGCAGCGCTGCAAGCAGCCATTGCCGGAATGAAGCCAAATGTGACGCTGGCGGCAAGAACGCCGGAAGTGCTCGCCGGGAATACGGTGTCGGTGGTCCACAAGGCAGGAAACATTACGGATGCGGTGTTTACGCAAGTGTACGGCTATGAAGCAACCGTAGTTGTCGATCCGGCTCAACTGGAGCTGTCGACGATCGGCGGCTGGAACGGCAAGCTGGAAAAAGGGACGATAGAAGCCGTTTCGCCGGGCGTGTACCGAGTCAAGTTCAAGCTGAAGGATGAAAACAATGCGCTCACGCTGCCGTCTGCAGCGGAGGAAATGATGAGCCTGACGTTCCAGTCCAAGAAGCAGACTGAGAAGACAACAGCGACCGTGCAATTGAAAGATATAGAAGCCATTAATAAGGCGGGCAGCCGGTTGAACCTGGGGGAAGTTTCCACGACCCTGACGTTGACGCCGGGAGGCAACAAGGATCGCTTGAACGCGTTGATTGAGGAGTCGAATCAGGCGCGCGAGGGGATCTGGAACGGCCAGTATCCGGCCGGGTCCATGACGGCCTTTATGAGAGTGCTGACCCGCAGCAAGGGTTTGGTAGTCACCGAACAAACGCAGCAGACGCTGGATACGCAGTATACAAACCTGCTGGCGGCGTATGACGCGTTGAAGCCGCAGGTGATTACGGACAATCCGGCTCCTGTGCTGCCAGACGGCGAATATGATGCGGATATCGTCATTTATCAAAATAATTCCAATGCAACGTCGATGACGAACCAATATATTGACCCGGCTAGCCGCAAGCTGACGGTGAAAAACGGCAAGCTGTATGTGTCGTTCAAATTAACGCAGCATACGGAAATTACATCGTTGAAGACGCTGCAAGCGGGCGAGCTGGTGGAAACGGACATTATTTCAGTTGATCCGGTAACCAATACGCGGGTGATCAGCTTTGAGCTTTCGGATTTGGCGAAGAGACAAGCGGCATGGATCAAAGTGTATTGGGATTTGGGGCCTCCGCTTGGCATTTATGACCATACGTATGATATCGAAATCAGCGTAGGCAGCATCGTGCTGACGAAGGAAATGGTTGGCGGCTTGATTGCCGCAGCGCAAGCGCAGCATGATGCAGCGATTGAAGGCAACGCACTCGGCCAAGTGAAGGCCGGATCGAAGGCCGTGCTGCAGTCCGCAATCGCGGCAGCGCAGGCGGTGGTTGACCGCAATGCCACGCAGACGGAGATTTACCGGGGCGTTGAGGCGCTGCAGTCGGCGGTAGCCGCTTTCGAGGCAGGCGTTGTGCAGGATGGTACGGGTGTGGTCAACAAGCAAGCTTTGACCGCGTTGATGAAGGAAGTGTCGGCCACTCATGGGGCGGCTGTTGAAGGCGCCGAGCTTGGTCAATATGTGGCAGGAGCCAAGGCAAGCCTGAAAACGTCGCTGGATGCAGCAGTTGCGGTTGCGGCCAATGAGCAGTCAACCCAGGCGCAGGTGGATGCAGCTGTAAAAGCGCTGCAAGAGGCTGTGAAGCTGTTTGCTTCGGCGCAGTACCGCGATGCGATTACGGCTTTGCCGGACGGACAATATACCGTTCAAGTGAATTTCTATCAACAAGGGAGCGATCAGGCATCGCCGGTGCAGGCTTATGTGAGCGGCCAGGGCATCTTGGCTGTCCAAGGCGGTGTGAAGCGGGTAACACTGCCGCTGCAAGCAGCCGGAGCATTGACTTCAGTGCAGACGAAGCTGAACTCTGCCTCGGCATTGACGGAAGCCATGCTGCTCACGCAAAATGCTGCGACTGGCGAGCGTACCGTCCAGTTTGAGGTACAGGACTTGCTGATCAACAAGCAAGCAGGTCAGGTCACCGTAACAACCGGCGGCGAGCCGCAGGGCTATGCCGTTGAAATCGGGTATGCCCAAATTCGGGTGGACCTGACCAAGCCGGTCAGCAACGGACAATACAAGGTCAGCTTTGCATCCAAATCGGATGACCCGACAGCACCTCAGCTCGCTGAATTTATTCAAAGCGAAGGCAACAGCCTGACCGTACAAGATGGCAAAAAACAAGCGAAGCTGAACCTGCAGGCCGGTGTTACGGTAACTGGCATTTCCATACTGGATGCACAAGGCAATGTCATTCGTGAAATTACGCCTTCATTTGTGGCGGCTGTGGCGGCATTCAAGCAGGCGGGTACGGTTCGCATTCTGGCCGCTGATCCGGCAGCAACAACCGTACAGTTTGAAGTAGCCGATGATTTGACAGCAACCTATGCGGTGCAGGCGGTGAAGGACGGGCAACCGACGACGCTCAAGCTGGCATTTGGCGCGGTAGAGCCTGAAACAAGCTCGAAGCCTGTTGCTCCTGTAGCGACGGTGACACCGCAAACTCCGAGTACCACCTCTGGCGGTGGCGGCGGTGGTGGAGCGGCAGCTGCAACGACTGTGTTGAAGGATGGTTCGTATGCCGTTCCGGTTAAAGTGCTGGAGGTTGGCAAAACAACCGTCGCTTCCGAGCTGCAGGGTTATGTAGCTGCACCGGTTCTGCTGACCGTTGAGGGCAGCAAAAAACTCGTGACCCTGCGAATCAAGCAAAGCGCGAAGGTCAGCGCCTTCCAGGCTGAGCTGAACGGTACGCTGACCGATGCCAAGGTCATTGGAGCAGATAAGCAAAATGATACACGCGATGTGCAATTTGAAGTCAAGGATACGTCTGCCAAGCTCAAGGTAGTCGTAACTTTAGAGGGCAAGAAGCTTGAAGCTGAGCTTTCCTTCGACACCGCAGCCGCAGCTGGTTTGAGCAAGGGAGCTGCGCTGAGCGATGTATGGAAGGATAACCAGGCTCCGGCAGCTCCACAGCCAGCGGCAGCCTTGGCGGATATTGACGGTCACTGGGCGCAATCACTGATCGAGCGTGCAGCCGAGCTTGGCGTGGTGAACGGTTATGAAGACGGCAGCTTCCGTCCGGACGGCGAAATCAGCCGTGCTGAATTCACGGCGCTGATCGGCCGTACGCTTGGAGATGACGCGAAGCAAGCCGAGCTGGACTTTGCCGACCTGGCACAAATTCCCGACTGGGTCAAGCCTTCGCTTGCCAAAGCATGGGCAGCCGGCATTCTGACAAGCTACGAGGATGGAACGTTCCGCGCTGGACGCAGCATCACCCGCGCAGAAATTGCGGTCATCGTGGCACGGACGCTGGAGCTTCCGCTGGATGCGGCAGCACGCAACACTTTTGCGGATGAAGCGCAAATTCCGCAATGGGCATACGCCTATGTTGCCGCAGCTGCCCGGCAGGGCCTCTTGAATGGCAGAGAGAATAATTTGTTTGCTCCAACCGCTAACGCGACGAGAGCTGAAGCCGTCAAGATCATTCTGGCTTTGACAGACGGCCTGAAATAAGCAGACTGAACCCCGGAGCGGGAGACCGAGCTAGTCTTGGTTCCCTTGCAGCCGGGGTTTTTGTTGCGCTGTGCTGCGGGCGACAGATTCCAGATTATACAATAATCGTATTGAAGTTTGCTAGGCGAGCAAGTAAACTGACGGTAGCTGTAATCAGGTGCGAATGTGAAGCTCCCATGAAAATGCCGGATCATTCGCACCTCAGAATTTATCGAAATTCGTCGAAATCGGCATGGATTTCAAACAGTCAAGCCGTGATGTATGCAAATTTGGAAATGATTATTCGAAAAGGCATGGGATTGATGCCTGACAGGCATTAATTTGTGGTATTTTCGCTGTCGCACTCCGTTTGGAGTGCGTGGATTGAAATACGGCCGATTTTGCCAAGTATGACCTCAAGCTGGAGTCGCACTCCGTTTGGAGTGCGTGGATTGAAATCAGTGGAGCGACCGCCCCGCCTGCGTAGATGCCCGTCGCACTCCGTTTGGAGTGCGTGGATTGAAATAAGCCTTGGAGCCGTTTGTCGGCCCAGCCTACCTGTCGCACTCCGTTTGGAGTGCGTGGATTGAAATGTTGGTAGCATCCCCGCACACTAGCCGATGTCGGGTCGCACTCCGTTTGGAGTGCGTGGATTGAAATATCTTTAGCGGCAATCAAGTCCGGACCATCGAGCAGGTCGCACTCCGTTTGGAGTGCGTGGATTGAAATACTCCCCCAAGATGTCGTCGCCTCAAGCCACTCAGTCGCACTCCGTTTGGAGTGCGTGGATTGAAATCGCCAGAATGTACTGTTCAATCGCGTCTTTTGTCGGGTCGCACTCCGTTTGGAGTGCGTGGATTGAAATACTTCCAGAAAGAGGCGTTTATGATCGGCGTTACGGTCGCACTCCGTTTGGAGTGCGTGGATTGAAATTTGTATCGAGGAAACTCGGTAGCATTTTTATTTTCGTCGCACTCCGTTTGGAGTGCGTGGATTGAAATATTTTTGGGGATACGGAAAAGCGCCAGTATGTTCGTGGTCGCACTCCGTTTGGAGTGCGTGGATTGAAATTGGACCATGTTGCTCAATACGATGTACAACACAGCCGTCGCACTCCGTTTGGAGTGCGTGGATTGAAATACTGGAATCAGTCGAACAAATCGTAACCGAAAACAGTCGCACTCCGTTTGGAGTGCGTGGATTGAAATCCACCCGTTCTGGGTGTGGTATGTCTCGTACTCCCGTCGCACTCCGTTTGGAGTGCGTGGATTGAATTTTCGCCTTGGTCGCGTCGTTTTTTCGCTCGATTGCGTCGCACTCCGTTTGGAGTGCGTGGATTGAAATTATTACAGAACTTTAAGGAGATGATGAAAATTAAAGTCGCACTCCGTTTGGAGTGCGTGGATTGAAATAAAGTATAGAGTAAATGCAAAAATCAAAGATAATGATGTCGCACTCCGTTTGGAGTGCGTGGATTGAAATATGCCACAAAGTAATGGAGCAGGTAGATGGTGTACGTCGCACTCCGTTTGGAGTGCGTGGATTGAAATGACGACTTATCGTAAGAGGTTACCTTAAACGTGTAATGTCGCACTCCGTTTGGAGTGCGTGGATTGAAATGTATCTACGAAAAAAATTACGAGCGTTTGGCAGCGTCGCACTCCGTTTGGAGTGCGTGGATTGAAATCCCATTGGCCGAACCTGAATTAAAACTTCCATCATCGTCGCACTCCGTTTGGAGTGCGTGGATTGAAATAGCCACAACAACTGCGGCGTTTGTCAAGATAGTTGTCGCTAATCTCAAAATGTAGTTGTGCTAGAGTTAGCCTTTTTGCTCAGCTTG
>NZ_JCAMRT010000013.1:0-173162 GCF_059821225.1 Paenibacillus sp. sg306046
TCGTACAACAGATATTGTACGACATCTCGAAATTCGTTTTACACCATATACCCAATAAACCTTAAATTGAAACAGGTATAAACTCCTATTTTCCATGTCTAACAAAAATAGTTTACTCTACCTGCATCATTCCACGCACGTCTCCCATTCATTCCTGTACCTCGAAGCATCACGATCACAAAAAGCCCTGACGATGACCGTCAAGGCTTATCCTGGTTCGGGATCATCACTTCAAACCCAACTGCTGAACGTTCAAAATACCGGCCATTGCGCCTTCCCGCAAGCCAATGCCTGCCAAGTACCCGGCTCCCAGGCTGCCCGCGCCTTCCGGCGGTGTCTGGATGCTATCGTAGACGATAACTTTGTTTACCCGGTCAGCGATGATTCCGGTCAAGGCGTCGTCACAGGTCACGACAACGATCCGCGTATCCTTGGTGACCGCTGCTTCAGGGAGACCGAATAACCGTCGGAGGCTCATAACAGGAATAACCTCTCCCCTCAGCTCAATCACCCCTTGAATCAGCGGCCCGCTGCCGGGCAGCCCGGTAATAGCCTGCATACGAATAATTTCCTGCACGACGCAGATCTGGATCGCATACGATTCTTCAGCTACGGTCAGCTCAATATATTGCTGCTGCCTGTAATCCGACATAGCCTCGCCTCCGGGTTAATTGATCTTAAACACAGCAACCGCCACATTCAGCTCCTCGGCTAAGGAAGCCAGCGTCTGGCAAGTAGCTGCTGTTTCTTCCGAAGCCGCTGCCGATTCCTCGCTGGAGGCGGCCACTTGCTCAACGGAAGTCATGACCTCGGAGGCTTGGGCCGCTTCTTCCTCGCAAGCCGCCGCAATTTCATTCACTTTGCTGGACGACGCGTTGACCATGGATACAATCCGGTTAAACGCTTCACCCGTCTGCACGGACTGTGAAACACTCGACGATACCGCTTCGACGCTGCGCTTTGTATTTTCCTGCATCGCTTTGATAATCGACGTAATTTCTTTGGTTGCGGAGCCGCTGCGCTCAGCCAGCTTGCGTACCTCATCCGCGACGACGGCAAACCCGCGTCCCTGATCCCCGGCTCTGGCCGCTTCGATTGCGGCGTTCAGCGCCAACAGGTTCGTTTGATCGGCAATGTCGTCGATAACCTCGATAATTTCTCCGATTTTCAAGGAATCCTTCTCCAGCGCGGAGATGGAGCGGCTCACACTGTCCATGCCCTGAATGGAGCCTTCGACAATGCTCAAGCCCTCGCCCGCCGTCTGCACCGTGTTGCCCGTCAGCTCGGCTGCCTGCTCAGCGCTTTTCGCTACAAAGTTGATTGCAGACGACAGCTCCGTAAACAGCTCCGCAATCGCCTGCGCCGACCTTGCTTGCGTAGCGCTGCCCCCGGCAACCTCTTCGGTTGTCGCGGAAATTTGCTGCGCCGCCGCCGCCAAGCTCTGCGAGGAAGAGGAGATTCCGCTGAGCAAGCTGCGCAAACTGTCGACCATCCGGTTAATAGACATCGCAAGCTGACCCACTTCATCCTTCGAATCCCGGTCGATCTTGTTCCGCAGATCCCCGTCGGCGATTTGACTGACAACTGCGACCATCTGTCCGAGCGGACGAGCGATGGTTTGCGAAATCACATATCCGACGACAACGCTAAGGATAAACGCTGCGGTAATAACGGCTACCAGCATGTTGCGATCGTTCGAATAGGACTGTGCATTCGAATCGTTTTTGCGCTCGGCGAGCTGGACGTTCATATCAGTCAAGGTTTTCAGGCTGCTCTTGACCCGGTTTCCTTGCTCCATCAGGTCCTTCCGCAGGAACAACAGAAATTCCGTCTGATCGGCCTTGCGGACAAGCGTTACCGCCTGGTCGAACAATTTCTGGTAAGCAGCCCATTCCGCGTCCAATTGCTTCAGCTCGGCTGCCTCGGGCGGTGTAAGCGGGGTATTGCGGTAACCGTCGATGGTTTTGTTAATTCCTTGCTTGAGACCGGCAATTGCTGATAACGTTTGCTCCCTGTCGCTCTCATTTTGCGCGATGTGCGCGTCGCGAATGACGATCCGCATACTCTCATAAGCAGCTTGCGCGGCGGACAGCTCCCGGACCGAAATCAGATTGTTGCTGTACAGTTCATCCATACTGTCCTTCATTTCGCTCATCTGTGTCAGCGCATACACGCCGACAAAAGCCAATACGAGCGCGACTCCTACAAACGCAACAATTAACTTTACGGCTGTTTTTAGATTCAAAAACCACTTCACCTTCAGCACCTCGCCAATCTTCTTGGATTAAATTCAGGTTGTTGCCAGCAGTAATGCGATCGACAGGATTTCATGTGTATGAATCTGAACAGTCCGCCCCCCTTGTAAACCTGTTTGCAAAATGTGATTTTCGACACATTTTTACAAAAAGCCGATCGGTTGAGAAAAATTATAGTTCCTTTGTACTAGCAATGCAATTACTTTTTACAAAGTTAACCATACGTTTAGTTATCGACAAAATCTGCGCGCTGCAACAGTGATTTAAAGCACAGACTTGCAAATTTCTCCGAAAAAACGCAAAAAACCTCCGTATCCACCGATTATAGCGCGGAATACGAAGGTTTTCGCTGCCATTCCTGAACTAATAGCCCGAAGCTTCCTGAATGCCTGCATTACATCCCGAAGCGCCTGCTGGCAAGCAACGGGGTCTTGGGCTCGCCTTAACGACGCCTTGACGACCTATTGCGGCAGCCCTCATCCACCCTCACCGGATGGGTGAAGCCCGCCCGGTCGCGCAGCGGTGCCCTGCCTGTTAAGCAGCCAACGCGCTATGGCGTGCCTGCGCCCGAACCGCCCGTCCCCGCATCCCCTTGAGTCGCCGGGGACGGCGCCTCCGGCGAAGTATCGGCCGCTGCCGGCTGCGGCTTTCCTTGATCAGCCAGCGCCTGCACCGCTCCCGCGGGGACGGCATACGCCCACTCGCCGCCTGTGCGGGCAAGCCATACCAGCTCGCCCTCCACCTTGCCGGTATAAACGGTGTCGGCTGCGGCTCCGCTGCTGTCGGCCGTCTTGAGCGTCAGCCGCAGCTCCGGCTGGGCCAGCCCCGGCACTTCGACCGCTTTCCTGACGAGCTGCTCCGTCACCAGAGATGCGGCGCGATCCATAAAGCCGGTTGCGTCCGTGCCCGCAAGCTCGCGGTCGCCCAGCTTCCACTTTGCTTCGAACGAGGCTTTGTCCGGCTCCGTCTTGGTCAGTGTCCAGCTCGTTCCCTGCCAGTCCACCGTCAAGGCGCGCACCTGCTCCCGCTCCACCTGCACAGCCGACTTCTCCATAAAGTCGATCGGCTGCTTCGCCAGCTCATTCAGTGTCGCATCTGCCAGCTGGAAGACGGCAGCTGAGCCGCCCAGCGTCGCATACGAAGAACCGCCGACCGGCGTGGCGTCACCGACCTCCAGGGTCTGCTCGCTGCCGCCCGTCAGCTTGACGCTGAAGCGCTGCTTGGGCTCGGCCAAGCCGTATTGCGCGAGGTCGGTTGCCGCTTCCGCCACGACCTTGTCCCGCTTGAGCGAAAGAAACGTATCTACCCATACGCCGGGGGCGTAAGCATCAAGCGGCAGCGACGACGGCTGAACCATCGCCCAGCCCGCGCCCTGACGCTCCAAAGCGACAGCTGAGCCGCTCGCGCCGATCGTAAAGCCGGTTACTTCCTCTTGCTTGCCGGCGACCAGCGTCGGCGATTCCGGCGTCTTCTCCCGGAAGAAATCCTGACTTGACGCGTACCAGAAGCCGCCCGCGCACAGCATAACCAGCACTAAGGTCGGAAGCAGCCGCTTCATCCCGCTCTCCTCCTCCACCAAATCACGCCGCCAATGAGCAGAAACAGCAGCGGGAACAAAATAACGGTGCCAAGGAAAATAAAATTGGCCTGCTCATTGGTGACAAGCGCCGTGGACAAGTTGTCGCCCTCCCGCGGACGAATCGTCACCTGATCCGACTGCTCCTGCAGCCAGCCGATGCTGTTCAGCGCAAAGTCGCGATTCCCTTGCAGCTGGATGTATTGATCGACGAGGAAGGTCGAGCCGCCCAGCACAACCGCCTTGGGCTTGCTGTCCTTGCTCTCCACCACGTAACCGAGGTTAAGCGGTCCCGCCACGTCAGCCGCATCCTTCCGGGTCGAGCCTTGCCCGGCCAACGTCTGGAGGTCCTTTTCGCCGTAGGCGGCGGAGGTCGTCTTCAAAATCGGCGTAGCCGGATAGTCGGCATTGGCCTGATCCGCATTCAGGCTGACCGCGAGCGTCATCACCGTCAGCAGGTTGTATTCCTCCAGCTTCCGCGTAATTTCATGCCCGTTGTATTCCGGCACGATGCTCAGCGGACTGTTCATCGCGCTCTGCTTCGGCTCAATGGCCACAGCATGCTGATCCTGAATGCCGTAGGCCGTCATTAGCGCGTCTAGGTTTTTCCAGGCGGTCGCCATGCCCGGATTGAAGCCCAGCGCCAGATACAGCTTGCCTTTGCCCGCTAAAAAGGTGTTGACCAGTTCCGCCTCCTTGTCGCTCAAGTCGGATTCCGGCCCGATAATCGCCAGCACCTCGGCGTCAGCCGGAATGCTGCCGTCGCGCAGCAGGTTCAGCTCCTTCACCTCGTAACCCGCTTCCTCCAGCCCGGTGCGCCAAAGCCCCATCTCAGCCAGCGGAATTTCATTATGCCCGGAGAGGAAGTACAGCTTGCGCTTCTCCTTCACATTGAGATTGACGAGCGCCTGGGTCAGCTTTTCTTCCCCGGCGAAGCTGTAGCCGTTCGGGTTTTGCTGGCTGGGCAAAAACATGTCGTAAAAATTCAGCGTCTTCTTCTGCGCGCCGCTCTCGACGATCAGCGTCCCGGCCGGGCTGACCTCGTATTGTTTGGCTACCGCCGGATTTTGCAGCGCATCGACTTCCTCAAACGTAATGCTGCCCGAGCGCTTCTTGTATTCCTGCGCCAGCTCGACGACCTCGCGCTTCATGTACGGGTTTGTCTCCGAGGTGGTCAGCGAGATCAGCTTGACGTCCTGGCTCAAGCCGGCCAGCGTCTGCTTTGTCTGGTCGGACAGCGTAAATTTATTGTTCTCGGTCAGATCGACCTGCAGTCCCTTAGCCGAATTCAGGAAAATCGTCAGCACAATAAAGATGCCGATTACCGCCAGCGACAGCACGGTCGCATTGGTTCCGCGAATCCATTTGTTCACCTTGCACCTTCCCCTTTCTCCTGCGGCGCTGACGGGACTGGTAGCAGCCCGGTGCGCCTGTTATCTCCAGCGCTTGCGCTCCAGCACCTGTATGCTCAGGAGCAGAAACACGAGAACGAATGTGATGTAAAACAGCACGTCGGCGAAATCAAGCACGCCCTTCTGGAAATCGGCCGCCCGGCTCACCAATGAAAACAAGCCGAGGAACTCCTTCACCTTGCCGCCAATCGTATCGCCAAGCCATTCAACCGTCCAAAACACCAGCAGCAGGGCAAACGAAGCGATGCCCGACACCATCTGATGAGCGGACAGCGAGGACGCGAATAGTCCGACAGCCATCATCGCCGCTCCAACCAGAAACATACCGAGATAGGACAGCCACAGCACCGGCTGATCCAGCGGGCCGTATGCGCTCAGGATCAACGGATACAGCAGGCTGCCGGCGACCAGCAGCAGCAGCACGGCCAGCGCCGACGCATACTTGCCGAGGACAATCTCCGTTATACTGACCGGCGAGGTCAGCAGCAGCTCATCCGTTCCCTGGCGCAGCTCGTCGGAGACAAGCCGCATCGTCAGCAGCGGAACAATAAACAGAAAAATAAACGTGATGTTGCCGAACACCGGCCGGACATCCACCACATACGGCGGGTACAGGAAATTGGCGCTGAAAAAATACCCGGCAATTACGAAAAAAAACGCAAACGCCGCATACGCAATCGGCGAGTAAAAGTACATCTGCAGCTCCTTGCGCGCTATCGCCATCATTCTACGCACGAGGCTCACCTCCACGTTCCGGTTCGGCTTCCGAAGCCGTATCCTCAACAGACACCGGGGAGCCATCCGCTCCACTCTCCAGCTGCTCGTCGGTTGTCAGCTTCAGGAAAATATCCTCCAGGCTCAAGCTCTCCTTCTTCATCGACAAAATCGGCAGCCGCTTCTCGGCCAATTGGTAAAACAGCGCCTCGCGAATATCTTGCCGTTCCGCTGAAGCAACAACAACCTTGACCGTCCCCCCGCCTGATGCCGCAGCAGACGCTTCCTGCTCGCTACGATCGACTGAGCCTGATATGGCGTCGGACGGACTAACGGACAGACCTGCTGACAGAGACGGCCCGGTTTCGTCCGCGGAGTTCGCGTCCGACTTCTCCTCGTAGGCCATGCCGTCATCGGACTTGCCCACGCCGCTCGGCTGCACCGTTTCTGTTTTCGGCTCCGGCCCCACCTCGCGCACCTCTGTCACGCCCGGCGTGCCGCGCAGCGCGGCCAGCACCGTCTCGCGCTCGCCCTTGATCTCCAGCGCTACCTCAAACGTATCGTTCAGCGAGCCCGCCAACTGATCCGGCTGACCGTCCAGCACGATCCGCCCCTGATGCAGGATCAGCACCCGGTTGCAGAGGGCATTGATCTCCGGCAATATATGGGTGCTGAGCAGCACCGTATGATTTTCGCCCAGCTCGCGGATCAGCTGACGAATTTCAATAATTTGCTTAGGGTCCAGACCCGAGGTCGGCTCATCCAGCACCAGCAGGTCGGGATTATGAAGAATGGCCTGCGCCAGCCCAATGCGCTGCTTGTAGCCTTTGGACAAGCTGCGTATAATTTGCCGCTCCCTGCCCTGCAAGCCGAGCCGCTCAATCACTTCGCCGATCCGCGACTTCTGCTGACGCGCCGGAATATCCCGCAAGTCCGCGATAAACCGCAAATACGAGGTGATCGACATCTCCGGGTACAGCGGCGGCGTTTCCGGCAAATAACCGATCTTCTGCCGCGCCTTCTTCGGATGATCCGCCATCGGCAGACCGTCAATCGCAATGGACCCGCGCGTCGGGTTCAAGTAACCGGTGATCATCCGCATCGTCGTCGTTTTGCCTGCGCCATTGGGGCCGAGGAATCCGACAATCTCCCCGCGTGTCATCGCAAAATCAATGTTGTGAACGCCCCTCTGGTTCTCATAGAGCTTGCTTACCTGTTTAACCTCAAGCACATCGAAACCCCCTATCGTTCCACATAGCCTTGCTACAGCCATATCCAACTTTGCAGCCGTTTAACCGCCACACACACTATAGCCAGCAAACAATAATCCCAGCTTAACCCAACCTGAAAGCAGGCTTAATTTCATGTGTCTAAATTGTGAACAAGCTCATGTCAAGAAAACCAATGCACCGAATGCTTGCTTGGCTTCTCTTGTGGTACTATAACTATAAGCCGTTTAGGCGAGCTGAAGGCAGGTCACAACCTATTCGGTTGGGTGAGAGAGGAGATTACATCGCATGTTCACAACACTGCTTATGTACAGTCCGTTCGTGGCAGCTGCCGTCCTTGTAGTTGTGCTGCTCGGCAGACGCAAAGCTGCGCGCCAACCCGGACGGCATAGCGGGCGCTACGAGCCGGCCCGGACAAAGCCGAGGCCGGAGCCGGGACGCGCTGCGCCGCGCGCTTATGCGGACACGCCGCTGCCCGAGTCGCTGGGCTTGCAGCCGGATGCCCCGCTGCATCCTTCCGCCGACAGGCTGGAACGTGCGCTGGACGCCGCTTATGTCACGCAACTCAAGGCGCGCCTGCAAGCCAGACAGCCCGCCATGAGCGATGCTGAATTTAACTGGACATTTCTTGAGCTGAAACGGTATTTCCTCATGACGGCCGTCCTGCGCGATGTGCCGATGTTCAGCACAGCTGTAGACGATCTGTGGCATGAGATGCTGATGTTTACACGCGAATACAATCGTCTCGGGCATGATTTTGTCGGATCAACCATACATCACGCTCCGCATACCGGAGCGGCGGCGCCCGATCCCGGCGGCCGGGCCTGGTTCGACTGGGTGTACGCGCAGCTGTTTGTGCCGACCCCTTATTCGGCCCGGATCTGGGGACCGTTTTTCCGCCATCCGCTCAGTCCGGCTTTGCTGGCCGAGCTGCGGGAGCAGACGCCCGGCGAGCTGGCGGCAGCGAAGTTCAACAAAGCGGCGGCGGACAAATTCGACGAGCTTCGCGGAACCGTCGATTGGCTGGTGAAGCGGGCGAAGGAGCAAGCCAGGGCCGCGGCGGCTGGCGCGACCTACGGGGCGGAGAAGCCTGCCGCCGACTCCACCGACCATATGCCCTACATCGCTGGCGCCTTGATGTTTTACTCTGTATCGGAGCAGGCGAATTTCGACGAGCTGATGGGCCAACACATCGACGAGGAGGAAGAAGAGCATCTGTACGGCTCCAGCTCCTCCTTCAGCGGCCCATACAGCTTTCCCGACGGGACAGACGATCACCGCCATGCCCCGTATGACGACAGCGGCCATTCCGGCAGCGACTCCGGCGACTCCGGAAATTCAGGAGACTCGGGAGCTTCCGGCGAAGGCTCATCGTCCAGCTGCTCCTCCGGCTCCTCCTGCAGCAGCTGCGGCGGAGGCGGCGATTAGGCGAACGTCTTGCCCGCTGTGGCCGCTGCCGCCGCTCGCCTAACAAGGGCGGGAGACCCGCTCCCGCAGCCCCATCATGGGCGGCCGCTTCCGGCTGGCTGTACCGTTAGTCCCTCACAAGCGTTAGCCATGACGGACGATATTCGTCCTGCGCCAAAAAACCTCCCGCTGCACAGCCATCGCTGTGAATCGGGAGGTTTTCCTCATGTGGGGCAAGCAAAAAATTCGGCCTCTTGCCTTCGTCTGCCGGGGCAAAGCAACGCAACTGAACCGTCGGACTGCCCTGTTATGCCATCACGCCTGCACGGCAGGTTACTTCACCAGCTGTCCGCGTGTGACGCCAAGCTGGTTGGTCGATTTCAACGTCTTCCACACATGGGTGCCGCTTACTTGGCCGCGCAGCGCACGATCGTAAAGCGAAATCACTTCGAGCACCTTGTCCGGGGTTTCTTCGAGAAATTCGACGCGGTACCGATTAACGCCCAGCTCCATAAAGTTTGTCAAGTATTCGGCGCCGGACTGGTCAATCGCATTGTATACCGTATTGCGGCAGCCCTCATCCACCCGCACCGGATGGGAGAAGCCTACCCGGTCGCGCAGCGATGCCCGCTGCTCCTCGCATGGACGGCCGCAGTTCGTAAAGTCGGTGCCAGGGCTCATAAACGTACAGTAGACGCAATGCTCGGTATGGAACATCGGCATATGCTGATGGATGACAACCTCCAGCCTGGAGGTGTCCGAGCGCCGCAGCAAGTCGACCATCTGCTGGATGTTCAGATCGTAGGACGGCGTCACGCGGGACAAGCCCGCATCCGTGAACAGCGCTACCGCTTTATGATTCGCCACATTCAGCGAGAAGTCCCCGATCAGCTCCGGCTGCGGTTCTTCCGGATGCTCAGCCAAATAACGCATAAACCAGTACACCGCACCGGTATTGCGGACAAGCACAGCGTCCGGCCCGAGCTTGAGAATGTTTCTGAAATAGCCGGTTTCACCCGGCATATGAATACGCGGCGTCGCCAGGGCAATCCGCTTGCCTGCGCGGCGGCATGCCTCGACGGCTGCCGGGAACTGCTTGATAAACTCGAAGTCGGCATAGATCAGCTCGACATCGGTCGTCACGGCCGCTTCCACCTGCTCCAGGCTGCGGCACAGCACAGTCAGCGCAGAGCGCGGCTGTCCTCCTTGCGGCGCAGCCGACACCGGCAGCAGCCCGGCGGCATCGCCGTACGTCTCGACCGGACGCTTCACATAAGCGCGCGGCCGCTCGCGTTCCGCCAGCAGCAGCTCGGCCGCCTGGCGGCGCATCTGATTCAGCTCGCGCATCGGCACGATCAGCTCGCCGTTCAGGTGAACCTCGACGGCTTCCAGCTCAAATACGGTGCCGCCGAGACGGCCGAACTGCTCCTCGAACAACGCGGCGTCCATCGGACGCTTCTCCGCCGGCACAAGCGGCAGCTCGGACTCCACCGTCACGGCCGCTCCGCTGCCTGCATCTGTCCAGATGCTGCGCAGCGGCTGTCCGGCCGCTCCCGTCACCTTCACCCGCACCGGAAACGTACGGTAAGGCTTGTCCGTCTCATACGTCTGGCGGAGCCGCTTGTCGAGGTGCGGATCATTTGTTTTCCAGATGCGGTCGCCGACCCGGACCCGCTTCAGATCGACATCGCTGCGGCCCGGTACGATTTCAATCAGGCCGCCTGGCGCCTCGCCCTCAAGCTTTACGCCGTGGCGGCGCAAATCGTACACACGTCCGCCCTCCTCCTTCTTCGTCGGGTCGCCCGCGTCAAACACAATGCCGTCGCCGCGCTTGAGCGGCGCTTCCAGCTCACAGGCAACCCCGTCGCGCAGCAGCTGCTTTACGCGGCCGAGATACACCCCGCGGCTTTTCGGATACGTGCCTTCAACAAGCTGCTTGTTGTTGGTTCCCTTGAGGAAGCCGTGCGTAAAGCCGCGGGAGAAGCTTTGCTCCAGCTCACGCAGCTCCTCCTTCGTCGGCAGCGGGTTTTCTCCATCAAAGTAGCGGTCAATCGCGCGGCGGTATTTGCTGACGACATTGGCTACATATTCCGGACTTTTCAACCGGCCTTCAATTTTGAACGACTTCACGCCCGCCTCAATCAGCTCCGGGATCAGCTCGATCGCCGCCAAATCCTTGGGCGACAGCAAATAAGCGACATCGCCCATCGGCTTCTGCTCGCCGTCCACGATCAGGTCGTACGGCAGTCGGCACGCCTGGGCGCACTCGCCCCGGTTGGCCGACCGGCCGCCCCACATTTCAGAGGTCAGACATTGGCCGGAATACGACACACAGAGCGCCCCATGGACAAATACCTCCATCGGCAGCTTGGCCTGCTCCCCGATCTGCCTGATCTGCTTGAGATTGTTCTCGCGCCCCAGCACGACAACCTCCAGATCAAACGGCTTCGTAAATTCAACCGCCTCCGGCGAGGTGATCGTCATCTGCGTCGAGCCGTGAATCGGGAAGTCCGGCGAAATTTCCCGGATCATCCGCACCAGACCGAGATCCTGCACAATGACCGCATCCACCCCCGCGTCGATACAGGCTTCGATCAGCTCCTTCGCCCCGTCCAGCTCCTCCTCGAAGACGAGGATATTAAAAGTCAAATACCCCTTGACTCCGTAACGGTGCAGAAAGGACATAATATCCGGCAGCTCGTCCGTATGAAAATTATGGGCGCGCGCACGCGCATTAAACTTCTCTACGCCGAAAAATATGGCGTCGGCCCCGTTCGCCACCGCCGCCCGCAGACAGTCCCAGTCGCCTGCAGGGGCCAGCAGCTCTATATGTGATTTGCGAATATCACGCAGCGTCATGTTTAATTCCTCCAAGCTATGAAAACCAAAATTAAGGACGTATGCACGTCCCTTCTTCTAGTGTACCAGAAACCGTCCGCAACCACCATCGCCTCCAGCAGGCATATCCGGGACGTAAGAATCAAAATGTAGTCAATTTTTGTCCGTCCACAAGGGAATTTGTCAAATCGTGACGAATATCATCTATATTCTACATTTTCGGTGGTGAACCGTCTGTCATGCTCAAAGATTTTGTGGTCAATGCTTCCATTCTCGTCGCAGCCTTTTTTGTCATCGGGCAAATTTTCAAGGGACATTCGCTGACACGGGAATCCCCATTAAAGTGGAAGCTGTTCGGAGGGGTGTGCTTCGGCCTGCTTGGCGTGCTGCTGATGCTGTATGCGCTGCGGCTGGATGATAACACCATTGCCGATCTTCGCCATATTCCTGTCGTGATCGCCGCTCTGCAAGGAGGACCTGTCCCCGCTTTTATGGCGGCTTTGCTGATTAATACCGGTCGAATCGGGCTATTCGGCGTCTCTTACGCCTCGGTCTCGGCCTCCGTCATGCTGCTGACTGTTGCACTTGTATGCAGCTTATTCGCCGGACGCAGCGGGCTGACGATCCGCCGCTTTCTGGCGATGAATACCGTCGCGTTGCTGCTCGTGCTTACCACGATCGGATTCAATCTGAGCCGCAGCGGCAAGCTCGCCGAGCTGTATCAGGTGATGCTGTATCATACGCTCAGCTCATCGCTGATGGGCGTGCTGGCTGTCAGCGTATTTTTATACATCGTCCGCACGCACGCGGCTACCCGCAAGCTGACCGAAAGCGAGGAGCGCTATCGCAAGCTGATGATGGCCTCGCCGGACGCCACCTTCGTGATCATGCGCGATGGCCGCATTACGTTTGCCAATAACCGCGGAGTTGCCTTACTACAGGAAGCAAACCGTCACGATGTCATGAACCGGTATTATTATGAATTTATCCATCCCTCGCACAGGGACCGGACCCGACAGCGGGCAACGCTGCTGTTGAACAGCTTGCTGGAGGGCAACAGCTCTGAGCCGCAGCTGCTTAATGACATTCTTATCCGGCCGGATGGCAGCCGGCTTTATATCGAAATCTCGCTCTCCCTGATCGTCTATCAGGATGAACAGGCGCTGCTGCTCAGCGTCCGCGACGTCACCGACCGCAAGATGACCGAGAAAAGCTTGCAGGAAGCGCTCGACAAGCTCCAGAAGCTGTCCGATCTGGATGGATTGACCGGCATCCCGAACCGCCGGCGGCTGGACGAGGTATTAGCTCAGGCATGGATGACCGCAGCCGCCGAGCAAACCCGGCTCACGGTGTTTCTGTTCGATGTTGACTATTTCAAGCGGTACAATGACTGCTACGGCCATCTGGGCGGTGACGAGGCGCTGCGTGTCGTTGCCCGCACGGCGGAGGCGCTGATCCGGGGAAACGGCCATTTTGTCGCCCGCTATGGAGGCGAAGAATTTGCCGCTGTGCTGGAAGGCGTCGAGTTGGAGGAAGCCATCCGGATCGCCGAGCAGCTTCGAAAGCAAATCGTTGACCTCGCGCTGCCCCATGCCCGCTCCAAAATTGCCGGACATGTGACGGTCAGCATCGGCCTGGCCTCCATCCTGCCTGATCCGGGCGGAGCGCCCGGGGAGCTGCTGCTGGATGCCGACAAGGCGTTGTATGCTGCCAAGGAAAGCGGCCGCAACCGGCTGCTCGTTCATCACTCCCCGGCGGTCTAGTAAACGTGCAGGCAGGACAAGCCGGGGAGGCCGCGCTGCTGAGCCTCCGCCGGCCCATTCGATTGCCCTGTCTAACGGCCTCCTCAAGTTAACAAAGACCGCTATCCGTGCTATAATGGCGAAGGACTGTCCATGGATTGACAACGTTCGGCGGATTTCGCTCCGCGGCTTGCGTTGCATCACGTTTAATGAGGGATTTGCTTTGATACGTACTCCTTTCCGCAAGGTCGTTGTAACCGCGCTCGGACTGCTGCCGCTTGCGGTTCTTCTGTTTGTTCTGTTCCCGGTCGAGAAGCGGCTGGAGGTTCGCATGCTGTACGCCTCGCAGGGAGCAAGCTTCGATCCCGCCGCCTACGGTCAGCTGAAGCAGTCGCTGCTGGCTGGATTGACGCTGGAACGGGGCGAGCTTGACAAGCTGTCGGCCCGCACGTTACATGGCTACGATACGATTTATTTGGACCCGTCCCTGCACGGCAAGCTGACGGATGACCAGCGGCTGCTGCTGGAGGCTTACGTTCGGCAGGGCGGACATTTGTTCCTTGAAAATGATTTTGCCGCCGACTTCGCCCCCGCCTTTCTCGGAGCGGCCGAGGTGGTCGATGTCCCGGCTCCGGCGAAAACGAAGCTGCCGACGGCGCCCGGCGCCACGCTGTGGGAATACCCCGGCGTGGACGCCGATGTGCTCGGTGTGCAGCAGGTGCTGCGGACGTTCGCGGATACGTTTTTCCGCCACGATACGCAAGCTAGCCTGAGCCGGTTTTCCTGGGGCAAGGGCATCCGGCCCTCGACGGCGCAGCCGCTCGTCACGATGGACGGCTTGACGCTGTACAGCGTCAACCGCGTCGGTGAGGGTACCGTGTTTCTCAGCGGCATGCTGCTGCCGAACCGGTATTTCGTGACCGGCTACGATTTGAAAAGCGGCATCGACCCGGCGCTTGGCTTCGAGCGGGTAGCCGCCGAGGACAACGCCGCGTTGAAGCCGTCGGTGGGCGCGTTGTATTTTGATCGGAATCAGCTGCAGACGGAGCCGTATTTCCACTTTACGTTCTCCTCCGGCAATGCGCTGCTCCGCACGGAATACGCCGCCTATGTGTCCCGGCTCAAGCTTGGCTACAGCGTCAAGAAGGTGCTCGGCCCATATGGGCGGCCTGCGATGGCGCATCAGAACCACTTCGAGGCGATGGAGGCGATCCGCGACGGAGAGGGCATCCAATGGGCGGAGCTGCTGCGCCGCTACCGGCAGGTGCCGTCCTTCTCGCTCGTCCGCTCCGCGTTTACGTGGGGACACTGGCAGGAATCGGTCGTCGTCCATCTGAACACTGGCACAAACGCCAAGCCCGCCTTCGCAGGCGAGACGCCCAATTCCTTCTATTCCAGCGGCACGCGGCTGCTCGCGGACGGACAGCCGATTCGGCTCGCGCCGTACCCGAGCTACCGCTCGCTCGGCGACGCCATTACGGAGCCGGTTCGGGCCGTCCCGGCGCTCGCCGACATCAACGGCGACGGGACGGTTGATCTCCTCGTCGGCTCCAGCGACGGCGCGCTGTATATGTACCCCGGCCTTGCAGCCGGGGACGCCAAGGGGGCCGCGGGCTACGCGGCCCAGCAGCTGCCAGCGGGGACGCCGCCCCCGCTGGCCTTCGGTCAGCGGACGGCCCTGCGCACCGCCGGGGGCGCGCCGCTGACCGCTGGTGCATCGTACGCCAGCGCAGCCGCGTACGATCTGAACGGCGACGGCCGGCCCGACCTGATCATCGGCCGGTCGGACGGCTCGCTGGCCGCCGCCTACGGGCAGCCCGGCGGCGTATTTACTTCGCCTGCCGCGCTGCTTGGCGGCGGGCAGCCGATTCGCGCCGCCGCTCCGGTGGCGGCGGCTGTCGGCGACGTCACCGGAGACGGCGTCCCCGACCTCGTGGTCGGGGACGGCACTGGCGCGGTGACGCTGTACCCCGGCGAGCGCGGCTCCGGCGGAGCGCTCGCTTGGGGCTCCGGGCAGCCGCTTGTCCGGCTGCCGTCCAGCTTTGCCGCCCCGTCCATCCGGGATATGGACGGGGATGGGCGCGCCGACCTCGTTGTCGGCGGCCTGGAGGGAGACCTGCGCGTGTACGTGCAGCAGGTCGATGCAGCGGGCCGCGTCACCTGGCGGGACGCGGGCGTGCTTGAAGGCGCCGGGCTGAACCAGCTCGGCAGCCGGGCGCTGGTCGGCGGGCATAACGCCGTCCCGCTCTGGCATGACCTGAACGGCGACGGCCGGGACGATCTGATCGTCGGGCAGCTGGAGTTCAGCAACCCGGTGCCGATCGACGATCCCGCCTTTCCTTACGCGGAGCAGCTTGCCGCCTTTATCGACTACACTAAAACAAATGGGCTGGAGCTGTACCCGCATCTGTTTTTCCATCAGTTTACGAGCGACGCCCAGGAGAAGCAGGAAATCGCTCTCCATCGGCAGGCGTTTGAAAAGCTCGGCATTCCGTGGAAGCATACGGGTACCAACCAGCACACCTGGCGCATCAATAACCCCGACCGGACGCAAACGCTGAACAATGAGCGGGCAGCGGACATCTGGTTTAATTTTGGCTTTAAGCCGTCCTTCATCAAGGCCGACCCGCGGCTTGGTGTGGAATACAACTGGGGAATGCCATTTCTGATGACCGATGCGGCCGGAGAACCGGACCTGAAGCAGCCGATGCTGCTGTCGACCCCGGCTCCGGTGCTGCGCACCGACTCGGCCTACTCGACGAAGGATTTGTTCGAGGCTTATGCCGCAAATGATTTGCCGATCAACTATTTCGAGCATATTGAATATCACTTTCCGCTGCGTGAGCGGGAGCTGCTGGAATTTGTCACGTATCTGGACGAGCTGCGCAATACGCACAGCTATAACTTTATGACCGAAACCCAGATGGCCCGGTCGGTCCTCAATGCGAAGACGACCGCGGTCAAGCTGTCCCGTCCCTGGACGGACGCGGTGACGCTGCGGGTGAAGCGGCTGCTCGGCCTGTCGGCCGACCCGCGCTTCAAGCTTACGCCGGACCCATCCGGCGTACCGGAGCAGGCAGCCGAGTACCGTGGAACACTCGGCCTGGTCGTGGAGCCGGGCAGCGCCTACAGCGGACGGCTGCCCGCCACCGACGCCGCGGTCCGCGACCTGCGCGGCGGCAAGCTGTACGTCGGCGCGGCGCAGGCCGAGACGGTGCATTTTGCGAAGCCTCCGGCTGGACAGGCTGAGGCGACAGGAGCAGCGTCGTTGACGCAGCAGACTGAGGTTGCGGCAGACGCGTCTGCCGCTGCAAGCCCGGCAGCTTCCTTGCCGAAGCTGCCCGCTAGCCGCACGGCTGCTGACACTGCAGCCACCGGCTCCGTACCAAACGCCGGGGCGTCTGCCGCCGCAGTCCCTTCGTCGCCGCCAGTCCCTTCGTCGCCGCCAGCCGCTTCCGGCGCCGCACAAGCGGCTGGCACGCCGCTCGCTGCCGCTGACGCCTCTGCAATCACCGCGGGCACGCCGCTCGCAACGGCAAACACGGCGGCAACTTCGCCAACGACCGCTGGCTCCGCCGACACGCTCCATATGCAGCGTGTGAACGTGCCGTATGCGCTGCAGACGGCAGACCGGCGCTGGCAGCTAAGCCTGCAGGCGGCCGGCATGCAGCAGGTCAGGCTGCACAGCCCGGAACCGCTGCAGATTGAAGGCCCGGAGCTGACCATCCAGCAGGAGCAGACGGCTGGCGGCTACAGCTACACCGTTACTCATTTCGGAGACCCCGTGCAGCTAACCATCGCCTGGTAACAGCTTGACCGGACACGCATCGCTGATGCCTAACTATCGACCAAGGAGGCTTTACCTATGCAGCAACTGCTTGACGAGTTGGAGACGCATATCCGCAGCCGTTACGATATCGACCAGGACGACGACGATTTTTCGACAGATGTCCATTTGTTCGATTACGGTTTTATTGATTCGATGGGCGCCACGGCGCTGATTGCGCATATTGAGCAAACGTACGGCATTCAGGTAACGCCGCAGGATTTGATGCTGCACCCGATGAACACGGTGCGGGAAATCGCCGCATTTATTCACTCTAAGAAGGCGAGGTAACGCAACGTGGAATGCATCGTATCGCTCGCAGGACTGGCGGCCAGCCAGCATGGACAATTAAAGTACGCCGCGTCGTTTATCGACGAGACGATTCAGGATATTCAGCTTGATGCGGACTCGATCCGGATCGTGCATCAATCGCCCAAGGGCAACGAAGCCATCGAGGAACGCGTGCGCAAGCTGATCGAGCGGTTTTCCCAAGGCGACTTCGGCTTTAAGGAAAACATTCTGTTCGAGCATCGCACGGCTACGCCATATGAAGGCGACATTATTGCCGAGCTGGCGGATAAAAAGATCATCAAGGTGCTGGAGCCGGGGCTGTTTATTTTCCGCGAGCCGTTCTCCAGCCTGATGCGGTTCTTCGACTACAGCTTTGTAACGAAGGTGGCCAACCGGTTCGAGGGGCTGACAACGGAAGAATACCCGGCGGTCATTCATGCGGAAACGCTGAATAAAACGAATCATTTTACTTCGTTCCCCGAGCATATTCATTTCCTGAGCCATCTGCGCGAGGATCTGGACATTATCGAGGCGTTTTCCCAGTCGATCCGCGATACCGGGGGCTGGAAAAACGAAACGCCGCTGGATTTGAACGCCAATATGCCGAAGCCCAAGTTCACGATGAACCCTTCGACCTGTTACCATTGCTACGAGGGTCTGCAGAACGAAACGCTGGAAGGCGAAGGCCGGATCGTAACCGCGATTTCCAAGTGCCACCGCTTCGAATCGCGCAACCATTCCGACTTTGGCCGGCTGCTTGATTTCAGCATGCGGGAGATCATCTTCGTCGGCAAGCCTGACTTTGTCAAGGAAAACCGGCTGCGTGCGATCGAATACTTGAAAGAGCTAGCCGTGGAATGGAACGTGGACAGCATCCTGGAGGTTGCCAATGATCCTTTTTTCACCAACGATTTCCAGGTAAAAGCTTCGTTCCAGCGCAATCAGGAGATGAAGTATGAACTGCGGCTGACGATTCCGCATATCGGAAAGTCGATTGCGTGCAGCTCGGTCAACTTCCACAGTAATACGTTCGGCAATGCTTTCAATATTTCCATGGGCAAACGTGCGGCCGTTACCGGCTGCGTCGGCTTCGGCATCGAGCGTTGGACATTCGCCTTCCTCGCTCAGTATGGACTGGATGAAACGAACTGGCCGGCCGCCTTCCGCGAGCAATTTGCGGCCTGGCAGCGGCTGGCAGTCTAGAGACGACGGCATGATGCACAAAACAACCCTTTTTCTGCGCAAAAACAGCTTCGTGCTGCTGCTGCTCGCCGCTTTCGTGGCCTCGGATGTCCTGCTCTCGCTGCGGGACCCGATGGACACGTCGCGGCGTTTTTACAAAAACGACTTCACCAAAACGATCTATCACCACAACGGGCAGACGAGCGGACCGGTATTTTACGGCAACTCGGCTGTCACCGGCGCCTATATCGAACCGGACTCCACATCGAAGCTGATTGAGATGGGACTGTCCTATGGGAAGCTGACCGATCTCAAGGCGATTTTGGAGCAGGGCCGCTTCCACGTGGAGGGGCAGCTCGTCGTCGGGATCGACGTCCATACGATGCTCGACTTTATGGAAACCGATCCGACGTATCCGTGGTTCAAGCCATGGTACGAGCCGTATGTGTATGCATACCGCGACTACTTCCGAGATTCGGGCACGGAGGCCGCCAAGCAGCTCTACCGGGGACTCGTCCAGCTTGACCCTGCGGAGGTTTTGCGTTACGAGCCGCGCTGGATTGATAAAATGCTGTATTTCGGCCATATGGAGCCGGAGAAGATGAAGGAAAAAGAGCTGGATTACGACCGCGAGTACGGATGGGCGACCCCTGCCGAGTATAAGGACAACCTGGCCGCTCTCGACTGGATTATCCGGTATGCCGAATCCCAGCGTCTGCCGCTGCGGGTCGTATGGATGCCGTGGAATCGCAGCTACGAGCTGCCGCGTTATATGCCGGAGCTGAAGCGGACTGTCGACGCGAGACTGCAGGCTGCAGGAGTGCCTTCGCTTGATCTGCTGCAAACGTATGATCCGGCGTATTTCCATGATCTCGTCCATCTGAGCCGCCAGGAAGGCGCTCCCGTGTTTACGAAGGAGGTGGACGCATGGCTCGCCTCGCTCGCCGCATCGTCGAAGTCGTGATTTATTTGATCATGCTCATCCTTGTGCTCGTGTACTTTACCGGGAAAGGGCTGTTTATTTACGAAGGATTTTAGTTCTGGGCGCCGTATAGGCTGCTCAGAAGGGGACGCCTACGCTGCGCGCTTGGAGGATAACCGACCATGTGGTATTTAAATATGAACGCCGTGCTGGCGATGATCGGCATGGTGCTGGTGCTTGCACTGAGCCGCCGCCTGCCGGGCAACAAGCGCTATTTGCTGCTGGCGTTCAATCTGTGCTTTTTGCTCGTCTTCAGCCAGAAGCTGTTTGTCTTTTATTTAGCTTATACGGCGCTCAACTATATGGCCTTTATCGGGCTAGGCCGCATACAGAAGCTGCGCAAAACCGCTTTTATCGGGCTGGTCGCAGCTAACGTTGCGGCCGTCTGTTCGCTGCGGCTGTTCGGGATGGAGCTGTTCACGCACCCGCTGTTTGACGTCGTTATAACACTCGGGCTGATTTATAACGTGCTAAAGGTCATTGACGCGTTGTATTTCGCCTACTTTATCGGCCGTGACTCCCGCGCCAGCATGCTGGACTATTTCAACTATATTTTGTTTATCCCGACGTTCACCTCCGGTCCGATTCTCAAATTCCGCGATTTCATGGCCGATACGAAGCAGCCTTACCAGGTCGATGCGGCTCAGACGGAGCAGTACGTCAAACGGATCATTCTCGGCATGTTCAAAAAAATCGTGCTTGTTACCTGGATGACGGATGTGTTCAGTCGCGTCTCCGGCGCCGAGCAGCTGCAGGTTCACGAATCGCTATTTCTGATGGTCTGGTTTTATGCGTTGATTTTCTTTGATTTCTCCGGATATTCCGATATCGCCGTCGGCTTTGGCCGTCTGATGGGCTACAATGTGCCGGAAAACTTCAAGAAACCGTTCCAGTCGCCTACCCTCACCCAATATTGGCGCAATTGGCATGCGACGCTGGGCGATTGGTTCCGCGATCATATCTTTATGTTCGTCTCTCGGCAGACGCCGACGAAATGGACCGCTGCCGGCTTGTCCATGCTCGTCATGGTGCTGATCGGCCTATGGCATGGCTTCAGCTGGCTGTATGTGCTCTGGGGCGTCTATCATGGCTTACTGCTTGCTCTGGAAAACTTCTTCGGGCTGACAACCGTCAACAAGCGGAAGGTGTCCAAACGGTACTTTTATGCCCGCTGCGCTCTAACGCAGCTGTTTGTTACGGCAGCCGTGATCGTTTACAGCGGTGACAGCGCTACGGTGTTAAAAATATACAACGGTCTGACCCACTGGACGTGGTCATGAAAGGCAACAAAAGCAGCGTTTTCGGCTGACGGACTAACCTCCGTTCCCCGAAGCGCTGCTTTTTTCGCAAGACCCGCTTTTTGTTTAGTTCATCCTAGAGGTTAGCTTGCATCTGACTGCCTAAGCGGCTTCTCCACAGCTCCTGTCGGCAGAGATGCCGGTTGGATGCCGTACAGCGCCGATTGCAGCTGATTGCCGGTGGAGGACAGCGACAGCTCGCCAAATGGCTGATAGACGTTGTTGCTGTCCTTTTTGTGAATGTGAATGCTGCCCGATTTGGAATTGATGTTCATTGTCATCTGACCAGGCAGCTCGACCAGGCAATTAAACTTTCTGAAGTTGTTGGGGAAGCGCAGCCATGTACCTGCAACCGTTTCTACGAGCTGAGTATCTTTTATTCTTACCACACAATCCGCCCTCTCTTATCAAAGGTTAGTTGCCTGCTTCCTCGGAAGGTAGTTCCCATTATAAGTGAAGTGCTTTACAAAGAAACGGGAATACTGTCGAGCACGTTTGTCGAAACCAAACTTTGTCACAGGACCGTCACGAAGCCCTGCAGGACCCGACCCGGCAAGTTTTCCTTACTTAGCTTTTGCTCCAGAAGCACATCCTATCCGAGGCAAATGGAATTCCGGCCGCTTGGCCAGCTGCCAACCGTTCGCACGGTTCTGCGCGGGCGGCACTACGGCTGCCGAAACAACGGATGTCGCAAATCCGTACTTGGATAACCTGGCGGAGAAATGCTATAATTTGCTTTAGATCCATGCATTGTACACGCGTTCATTTTGAAATTATCCGGAGGTGCCTGTTCATGAAGTTAGGGGTTTTCGCAGTTTTGTTCCAACAGAAGCCATTGGAAGAAGCACTTGACATTATCGCCGCTCATGGTCTGGAAGCTGTAGAAATTGGAACCGGCGGATATCCGGGCAATTCCCACTGTAACCCGGCTGAGCTGCTGGCAGACGACGCAAAGCTCAAAGCCTTCAAGCAAGCCGTAGACTCACGCGGACTGACCATCAGCGCCCTGAGCGTTCACGGCAACCCGCTTCACCCGCAGAAGGCCATCGCCAAGGAATTCCACGATGCGATCATTCAAACGGTCGATCTCGCACAACGGCTGGAAGTTGCGGTCGTCAATACGTTCTCAGGCTGCCCCGGCGATTCCGACGATGCGAAATATCCGAACTGGCCGGTTGCTCCATGGCCGCCGGATTTCAAAGAAATTCTCGATTGGCAGTGGGCCAACAAAGTCATCCCGTATTGGACGGAAACGGGTAAGTATGCAGCAGACCGCAACGTGAAGTTTGGTCTGGAGCTGCATGGCGGATTCTCGGTGCATACACCGGCCACACTGCTGAGACTGCGCGAAGCGGCTGGCGAAGTGATCGGCGCGAACCTCGACCCGAGCCATATGTGGTGGCAAGGCATCGACCCTGTGCAAGCGATTCACATTCTTGGCCGCGCGGGCGCCATCCATCACTTCCATGCCAAGGACACGACGATTGACCCGGTTAACGTACATCGCCATGGCTTAACCGACATGCAGCCGTACACCAACATGCTGGACCGTGCTTGGCAGTTCCGTACCGTAGGCTTCGGACATGATCTGAAAACATGGGCTGATATTATCAGCGCCCTTCGTCTCGTCGGCTATGATGATGTGGTCAGCATCGAGCATGAAGACGGCCTGATGTCCATTGAAGAAGGCTTCGCCAAAGCCGTGCAAAACCTCCAGCAAGTGCTGATCAAGCAGCCGCTCGGCCAAATGTGGTGGGTGTAAGCTGTCCACAAAACGCTGTGAAACACAAAAAAGGTGTCTCCCCGTTGGAGACACCTTTTTTGGTTTCGTGCGCTTATTATTTGAACAGGAAATGATGACGATAGCTTGTTAGCTCATCCATCCCTGAATCATAACAACGTTCATCGTCACGAAAACAGCTAACGATACGATCCCAAAGCCGATCGCAAACAAATTTTTCTTCGGTGCCATCACTTGGCGCACAACCCCGATTAAAATCACGATCGTAAACAGGACGACAAAAATGTCAAAACCGTTAAAATTACTGGCAGAGCTAGCTGCCGCTTCAGCCAAAAACATGGAGGGACCTCCTTCTCTATGCAGAAATATCTTATCCTAATCTTAGCCTGACTGGCTGCGAAGTGCAAGACATTTGTCAAACTGGCTTTTTACAGAGCGAGCATTCCTTTAAAGTGTAACAAGATTGTCAACTTTTTATTCAGTGTACAGTTAAATAATGTAAAATATACAGGATATACGAAAGAGATTTCGTTTTGATTAAAGCCTTTTCCTATAATGTCTATCTTTTCTCCCCGGAAAAAAGCCTGCCAAAGAAATTTGGAACAATAATTAGGATCCATGATGTCTAATTTGTTGAGACTGACCCTCTATGTTTTAGCATATTGATAATTAGCTTGTGCCCATCTACCAGCATTTGCTCCATAGCCGCTATTATGTCTATGTACTTTTATAGTTTCACCTTTCCCATGTCTTTTCATATAAGTATCGAGCGTGTCACCAATTCCACCACCATCAGCATCAGCCGCAGGAGTAACATGATAAATCTTATATCGGCAAGGAAGGCAGCGCGGTGCGGATTCGAGTGGAGAGGCAGGACACACAGCTCCGCGTCTCCGTCTCCAATGAAGGGGCCACGATTCCGGACAGCCAGCTTCCGCTGATCCGGGACCGGTTCTACCGAGGGGAAGATTCACGCAGCCGCAAGGCTGGCGGCACAGGACTCGGGCTGTCCATCGTCAAGGAAATCATTCAGCTGCATCACCAGACGTACGGAGCGGAAAATATCCCAAACGGAGTAAGAGCCTATTTTACGATTGCGGCGGTGGAAGGGGTAACGCCTGAGTCATAGTAAGTGCGCTGGAGACGTGCTAAAAACCTCCGCTATATCAATATCCTGCAGGATGCTGATACAGCGGAGGTTTTTTTCCTTCATCTAATGCCTACTTACACCGGCGTATCCGCCAGCTCCTTCAACCGTTTGTAATAATCCTCTGAACGCTCGCGATCACGCTCCAGAATTGGCTTCAAATATTTCCCCGTGTAGGAGCCCTCGACCTTAACGACCTCCTCCGGCGTGCCGGTCGCAACGATCGTACCGCCGCGTGTACCGCCTTCAGGTCCGAGGTCGATCAACTGGTCTGCGGTTTTAATCACATCAAGATTGTGCTCGATGACGAGAACGGAGTCGCCATTTTCCACCAAGCGGTGAAGCACCTTGAGCAGCCGGTCGATATCGTCGATATGCAGGCCAGTCGTTGGCTCGTCCAAAATATAAATCGTCTTGCCCGTGCTGCGCCGGTACAGCTCGGCCGCCAGCTTCACGCGCTGGGCTTCACCGCCGGACAACGTCGTGGCAGGCTGCCCCAGCTTCATGTAACCAAGCCCAACATCCAGAATCGTTTGCAGCTTGCGATGAATTCGCGGCACGTTTTTGAAAAACTCGCACGAATCCTCAATCGTCATTTCAAGCAAGTCGGCAATGCTTTTGCCCTTATATTTGATTTCCAGCGTCTCGCGATTATACCGTTTGCCTTTGCAAATTTCGCAGGGCACATAGACGTCCGGCAGGAAATGCATCTCGATTTTGATAATGCCGTCGCCGCGGCAAGCTTCACAGCGCCCGCCCTTGACGTTGAAGCTGAACCGGCCCTTTTTGTAGCCGCGAACCTTCGCTTCATTCGTCGTCGCATACAGGTCACGGATATCGTCAAATACGCCCGTATACGTTGCCGGATTGGAGCGCGGTGTCCGGCCAATTGGCGACTGGTCGATGTCGATCACCTTGTCGACATGCTCCAGCCCTTTAAACTCTTTGTACTCGCCGGGCTTCACCTTGGCCCCGTTTAATTCCTTAGCTAACGTCTTGTACAAAATTTCGTTAATGAGCGTACTTTTACCGGAACCGGACACGCCGGTTACGCAACTGAACACACCGAGCGGAATCTTCACGTTGACGCCGCGCAAATTGTTTTCTTTCGCCCCGCGAATTTCCAGCCATTTGCCGTTTGGCTTGCGCCGCTCGGCCGGCACGGGAATAAATCTCCGTCCGCTCAAATATTGGCCGGTCAGCGACTGGGCATCCTCCATAATTTCCTGCGGCGTTCCTTGCGCGACCACTTGACCGCCATGAATGCCTGCGCCCGGTCCGATATCAATAATGTAATCGGCAGCCAGCATCGTATCCTCGTCATGCTCGACCACGATCAACGTATTGCCCAAATCGCGCATATGCACCAGCGTCTGAATAAGCCGGTCGTTGTCACGCTGATGGAGTCCGATGCTCGGCTCATCGAGAATATACAACACACCCATCAGACTGGAGCCAATCTGTGTCGCAAGCCGAATACGCTGCGCTTCGCCGCCGGACAATGTGCCCGCCGCCCGGTGCATCGACAAGTAATCAAGGCCGACGTTCACAAGGAAGCCGAGTCGCGCCTTGATTTCTTTCAAAATCAAATGAGCGATTTGCAGCTCGCGCTCCGACAAGCTTAGCGAATCAAACCAGTCATGCGCCTCCCCGATGGACAAGGCGGTGACATGGGCGATATTGCGCTCGTTGATCGTAACCGCCAGCGACTCCGGCTTCAGGCGATGCCCTTTGCATTTCCCGCAAGGCTTAGCGCTCATATATTGCTCGATATGCTCGCGAATCCCCTCGGAGAACGTGTCGCGGTAGCGGCGCTCCAGGTTATGCACGATGCCCTCGAAAGCAACCATTGCTTCCTTTTTATGACCAAAGTCGTTTTCATACTTAAATTTGACTTTCTCGCCGCCTGTACCGTTCAGCAGCTTGCTCATCTGCTCCTTGGTCAGCTCCTGCACCGGCACATCCCGCGGGATTCCGTAATGCTCGCAGACAGCGGCAAGAAATTGCGGATAATAATTGGAGGTGCTGCCCGCCCATGCCTCGAAAGCTCCGTTTTCAATCGCCAGCTTAGGATCAGGCACAAGCAGCTCCGGGTCCACAATCATCTTCTGGCCGAGACCGTCACATTCCGGACAGGCGCCAAACGGGCTGTTGAACGAAAACATCCGGGGAGCCAGCTCTTCAATGCTGAAGCCGCATTCCGGGCAGGCGAGGTTTTGGCTGAACAGCAGCTCCTCCTGCTCCACCACATCCACGATGACCCGGCCTTCGGCCAGCTTGAGCGCCGTTTCCAGCGAGTCGGCCAGACGCGTCTGAACGTCCTCCTTCACGACGATCCGGTCAACGACAACCTCGATCGTATGTTTTTTGTTTTTCTCCAGCTCAATCGTTTCCGAAAGGTCGCGGATTTCGCCGTTCACCCGGACGCGCACAAAGCCCTGCTTTTGAATATCAGCCAGCAGCTTCGTATGCTCCCCTTTACGGCCGGAGATAAGCGGAGCCAAAATTTGCAGCTTCGTCCGCTCCGGGTATTCCATAATCCGGTCCACCATCTGCTCAACCGTCTGCGAAGTAATTTCGATACCATGCGTAGGGCAATGCGGACGTCCGACCCGTGCGAACAGCAGCCGCAAATAGTCGTAAATTTCCGTAACCGTTCCGACCGTCGAACGCGGGTTGCGGCTGGTCGTTTTCTGGTCGATGGAAATGGCGGGCGACAGCCCTTCGATCGAATCGACATCCGGCTTATCCATCTGGCCCAAAAACTGCCGGGCGTAAGCCGATAATGATTCAACATAGCGGCGCTGACCTTCCGCATAAATCGTATCAAACGCCAAGGACGATTTGCCGGAGCCGCTAAGCCCCGTCAGCACGACAAATTTATCACGGGGAATCGTCACGTCAATGTTTTTGAGATTGTGGGCTCTCGCGCCCTTGATCACAATATTGTCTCTAGCCACGCGCAGGTTCCTACCTTTCTCTTTACAGCTCGGCCTTCATCTCCAGCACGGCGTCGCGCAGCTCGGCGGCCCGCTCAAACTGCAGATTTTTGGCGGCTTCCTTCATTTCCTGCTCCAACCGCTCGATCAGAGCCAGTCGATCCTTCTTCGACATCTTGGCCTGCTTCACATCGGTGAGATAATCGGCCTTCTGCTCTGCAACCTTGGTCGCTTCAATTACGTCGCGAACCTTCTTCTGGATCGTCTGCGGCGTAATGCCGTGCTGCTCATTGTAGGCCGTCTGAATCGTACGGCGACGCGCCGTCTCCGTGATCGCCTTATTCATGGAATCGGTAATTTTATCCCCGTACATGATAACCCGGCCGTTCGCATTCCGCGCGGCGCGGCCGATGGTCTGAATCAGCGAGCGCTCCGCGCGCAGAAAGCCTTCCTTGTCGGCATCCAGAATCGCTACAAGTGAAACCTCCGGCAAATCCAGTCCTTCCCGCAGCAAATTAATGCCGACAAGCACATGAAACACGCCAAGCCGGAGATCGCGCAAAATTTGCATCCGCTCCAGCGTCTTGATCTCGGAGTGAAGATACCGCACCTTGATCCCGATTTCCTTGAAATAATCCGTTAAATCCTCCGACATTTTCTTGGTCAGCGTCGTCACGAGCACACGCTCATCCTTCTGGATGCGGTCCTGAATTTCACCGAGCAAATCGTCGATTTGCCCCTTGGTCGGACGCACCTCGATTAACGGATCGACGAGGCCTGTCGGCCGGATGATCTGCTGCACCATCTCCGGACAATGCTCCAGCTCGTAAGGCCCCGGCGTCGCGGAAATATACAAAAGCTGATTCACTTTCCCTTCGAATTCCTCGAAGCGCAGCGGACGGTTATCCATGGCCGAAGGCAGCCGGAAGCCGTGATCAACCAGAACTTCCTTCCGCGCCCGGTCGCCGTTGTACATCGCCCGCACCTGCGGCAGCGTGACATGCGACTCGTCGATGACAACCAGCATGTCGTCCGGGAAATAGTCGAACAGCGTGTACGGCGTCGCTCCGCGCTCGCGGAACGTCAGCGGACCGGAATAATTCTCAATGCCGGAGCAAAAGCCCATTTCCTGCATCATCTCGATATCATAACGCGTACGCTGCTCCAGCCGCTGCGCCTCCAGCAGCTTTCCCTGCTCGCGCAGCACAGTCAGCCGCTCCTCCAGCTCGCGCTCGATGTTGACAAGCGCCACCTTCATCGTCTCCTCCTGGGTGACGAAGTGAGAAGCCGGAAAAATCGCGATATGGTCGCGCTCGCCAATAATTTCACCGGTCAGCACGTTAATTTCCGTGATCCGCTCAATTTCATCGCCAAACAGCTCGACGCGAATCGCATGCTCCGAATGCGAGGCCGGAAAAATTTCGACGACATCGCCCCGTACGCGGAACGTGCCGCGAATAAAGTTCAGATCGTTGCGCTGGTACTGGATGTCGATCAACCGATGCAGAATATCGTTGCGGGAGCGCTCCATCCCGACGCGCAGCGACATGACGAGGCTCCGGTATTCCATCGGAGAGCCGAGACCGTAAATACAAGAAACGCTCGCGACAATAATGACATCGCGCCGCTCAAACAAGGAGCTGGTCGCCGAGTGGCGCAGCTTGTCGATCTCGTCATTGATGCTGGAATCCTTCTCGATAAACGTATCCGATGAAGGAATATAAGCCTCCGGCTGGTAGTAATCGTAATAGCTAACGAAATATTCCACCGCATTGTGTGGAAAAAACTCCTTCAGCTCGCTGCACAGCTGGGCGGCCAAGGTTTTGTTGTGTGCGATCAGCAGCGTCGGCCTGTTCAACTGGGCGATCACCTGAGCGGCCGTGAACGTTTTGCCGGTGCCTGTCGCGCCCAGCAGCGTCTGGTGGCGCTGCCCGGACCGAATGCTTGTCAGCAGCTGCTCAATCGCAGCAGGCTGGTCGCCCTGCGGCCGGAAATCGGACACAAGCTGAAACTTCCTGTCGCTCACAAAGACTTCATTACCTTCGTTCATCTTATCACCCGTTCATGAAAAGAGTTTCATTCTCTAAACTTTGTACGGCAAAGTTCCGATTAAACAAGTAGGCATCTATGCAAATCTGATCATCTATGTTCGCATTATTGTAGCTGTATAGGAATATTTGTTCCCATACATTATACCTGTTTTCCAAACGTGTTGCAATCGGTTATCGCTGCCTGTCGGCGGACCGGGCAAAGGCAGCTCGTCCTATTTTTAATGAAGCCAGAGGTGGAGCAACGTGGATATTACCACATTAATCGGACTGCTTATCGGTCTGGCCGCGCTGATCGGCGGCTACTTATGGGATGGAGGTCATCTTGACGCTTTGTTCGTGCCAAGCGCCATGCTGATCGTCTTCGGCGGTACGATCGGGGCCGTCGTTGTCAGCTTTCCGCGCGCGCAGCTGCGCCAGTTCGGACAAGCGCTGTCGATGGCCTTCCGCGAGCATCGGCATGATCCGCGCCAGTCGATCGAAGAGCTGGTCGAGATGGCGACTATCGCCCGGCGCGAAGGCGTGCTCGCTTTGGAAACGCCGGCCCAGCAGCATAGCAATCCGTTTCTGCGGGAAGGACTGACCATGGTCGTGGACGGCACCGATCCGGAGCTGACGCGGCAAATTTTGGAGCTGGAAATAGATTCACTGGAGCGCCGTCATGAAGGCTGGGCCAAAATGTTCGAAACCGCCGGCGGCTTCGCGCCGACGATGGGTATTATCGGTACCGTTATGGGACTGATTCACGTACTGGGCAATTTGTCCGATCCGGGCAATCTCGGCCCGGCCATTGCGGTTGCCTTCGCAGCTACCCTGTACGGCGTTGCGTCAGCGAATGTCATCTACTTGCCGATCGCAAGCAAAATCAAGCTGCGCAGCCAGCTGCAGGTAGCGGAGATGGAGCTGCAGCTGGAAGGCATGCTGGCGCTCCAGGCCGGGGAAAATCCGCAGTTGATCAAGAAGAAGCTGTACTCGTTCATTCAGGAGCGCGAGGAACGTACAGCCGAGAGCGCAGGTGGAGCCCGTGGCGAGGAGAAGTAGACGCAGGCAGCGGAGCGCGCCGGAAAACCACGAACGTTGGCTGATTACGTATTCCGATCTGATTACGCTGCTGCTGATTTTTTTCATTATCATGTACGCGATGAGCAAGATTGACGTGCAGAAGTACGAGGTGCTGGCCCAATCGCTCAAGTTCGAATTTACGAAGGCGGATTCGATTCTGCAGCAAGGGGAAGGACTTACAGGCTCCCTGCATCCGCCAAACCCGCCGCCCGACAAGGACCAGTTGACGGAAGCGGAAGCGCTCAAGCAAAAGGAAGCGGAGCTCCAGCAGCTGAAGGAGAAACAGCTGGAGGACCTGCTGCAGAAGGTGCAGGCTTATATCCAGACCAATAACCTGCAAGCGCAAGTATCGGCTGCCGATACGAGTCGCGGCGTAGCCGTCACTTTAAACGATCTGTTTCTGTTTGACCTCGGCAAAGCCGATCTGAAGCCCGAAGCCACGCCAATCCTGACACAGCTCGCCAGTTTGTTCCAGCAGCTGAGTTCCACAGTCAGCATTGAAGGCCATACCGACAATTTGCCGTTATCGACGGGGTCGGTCTACAGGGACAACTGGGGACTGTCGCAGGCCCGTTCCTTGTCCGTGCTTCGTTACTTTATTTATGACGCGCAGCTGGACGCCAAAAAGTTCGTCTCGACTTCGTACGCGGACACCCGGCCAGTCGTGGAAAATACGAGCGAGGAAAATCGGGCCAAAAATCGCCGCGTTGAAATTGTGGTGCTGCGTTAGCTCCATATAAAGTCACCGATCACCGGCTGCCACACTGTCACAAATCGCCGGGCTGCCTTGTCTAAGAAGAGAAGCCTGACAGCGGCATCGCTAACAGGCCATCTCAACCTGGCAAGGAGCGATTCACATGACACAACGTTTGGCAATCAGCGAAGAAAACCCGGCCGCTTACAAGGCTATGCTGGGCTTGGAAAAATTTCTCGGCGACTCCAGCTTGAGCAGTTCCCTGAAAGAGCTGGTTAAAATCCGCGCCTCGCAAATCAACGGCTGCGCCTTCTGCATCAATATGCATACCAAGGACGCACGCGCCCTTGGCGAAACCGAGCAGCGCATTTATGCGCTTAGCGCCTGGCGGGATACGACCTACTTCAAGCCTGCAGAGCGGGCGGCGCTGGCGCTGACAGAAGCCGTCACGCTCATCACGAAGGAGCATGTGCCTGATGCGGTGTACGAAGAGGCGGCGCAATATTTCGATAAGCGGGAAATGAGCGAGCTGATTATGGCCATCGTCACCATCAACAGCTGGAACCGGATCGCGATCAGCACCGGTATGATGCCGGAGTAACACGATTCGGTCCACGTAAAAAAGACGCTTTCCCATTCCGGATTATGCGGAGCGGAAAGCGTCTTTTTTTCATGTGAATCATGTGAATTGCCGCCAGAGCAGGCATGCAGCAGAGCGAACCCGTTGGCCGCCCTCAATGCCGCAAGCCCGGCAGCTTCCCTGCTGAGGGTCACATGCTGCCCGGACGCTGCTCATTGCGGATAATTCCGACCAGCCTGCGGCTCACGTAAGCCCAGAACGAATCCTGCCGTTCTTCGACATAATACAGCACATCCTGATCAGGGACAAGCACAATGCCAAGCTGATGATGCTCTCCGGCAAAAATACCGCGCTTGAGCAGCCGTTTCTCCTGCGCCTGATCGACAATTTCCAACCGGCAAAACGCCGGGTTGATCTGAAACGCTTGATGCAGCTCCTGCTTCGTGCGCACAACCGATCCGTTGACCCGAAGGATGATTTCTCCGGCCTTCAAGCCAAGCTCCTCAGCCGGGCTGCCGGGGAGCACCGCCAAAATTTTCATCCCCTGCTCAGGCTGCACGAAAATCGGACTGCGTCTCGACTCGTCCCAGCGGCTGTACCAGTTCATCGCCTCATGCAGCGCGATTGCCAGCAGGCATGCAGGGATGAGGAAAAAAGGCTGCCAGGCGCTAAGCGCAGCCAGCAGCAGCACGGCGGCTGCGTAAATAAACAACAGACCGGATGTCGCTCGCGCCTTCATATGCGGCAAGCGGGACGTAGTCATCTCGCTAAACCCGATCATAACGGGGAATCCGATGATCGTCCAGCCGTTCAGCCACGCCTCACCGCCCAGCAGCGGCGTCCAAGGCAAGACCGGACCTGCTCCGGCTTGCTGCAGCGGCACAATGAGAAATAATGCTACCGGCCAGAAGCCTTGCAGGCGGTAGCCGCCGACGATTTTACCGCGCTTCGTTTCGACAAATAACGGCATGCCGAACCTTGCGCCCTGTAGACGGACATACACCGCTTCCGCCAAATGCAGCACCGCTACGAGCGCCAGCAGCGACGGCACGTTAAGCATCAGCAGCGGCTTCACCGGCCACGCCCAGTCCGCCGACGTCCGCAGACCGGGAATCGCAGCCGCGATCACCTGCAGCACGCCGATCGCGCCTACCGCGTAGGCCCAGCATAAAAACCGAACCCTCACGAGCAGCAGCAGCAGCGACAGCAGCCACAGCAGCAGAACCGCATCCGGAGTCATCGTCGCCCCGACACCGGCCATGACCACAGATACCGCCAATCCCCCGACCCAACCCCATAAAACGGTCCGCCACGTCTCTGACAGCAGCCCGTGCAGCTTCGTCGAGAACAGCTTGCGCTCCAGCGCAATTTGCCTGCGGTACATCAATGCAATAAACAGCACGCCCACTACATACATCGGCTGCAAAAAGAGCTGAGCCAGCGCGTGCAGCCATTGCCATCCGAAAGCTTGAATCCAGTCCATAGCCCGCTCCTTTGCTTAGCTAACGTCATAATCGGCCGTGACAGCCGGTGAATACGAAGAAAAAAGAAGGTCGGTTCCCCGGCTTGCGTGGAGAATCGCCTTCTTTGTCAATTCGACGCCTGTTCGTTTATTTCCTGCACACCTTCGGAAATTGGCCGTTGGCGCGGCCCCGTTCATGTCCGGTCGCACAAGGCGCGCGAGGCGCTTGGCGCAGGTGCGAGCAACCGGGCTACTTGATCAGCTTTTGCATCGTGTCCACGGCTGTTTTGAGCTGCACATCGTTTTTCGGATCACGGATCGCAGCCAAAATCGCCCGCTCCAGCTTGCCTGCCGTTTCCGCATCCACCTCGCCGCTCGTCGGCAGTCCGTTCGCACGCTGGAACGCCTTGACCGCCTGCGTCGTTTTATCGCTATAATACCCGTCCGCCCGCTCCGGGTTGTAGCCAAGCCCCTGCAGCATAATCTGCAGGTTTTTGACATCCTCGTTGTTGGCGTCCTGCTTCAACGTTTCTTTTTTCGTCAGCGGCGCTACCCGGAAATAAGCAGGCTGCTCAACCGGAATCGTCGGCGCGATCCCTTTCTTGTGAATCCACGTTCCGTTCGGCGTCAGCCACTTGTACACCGTCATCTTGATATTGCTGCCGTCAGCCATTTCATCCTGGAACGTCACCTGTACCGTGCCTTTGCCGAACGTCGTTTCGCCGATCAGCTGGCTGCCAACCGAGTCATGCAGAGCGCCTGCCAATATTTCCGAAGCGCTGGCGCTGCCTTTATTAATGAGCACGCTGACCGGGTATGGCTTGCCCTCGCCCTTGTTCTCCGACTTCGTTTCTTCCTTGGTGCCGTTGCGGTTTTCAATCTGCAGAATCGCTTTGCCCTTGGGCACGAACGGCTCGACAATTTGCACGACCGATTGCAGCAAGCCGCCCGGGTCGTTGCGCACGTCGATAATGAGACCCTTCATCCCCTTGCCTTCAAGCGCAGCAAGCTCTTCCTTGAAGCGGGCCGCCGTGTTGCTGGAAAATTGGCGAATTTCGATTTTGCCGATATTGCCCTGCAGCATCTCTCCGTACACCGTCTCCACATCAATGTCATCCCGAACAACGATGAGCTGAATCAGATCGGCGACGCCGGGACGCATAACCTCCAGCTTCGCCTGCGTCCCTTTCGGTCCGCGTATTTTCATAATCGCCTGGTTAAGCGTCAGCCCCTCCAGCTTCTCTCCATTGACAGCTACGAGCACATCATTGGCATGCAGGCCCGCTTTCTCGGCCGGAGATCCCTTGATCGGCGCAACAATCATCACTCTGCCTTCATCGGAGGCCACCTCGGCGCCGATCCCCTGAAAGGAAGACGTGATATTTTCGTCAAATTGCTTCGCTTCGGTCTGGTCCATGTACACCGTAAACGGATCATCCAGCGTGGCGAGCATCCCGTTGATCGCTCCGTTGACAATTTTGTCATGATCGACCTCGGTGAGAAACTTTTTTTCGATCAGCTGGTACGTTGTCGCGATTTTGTTCAAATCCTTGTTGTTCAAGCCTTTGCCATCGGCTGAGGCCGCTCCGCTCTCCTGCTTGGCCGCCGTAAACATCGACGGATGCACGATGGTCAAGGTCATAATGCTGCTGGCAAACATGGATAATAAAATAAAAGCAACTACTGTCCGTCCTCTGAACACCATGCTTCTTCACACCGCCTTTGCTGGTCCCGGTCGCAATCCGGCTTCCTGTTGAATCAGAGCCGATTGTCCCTATTCCTGGTCAAACAACTTGTCTTTCTAGTTTATGACAAGCTCCCCGGATTTATGATCAGCTCTGGTTGTTGCGTTTATCTCAAATACGGCTTCGGATCAATCGGCGACTCATTGCTCCGCACTTCAAAATGCAAGTGATTGCCGGTCGAACGGCCGGTCGATCCGACCTCCGCGATTTTTTGGCCGCGTTTAACCACATCGCCCTTCTGGACGACGATCCCGTCATTGCGGATATGGCCGTACAAGGTCCAGATGCCGCCGCCATGGTCGATAATAACGGTGTTGCCGTAGCCGCTCCACCAGGAGGCGACGATAACGACGCCGCTTTCAGCGGCCAGAATGCTTGTCCCGCCCGGCGACGGAAGATCAATGCCGTTATGCGTGGCTGACCTGCCGGTAAAAGGGTCCCGCCGCGTACCGAAATCCGACGACATGTTCACCACGTTTGGCAGAGGATACCCGAACTTCCCGCCTTTCAGCGCATACACGGACGGAGCAGGCTGACCGGTTTTCTTGACCGTTTCCGCTGCCTTCGCTTCCTTCAGCGCCTTCTGCTTGGCCGCTTCCTGGCTGGCGACCCGGAGCAGCTGCTTCTCAACTTCCTCGCTGATCTCATGCAGCTGCTTCTCTTTGTCGGAGAGACTAGCGATCCGTACTTCCTTTTCTTTTTCCTTCACGACCAGCTCGGCCTTGATCGCACGCGTCTGGGCATACAGCTGCTTCACCTGAACAAGCTGCTGCTCAATTTCGCCTTTTTTCACAGTGATCGTATCGCGGTCCCGCTTGTTGGCCTCCAAAATTTCCTTGTCCTGATTCACGATGGAACGCAAAGCTTCCAGCCGGTCCAGAAAATCACTGAAGCTTGTCGAGCTGAGCAATACATCGGCGTAAGACACGGTGCCGTTCATATACATCAGCCGCACCCGGGAGCGAAGCGTCTGGTCGCGGGTCTCCACCCGTCCCTCGGCTTCTTCCAGCTGCTGGGCGTTCGTTTGCAGCGATTCCGACACCTCGGTGACTTGATTGTTCAGGTTGCTCAAGCTTTCATTTGTTTTATCAATTTGACTCAGCAGCGCTTCGATATCATTTTCCGTTTGCTGCTTTTCCGCCGTCACTTGATTCAATTGCTTCTCGGTTTCATTCCCCTTCTGGGTAACGGCAGCCTTCTCCTGCTTCAGCTGCTTCAGCTCCTGCTCAATGCGCTGGGAGGCTTTCAAGGCAAACCCGGACTGCGGCACCACTAGCGTACCGACGAGACCTACGGACAAGACAAGCGGTAGAAAAGACTTTTTCAATACCCGTTCCTCCTTGAGCATCTGTTTGTTTCACCCTGAACGTCCAGCGCAAGCTATACGCGCAAAAACTTACGTACGGACAGCACGCTTCCCCAAATGCCGATCAAAATGCCGATGCCGATCAGCAGTCCCGCCGTCTGGTAAGCCACCTCTTCGTAAGGCAGCAGCTTGATGAGCAGCATGCTTAAATCGACTTGCGGCGAATTCATCAGCTGCCAGTAGCCTGTCAGCAAAATACCGACCGGAATCGCCGACCCGATGATGCCGAGCAGCGCCCCTTCAATGAAAAACGGCCAGCGAATAAACGAATTGGTGGCGCCGACCAGCTTCATGATCGAAATTTCGCGGCGTCTGGCCACAATCGTAATTTTAATGGTATTCGAAATCAGGAACATCGCGGTTAGTGCGAGCGCAGCGACAAGCACCAGCCCGACATTGCGCACGATCGACGTCACCTTAAACATCGTCTCTACCGTGCCTTGCCCGTAGGTCACCCGGAAAATCGGCTTGGCCGGCTTGCCGTCGTTCAGCTTCGTCACCTGCTGCGCCACGCTGGCAACCGATCTCGGCTGCGAGACCTCGACGGTAAACGAGTCGTTGAGCGGGTTCTGATCTCCATCAAAGCCTTCCAGGAACTGCTGGCCGCCTTCTCCCATTCTTTCGCGCAATAAGACAAGGCCCTCTTCCTTCGAGACGAAGGTGACCTTGCTGACCTCCGGCAGCGCAGCAACTTCATTTTGCAGCTGAGCGATCTGCTCCTGGGACGTACCGATCTCGAGAAAAACCCGAATTTCAACCTGCTGCTCAATTTGCTTGGCCAGAAAATTTACATTTAATGTGAGAAGAAGAAAAACACCTAAAATAAACAGCGAGATGGAAATCGAGCTGATCGAAGCAAAGGACATCCAGCCGTTGCGGAGCACGTTCTTCGTGCCTTCACGAAGATGCCTGCCGGCTGTGCTAATCTTCATAGCCGTACTCACCCCTTGCTTCGTCACGGGCGATTTTACCGGCCTCAATGGCGATAACCCGTTTGCGCATCGTGTTCACAATCTCTTTGTTGTGCGTGGCCATCACAATTGTTGTGCCGCGGAAGTTGATTTCCTCCATCAGCTTCATAATTCCCCAGGACGTTTCCGGGTCGAGATTACCTGTCGGCTCATCAGCGATAATAACAGACGGATTGTTGACAATTGCCCGGGCAATTGCGACGCGCTGCTGCTCTCCTCCGGACAGCTGAGTCGGCAAAGAACCGGCCTTGTCCTTCAGACGGACCAGCTCCAGCACTTCCAACGTTCGCTTGCGGATCACTTTTTTGGGCGCCTCGATGACTTCCATCGCAAAAGCGACATTTTCGTATACGGTCAGCTTGGGCAGCAAGCGGAAATCCTGAAACACAACGCCGATATTGCGGCGCACGTACGGAATTTTGCGCTGCTTCAGCTTTTCGAGATTAAAGCCGTTGACAAAGATCGTCCCCTTGGTCGGACGTTCCTCTCTATAGATCATTTTCATAAACGTCGATTTGCCCGCTCCGGACGGTCCGACGACATAGACGAATTCACTTTGGTCCACCTTGACGCTGATGCCTTTTAGCGCATGGCTCCCGTCAGAGTACGTTTTCCAAACGTCGTGCATTTCGATCACGGTATCACATCCTGAATTTAGTAGCGAAAGCGCTGGAAAAAACATGAACTAGCCTTTATAAGTTCGACATAAGTTCGCAAATTCCTTTAATGCCAAGTGAATTTCTACAGCTTGTCACAAATGTCGCACTCCGGGCAGTCCCGGAACGCAGACAAAATGCGGGGGACGGAAAGTTTGCGGCGGAGCGCGCATACAATGAGGGGGCATGGACAACACGCAAGCGCCAAAATTGTACGAGCTTACCCCTTACCCGGCAAAGGAGGTCCGATCCTCATGCTCCCTGTATCGCGCATCGTCAAAACCGCCAGCCGGCTGCTGCTCGCGGTGCTGGCGGCCGCAGCCGTCGGCGGCGGCGCTCTGGCTCTGTACGGCTCGTCCTCCCGCCTGCCAGCAGGATTGCAGGTCGGGGCATGGGCGGTCGGCGGCTTGACCTATATCGAATTCGAGCAGCAGCTGGCGCGGCGTCAAGCCGCCTTCCTCGCCTCCGCCGTCCGGCTGCAGCTGGACGGCGGAGCGGCGGCTGAATCAGCGGCGGACCCGACGGCGAAGAAATCGGCGATCGGCGCGGCGACGGCGGGGAAGGCGGCGGTGGTGGACGGCGCTTCGGCGGCGGGGAAGGCGGCGGTCGACGCGGCGACCGCCGGGACGGAAGGGTCCGTCGCCGAACGGACGCTTGGCGAGCTGGGCGTGGCGCTGGACACGCGCCCGCTGCTTGACCGCACGCTGCCGCTGCGCCAAGGCTCGCGCCTCCAGCGGGCGCTGGCCCGCTGGCAGCTGCGCGGCGGCCTGTGGACCGCGCAGCCAACTCTTGACGCCGGCCGGCTGACGGCCGCGCTCAAGCAAGCTTACCCGCACGTGTACAGCAACCGGCCCAAGGATGCCGTGCGCATCGTCCGTGCGGACGATACGATTGAGCTGGTCGCGGAGCAGCCGACCGTGCAGCCTGACGAGGCAGCGCTGGCGGCCGGCCTGCTCGCAGCGCTGCCCGCTTGGGAGCAGGCGCAGCCGCCGCCTGCGCCGCTTGAGCTGAGCGTGCCGCTAAGGGCCTGGGGCCCGGCGGTCACGCTGGAGACGCTGCGGGCGCAAGGCGTCGCCCGCAAGATCGGGGAGTTCCGGACGGCGTACCCGCCCCCGCCGTCCGGAACCGGCGCAGCCGGCTCGGCCGGGCGGCTGCACAATGTGCAGTGCACGGCCGCTTCGCTGCAGGACACGCTGCTCGCGCCCGGCGCCGTGTTTGATTATGCGCCCTATATCGCGCAGACGGAGAAAACGGCGGGCTATCGCGAAGCGCCCGTCATCGTGGGCGGCAAGCTGGTGCCCGGCGTCGGCGGGGGCATCTGCCAGGTGTCGTCCACGTTGTACAACGCGGCGCTGCTCGCCGGGCTTGACATCGTCGAGCGGCGCAACCACTCGCTCCCGATCAGCTATGTGCCGCTCGGCCAGGACGCCACCTTCGCCGGCGGCTACATTAATTTCAAGTTCCGCAACAATACCGCCCACTACGTGCTGATTCGCACCGCCTCCGACAGCGCAGGACTAACGGTCAAACTGTTCGGACAAACTCCGCCGGATCTGACGTATGAGGTCGAATCCCGTACCCTGGAGAAGCTGGCGCCCCCGACCAAATATGTGCACAATCCGACCTTGCCGCGGGGCAAGCAGGTTGTTCTCGCGCTCGGCAAGCCCGGCTATATCGTCGAAACGTACCGGATTAAAAAGCAAAACGGAGTCGAAGTCAGCCGGGAGCGCCTGTCACGCGATAAGTATGCGGCCCAGCCCCAACTCGTAGCTGTCAACTCCGGGTCCAGCGACGGCGACTCAGATCCGGACCGCAGCCAGCCGGGGAGCGACGGCGCGCCGCTGATCGAGGATGGCGTGAAGGGACCTGTTTTCCGCTGAAGCTCTGACTGGTCAACCGATATGTAGAACCGTACCAACGATAGTGGTAAAGCAGAGGATCGAGTTGAAGGTGGAAGCAGCGCTGCTGAATGGGTAGATTGGAGCCTAGGCAAACATTCGATGTATGTGGAGGTGGTTGCGCCTACCCACTATCGGAGTTCACCATTAAGTATCATTTCGATCATATTGTATATACTATGTGTATACATCGAGACGGAGGTGTGCTAGAATGAATCAAAGACCTCAAAAACAAGGAGGGTTTTCCATGTCGACTACCGTACAGAAATGGGGAAACAGTCTAGGTATTCGAATTCCAAGTCATATTGCTGAAAAAATTGAGGTTTGCCAAGGAACTGAGGTCGATTTGATCGTAGGTGATGATCATACACTAACCGTGGTGCCCAAAAAGAAAAAGCCGACCTTGGAAGAATTGTTAGCTCAATGCAAACCAGAAAATCGCCACGACGAAATTGATTGGGGCAGAGAAGGGAAGGAATTATTGTAAATGAGTGCAGATCGGGGAGATCTAGTCTGGATCAATTTTAATCCTCAAGCCGGTCACGAACAAGCAGGAAGAAGATCTGCCATTGTGTTGTCACCAGCAGCATTCAATCAGACGACAGGTTTTGTTTCAGTTTGTCCTATCACGCATACGGCCAGAGGATGGGGATTTGAAGTATCGTTGCCGGATGAATTGGTTTTTGATGGGGTCATTCTAACGGATCAAATTAAAAATCTGGATTGGCGAGCTCGGCGTATAGATGTCGTCGGAAGAGCTCCCGATGAAGTCGTCAATGAATGTCTGGATAAAATACGTACATTCTTGTAGGTTGGCTCCATTTGCAGGTGCTGGCTTATTTTTTAATAACGTGTTTAAATTTTAAATTCGCAGTTCTAGCTGATACGCCAAAACGTACCGAAAATAACGGCAAGTTTTTTGGAAAAGCCCGCTGCATCACATTCCCAGCAGTCCGCTTTCAGGCGAACCGTGGAGACATGTGAAAGCAACGGGCTTGTCTTTTTTGACTTTATCTGCTTTTGTTGAAGTATTCGTCGAACCAGGCCGCGGACTGCGCAAGCACCGCTTCCGCACGCTCAATCGCCGCGCTGACTTGCACGGTTGCAGTGCCGCCATATACATTACGCGCATTGACAACTGTCTCCGGCTGCAGCACCCGATAAATATCGTCTGCAAACAGCTCAGAAAACTGATGATACTCCTCCAGCTTGAGGTCAAGCAAGTATTTGTTTTGCTGAATGCAATACAGCACCGTCTTGCCGATGACTTCATGCGCCTGACGGAACGGCATGCCTTTGTTAACCAGGTAGTCCGCGATGTCCGTTGCATTTGAGAAGTCCTGATTGACAGCCTGCCGCATCCGATCCTTGTTCACCTTCATCGTGGCGATCATCGGCGCGTACAGCTGCAAGGCTCCCTGCAGCGTCCGCACGGTGTCAAACATGCCTTCCTTGTCTTCCTGCATATCCTTGTTATACGCCAGCGGCAGCGACTTCAGCACCGTCAGCAGGCCGAACAGGTTGCCGTATACCCGGCCCGTTTTGCCGCGCACCAGCTCGGCGACATCCGGATTTTTCTTCTGCGGCATAATGCTGCTGCCTGTGCAAAACGCGTCGTCCAGCTCAACAAAACGGAACTCGGTGCTGGACCACAGCACAAACTCCTCGCTCAGCCGCGACAGATGCATCATAATCATCGAGGCGTTCGACAAAAACTCCAGAATAAAATCACGGTCGCTCACCGCATCCAGCGAGTTCTCATACACCCGGTCAAAGCCGAGCTGCTCCGCCACAAAATGACGGTCAATCGGGAACGTCGTACCCGCCAGCGCCCCTGCGCCCAGCGGCAGCACGTTAACCCGCTTGTAGCTGTCCTGCAGCCGCTCCGCGTCGCGCTGGAACATCGACACGTAGGCAAGCAGATGATGCGCGAACAAAATCGGCTGCGCGCGCTGCAAATGCGTGTAACCCGGTACGATGGTGTCCAGATTTTGCTTCGCTTGCTCAAGCAGCGCTTCCTGCACTTTATTCAGCAGGCCGACAAATTCAACGACCCGCTTGCGCAGCCACAGATGCATGTCGGTCGCCACCTGATCGTTGCGGCTCCGTCCGGTATGCAGCTTGCCGCCGACCGGCCCGACCTCGTCAATCAATGCCTTCTCGACATTCATATGAATATCTTCGTCGCTAACCGAAAATTCGAGCTCGCCGCGACGGATCAGGTCCTGCACCTTCAGCAAGCCGGCCTTGATCGTCTCCACATCGGCTTGCGGCACGATGCCGCATTTGCCCAGCATGGATACGTGAGCCAAGCTGCCCTGCACGTCCTCCTCGGCTAATTCCTTGTCAAACAGGATGGATGCTGTATATTCCTCGACCAATTGGTCCGTTTTTTTCGTAAAACGCCCGCCCCACAACTTGGACACGATGCAAAACCCCTTTCTTCCTCTGACACAGGCACAGGGCTTCCCTGAACGGAAAACCCTGCACCGAGCTTATTCGCTTGCCGCCTTACTTGCTATCCTTCGCCTGAGCCTGGTTCACACCGGCCGCCACGCGCAGACGGAGCGCATTCAGACGGATAAAGCCAGTCGCATCGCCTTGGTCGTAAGCTTTGGTCGGATCAGCTTCCATCGTCGCAATATGCGGATTGTACAAGCTGACCGGGCTTTGTACGCCCGCACCGATCACATTGCCTTTGTACAGCTTCAGACGAACCGTACCGTTAACGTTTTTCTGGCTCTCGGTGACGAGGGCCTGAATCGCCAGACGCTCTGGCGCGTACCAGAAGCCGTTATATACGAGCGAAGCGTACTTAGGAATGAGCGAGTCGCGCAAATGCATCACTTCACGATCCATCGTAATCGACTCGATTTTGCGGTGAGCGGTGAACAGAATGGTACCGCCCGGCGTCTCATACACACCGCGGCTCTTCATGCCGACGAAGCGGTTTTCGACCATATCGACGCGACCGATTCCGTGCTTGCCGCCCAGCTCGTTCAGCTTCTCCATAATGTGCAGCGGAATCATCCGCTCGCCGTTGATCGCGACACAGTTGCCTTGCTCGAACTCCAGCTCAATGTACTCAGCCTCATCCGGAGCATCCTCCGGATCGGCGCTCAGCAGGAACATTTCCTTGTTTTCCTTGGCGCTCGGATCAAACCATGGATCTTCCAGCACGCCGCTTTCATAGCTGATATGCAGCAAATTGCGGTCCATGGAATACGGCTTGGCTGCCGAGGCGGTAACGTTAATTCCGTGCTTTTCAGCAAATGCGATCATCTCGGCGCGTCCCGGGAACTCCTCGCGGAATTGCTCCAGACGCCATGGCGCGATTACGTCTACATCCGGGGTCAATGCGGCCGCCGTCAGCTCGAAACGAACCTGGTCGTTGCCTTTGCCCGTTGCGCCGTGTGCAATCGCCGTTGCGCCTTCAGCCAGAGCGATTTCTACCATCCGCTTGGCGATCAGCGGACGCGCGATGCTCGTGCCGAGCAAATATTGGCCTTCATACAAAGCTCCAGCCTGGAACATCGGGAAAATGAAGTCGCGAGCGAATTCCTCGCGCAGATCGTCGATGTATACTTTGGATGCGCCGGTATTCAGCGCCTTTTCCTCCAGACCGTCCAGCTCGTCCTTCTGGCCGATATCGGCTGTGAACGCGATAATTTCCGCGTCGTACGTTTCCTTCAGCCATTTCAAAATAATGGACGTATCCAAGCCGCCCGAATAAGCGAGTACAATTTTTTGCTTTGCCATATCGTGTTCCGCTCTCCTTCTCTGGTTAACATTTCCGTACAGCCCGGCGCGCCGAAGCGCGGCCGAAGCCTACATAATCGCAGCCATAACCGCTTTCTGGGCATGCAGCCGGTTTTCCGCCTGGTCGAAGATCACGGAATTGGCGCCGTCGATTACGCCTTCGCTCACTTCTTCCCCGCGATGCGCCGGCAGGCAGTGCATAAATAAATAGTCCGGCTTCGCATACTTCACCAGCGCCTCGTTGACCTGGAATTGCTTGAATGCAATTTCCCGCTCCTTTTGCTCCGCCTCGAAGCCCATGCTCGCCCACACATCCGTATACACAACATCCGCGTCCGTGATCGCTTCCTGCGGATCGTTGGTGAACAGCACGCTGCCGCCTGTTTTGGCCGCCGCTTCACGCGACAGCTTGAGCACTTCGTCGTCCGGCTCGTAGCCTGCAGGCGTCGCGACCGCGAAATGCATCCCCAGCTTGGCAGCGCCCATCAGCAGCGAATGAACCATATTGTTGCCGTCCCCGATATAAGCGACCTTCAGCCCTTCCAGCCGCCCCTTCTTCTCCAGCACCGTCTGGTAGTCAGCCAGCGCCTGACACGGATGCGACAGATCGGTTAATCCGTTGATTACCGGCACCGTTGCGTTACGAGCCAGCTCAATGACGGTGCGATGCGCATACGTCCGGATCATAATGCCGTCGAGGTAACGGGACATCGTTTGCGCCGTATCGGAGATTGTTTCTCCCCGTCCGATTTGCAGGTCATTTTTGCTCAGGAACAGCGCATGGCCGCCGAGCTGGTACATGCCGACCTCGAAGGAAACACGCGTACGCGTCGATGATTTCTCGAAAATCATCCCCAGTGTTTTACCCTTGAGCGGCTGGTAGACCTCGCCCGCCTTTTGTTTCTTTTTCAGCTCAATCGCCAGATCAATCAGGTAACGGATCTCCTCCGACGAATAATCGACCAAACCGATGAAATCCCGGCCTTTTAACTGTGAAGCTATCGTTTGTTCTGCAGTTTCAGCCAATCCGTGCCTCTCCCTTCCCTGTTCCCGTAATTCGGTGTTTGCATGCGGCTCGCCAGCCGATCACCCTATCTATGAGCCAATGGAGTGTGCAGCATGTAAGCCGGACACCTGCCCGACGCACCTGCTGTACACTCCTCCAGCCATCTTATGTCGCTTGGTTGGTAAGCCTTATACCGCTGCAGCTGCAGCCTTTGCCAGCGTCTCGCAAATAATAGTCAGTCCCCGGTCGATATCTTCCTTCGAAATTAACAGGCTAGGCGCTAACCGAATCACATCCGGTCCCGCAGGCACAACCAGCACACCCTGCTCATGAATCGACTTGATCAGCTCCGCGCCCGGCACATGCAGCCCGATTCCGATCAGCATGCCGAGTCCGCGAATGTTGCGAACGAGCGGATTGTCCGCCAGCTTGGCTTGCAGCTCACTGACGATATAGTCGCCCATGGCCGCCGCCTTCGCCGAAACATCCTCCTGCAGCATCGTTTCCAGCGTCGCCAGCCCCGCTGCGGTCGACAAGTAGTTGCCGCCAAAGGTTGTGCCGTGCGAGCCTGCGGTAAATGCGCCGCGCAGCTTTTCCTTGCCCAGCATCGCCCCAATCGGCATGCCGCTGGCCAAGCCTTTGGCTAACGTTACCACGTCAGGCTCGATGCCGTAATGCTCGTAAGCGAACAGCTTGCCGGTACGTCCGATGCCGGTCTGAATTTCATCCAGAATCAACAGCAGCCCATGACGCTCGCACAGCTCCGCCACGGCCTTGACGAAAACCGGATCAGCCGGATTCACGCCGCCCTCGCCTTGAACCAGCTCCAGCATAATGGCGCATGTTCGCGGAGAAATCAGCTTTTCCACAGCTTCCGCATCATTATACGGCGCATAAACGAAGCCCTCAGGCAGCGGATGGAAGCCTTCCTGCACCTTCGCTTGACCGGTTGCGGTCAAGGTCGCCAGCGTCCGGCCATGGAATGACATGTCGAAGGTAATAATCTCATAGCGCTCCGGCTGCTCCAGCACCTTGGCGAAATAACGCCGGGCGATTTTAATCGCCGCTTCGTTAGCTTCCGCCCCGCTATTGCAGAAAAACACCGCATCCGCAAAGCTGTTCGCCACCAGCAGCTCAGCCAGCTTCTGCTGTCCCGGAATATGAAACAGATTGCTCGTATGCCAGAGCGTATCCACTTGCGCCTTCAGGCGCTCCGTGACTTGCTTCGGGGCGTGCCCCAGATTCGTAACGGCCAGCCCGCACATCAGGTCCAGGTATTCCTTGCCGTTTTCATCCCACAGGCGGCTGCCTTCCCCCTTCACAAATGTAAACGGATATCTGGCATAATTCGGAAACAAAGCACTCTGAGCTTCTCCCACGTTAATCACTCCTTTTGATCAGATTTGAATTGTAATTTTAAACGTTATGCCGCTTCAGCCTCTCACGATTCGGGTACCGATTCGGCCTTCCTTCAGCGTTTTGCTTAGCACCTGCGGCTCTGCTCCATTGACGATGACCACTTCACGCACCTCGCCCTGAATGCACTGCACCGCCGCGCGCACCTTCGGAATCATTCCGCCGTAAATGTCGCCGCTGGCGATCATTTCATCAATCTCCTGCACCGTTACCGAAGGGAGCACCTGCTTCTCGCCATTGATCGTTTTGAGAATGCCTGGCACATCGGTAACCACAATCATCCGCTCAACGCCCAAATGGGAGGCAACAGCGCCTGCCGCCGTGTCGGCATTGATGTTGTACCGCTGTCCGCCGTCGGCTCCGATCCCGACCGGGGCGATCACCGGCATGTAGCCCATCGCAACCAAGCCGCGGATCAGCTCCGCGTTGACCTGCGTCACATCGCCCACGAGACCAACCTCCTGCGCGTTCGCAACCGGCTGTGCCTGAATGAGATGGCCGTCCACGCCGGAGAGGCCAACCGCCTTCGCGCCGGAGCGCTGTACCTTGCGGACAATTTCTTTGTTGATTTGTCCCGCGAGCACCATCTCGACCACATCAAGCACCGCTTCATTGGTTTTACGCAAGCCGTTGACAAACTCGGTCTCAATACCCAGCTTGCCTAATGTATCGGAAATGGCCGGGCCGCCTCCGTGTACGATGACGGGAATTTCACCCTCCTGCTGAAGCTGCTTCAAATCTTCAAAAAACGTATCGGGCAGCGCAGCCAATGTGCTGCCTCCGCATTTCATGACAAACAATTTATCCGATCCCCCCTCTTTCCCCCCTTGCTCGCAAGGGGGGAGGACTTGGGCGCTTCGCCCCAAGACCCCGAAATGGAGCGTGCCTGCTGCGGGGCCGTCGTTGAAGCAACGGTTCGCTGGCAGGACCGCTTTCCCCGCCCTTACCGGGCGGCCGCTTGCAGACGGCGTTCTTCCGCTACGTTGGCCTCAGGGACTAGGGCGCGCCGGTGTTGCGTGATGAGCTGCTGCGAGTGAGGAGCCGCCACATGACGTTGTCATGAAGCTCTCGTTCGAGCAGGGCGGCGGCTTCGCCGCGACGGCCGGTTGGGTTGCCCGGCCGGAGTGGCCTGTCATTGGGCGGCTTCGCTTGCCCTCGACAGACTTAGTTTTGTTTGGTGCAGATCAAAGGATGAAGTGCTGCTTCGTGCTTCCTTTTTCGCCGGGGCGAGTGGCCTGTCATTGGGCGGCTTCGCTTGCCCTCGACAGGCTTAGTTTTGTTTGGTGCAGATCAAAGGATGAAGTGCTGCTTCGCGCTTCCTTTTTCTCGCCGGGGCGAGTGGCCTGTCATTGGGCTGACTTCCCTGCCCTCGACAGGCTTAGTTTTGTTTGTTGCAGATCACAAGGATGAAGTGCTGCTTCGTGCTTCCTTTTTTCTCACCGGAGCGAGTGGCCTGTCATTGGGCGGCTTCGCTTGCCCTCGACAGGCTTAGTTTTGTTGGGTGCAGGTCAACGGATGATGGGCTCGTTCACGCTTTCTTTTCTCGCGGAGCGAATGGCCTGTCATTGGGCTGGCTTCCCTGCCCTCGACAGGATCACTCGCCCCCTTGACTACGTGCGGTAAGCGGCGTTAATACGAACGTAGTCGTATGTCAGATCGCAGCCCCAGGCTGTAGCGGAGGCGTCGCCCATATGCAAATCTACGAAAATTTGCACAAGTTCGCCTTTCAAATACGCTTCGGCGCGATCTTCATCAAAGCGGACCGGGCGGGATTGCTCCAATACAGCGATATCGCCGAGGCGAATATCGACCGTATCCGTTTTAACCGGGTAACCGGCGCGGCCAACGGCCGCAATGATGCGGCCCCAGTTTGCATCGGCGCCGAAGCAGGCGGATTTCACCAGGCTGGAGCCGATGACGGTTTTGGCAATCGCACGCGCGGCTTCACGGGAATCCGCATGGGCGACATTCACTTCGATCAGCTTGGTTGCGCCTTCGCCATCACGAGCAATCGCTTTGGCCAGCACTTCGCCAACATAAGTAAAACCGGCGGCAAATGCTTCCCAATCCGGATGGTCCGGAGTCAGCGCATCGTTGGCGGCAAGGCCGCTAGCCATAACAACCACCATATCATTGGTGCTCGTATCGCCATCGACGGTAATCATGTTGAAGGTGGAGTCCGTACTGTTGTTCAGCAGCTTTTGCAGATGAGCGCTTTCGATGTTGGCATCCGTCGTAATGAAGCCGAGCATCGTCGCCATATTCGGGTGAATCATGCCCGAGCCTTTGGCTGCGCCCGCAATATGTACGGTTTGGCCGCCCACGCTGACGCTGACGCAAATTTCCTTTTTCACGAGGTCCGTGGTCAGGATCGCCTGGCAGAAGTCATCGCCACCGTCCGCCTTCACTTGGGCCGGCAGGCGCTCAATCCCGCTCAGCACCTTGCCCATCGGCAGCAGCTCGCCAATGACGCCGGTTGACGTCACGCCAGCCAGATGCTCGGCTACGCCAAACGCTTCAGCTACCGCTGCGCGCATCGCACGAGCGTCGTCCTCGCCCTGTTGGCCGGTGCAGGCATTGGCATTGCCGCTGTTGACCAGCATAACCTGCAGCTTGCCGGCTTGGGCGATGCTTTCCTTGGTCACATGCAGCGGAGCCGCTTGAAATTGATTTAACGTATAAACACCCGCCGCATTAGCAGGCACTTCGCAATAAATGACGCCCAGGTCGTGGCGCTCCGTTTTTTTCAAGCCGCAGTGCAGGCCTCCGGCCTGAAAGCCCTTCGGAGTCGTTACCGAGCCGTCCGGCACGACCGTAAACGATTGTTGATTCGACATGTTGACCCTTCCCCCGTCCTCGCCTTATGGATAAACCGGGGTGAATGCAAGTCCTGTCGCTTCATCCCAGCCCATCATGAGATTTAAATTTTGAATCGCCTGTCCAGCCGCGCCCTTGACCATATTGTCGATAACCGATACAATGGTCAGCCGCCCTGTACGCGCATCCAGCGACAACCCGATATCGCAGTAGTTGGACCCGGTTACTTCCTTCGTCCCCGGATATTTTCCCAGCGGGCGCACCCGAACGAACGGTCTGCCTGCATAATAGCTGGTGAACAAATCATGGATGTCCTGCTCGCTGCGGTTGTCATTCATACTAACGTAAATAGTGGACATAATTCCGCGCGTCATCGGCACCAGATGCGTCGTAAACGTTACGGTCACATCCTCATCGGCCAAGCGGCTGATTGCCTGCTCGATTTCCGGCGTGTGCTGATGGCGGTTCACTTTATAGGCCACGAAATTTTCATTGATTTCCGCATAATGTACCATCTGGCTCAAGCCGCGTCCCGCACCGGACACGCCTGACTTGGCGTCAATAATAATGGACTTGAGATCAATCCACCGTTTGGCGGCAAGCGGAGCGAGTCCGAGAATCGACGCAGTCGGGTAGCAGCCCGGATTCGAAATAAACGCCGTACCCGGCATCTCATCGCCGAACAGCTCGCAGAGGCCATAAACCGCTTTGTCCAGGTAAGCCGGATCGGCCGGTTTATGCTTATACCACTGCTCATACAAGCTGCCATCCTTCAGCCGGAAGTCGCCGGACAGATCGATCACCTTGAGACCCGCATCAAGCAGCTTGGGCGACAACTCAATGCTAACGCCATGCGGCGTCGCCAAAAATACAACATCAGCCTTGGCGGCGATTTGCGCAACATCAATGCCGTCCAGTTGGTCGGTTAAAATTTGATTCAGATGCGGATAACCGTCCGCAATCGGTACGCCAGCCGTCGATGATGAAATAACGGAAGTAATTTCTACATTTGGATGTGTCAGTAACAATCTGATTAGTTCAACGCCGCCATATCCGGTCGATCCTACGATGGCCGCTCTTAATTTATTTCCCATGGTCCGTCCCTCCACCTGAAAGCTATGTATTATTATACATTCATAAGTATAAAAATACAATGTGAATTTTATGTCTATACGGGTCTTGTTAACGCCAGTTTGTGACTTATCTATGCGTTCCTTCTTGCAGCTTCGATAGCCGTATGACACAAGAGCTTGTACCGCTATGCTGCCCGATGGGCGCTTGTCCAGTCCTTTGGTTTATCAATAAGCAGTTGAGCTCCGAACCCGGCAAGCGTCCTATTGCTGCAATCCTTATCTGTTACCTGCGAGCAGCGTTGACTGCGGCATCACTTTCGGGTTACCGCACCGTTCGTGCGTGAGGTAGCGGCCGCTGCGAGCAGCGGCACGCCTGTTTGCTTTGCTTGCACCAATGTTTACAGGACTCAAGTCCATGTTCGACTTCAGGATGGTCCCGCAAGCTTGAAGCCTTCACCCAACACCTCGTTCGTATCACTCAGAATGACAAAGGCATTCGGGTCGACCGAACGAACGAGCTCCTTGAGCCGGTTAACCTCTGTTTGACCGACAACAACCATCAGCACTGTACGGTCTTCTCCAGTATATCCGCCTGTCGCTTGCAGCTTCGTTAAGCCGCGGTCCAGCTCATACAAAATCGCCTCGCGAATTTCGTCCACCGAATCCGAAATAATAAACGCGACCTTCGAATAACTTAATCCGAGCTGCACAACATTAATCGTCTTGCTGGTCACAAACAGCCCGATCAGCGCATACATCGCCTTCTCCGGTGAAATAAAGATACCGGCCGTCAAAATCACAAGTCCATCCAGCAGCGCCACACATAAGCCAAAGCCAATGCCCGTGTACTTGTGCAAAATTTGCGCCGCCACCGAAAATCCGCCCGTCGAACCTCGTCCGCGATACACAAGTCCGATTCCAATACCGAGCAAAATTCCCCCATAAATGCTGGCCAGCAAAATGTTGGTAGTCAAGCTCGGCACGCTGCGGGTCAGCAGCACAAGCAGCGGCAGCAGTACGGAGCCGACAGCCGTCTTTACTCCGAAGCTGCGGCCGATCAGGAACGTCCCGGCGAAAAACAGCGGAATGTTCAGCGCCCACTGGGTTAACGCCGGTTCAAACCCAAACAACGTATCGGTAATAATACTGATGCCCGAAATCCCGCCGGATGCGAGCTGATTCGGGTAGAAAAACAAATTAAAGCTGAGCGCGATCAACAAGGAGCCGATAACAAGCAGTATATACTCAAGCACCCGGTGCCGCGTACTGTCGAGTTTTCCCTTGGGACGGCGTCGATGGCGCTTCGCCCGGGTTAATTCTTCATTCAGAACGAGTTCGCCTGGCCGATTTGCTTCCTCGGAAGCAGCGGCAGCTTCAGCCCGGCCACAATGCTCTGCTTGCTCGGCTGTTTCCAGCTGGCCTGACCCTGTCGAGGTAGCAGCCACCGTCTCAGGCCAGCTCTGCCTCTCGGTCCTCAGTTCTGCCGCCTTCGGTTCATCAGCTTCGGCCGACGCAGCTGCGCTGTCTCGCCGTTCCGCTTGCCCCGCCGTCTCGCCTTCGTCCGCATCTGCGCTTTGAACCGACATGCGAGACTGGCCCAGCTTCTCGATCAGCTCCGCCTGCTGCGGAAAGCCCGCGCTCACCGTCCGGGCGAACGCTTCCGCTCGCCCCAGCTTTTCCATCAGACTCGACCACTCCATCAAGCTTGAGCCTGCTGTCCGCATAACCGGTTCAGCTGCTGCCTCGACCTCCTCATCCTGGCGATCCGGCTGCTCAGGCACATCCCGCTGCGCGGCCGAAGCTTGCTCTTGCGTCAATACCGGTTCATGTCCTGCCGACCGTTTTGCTTTCTTGCTTCGGAACCGCTCGCTTCGACTCTCCAAGGCGCACACCCGCGTTTCGCCAGACGCCCGCGCTACCTCTCCGCTTGCCGCCAGCCCCTATCGCGCAGCGACCATAAGCAACATCCATGAACCACGGCAAGCCCCGTCATGAGCGACCGCCTTCGTTCACCCTGTTGCTTACGTCCGTCGCCGACGCCGGTAGCCAGGCCGCAAGCATACGCGCAACCCGCTCGGCCACGCTCCCCTTTCCTGCAAAATTTCGTCTAATTTCGTCTAATTTTCCTTGGACGGCTTCGTGATCTGCTGGCGCAAATAGGCGTCAATAAACGGGTCCAGCTCTCCGTCCATCACGGCTCCCACATTGCCCGTTTCCTCCAGCGTCCGGTGGTCCTTCACCATGCTGTACGGATGGAATACATACGAACGAATTTGGCTGCCCCACGCGATATCCGATACCTCGCCGCGAATTTCAGCCAGATGCTTCTGCTGCTCTTCGATTTTCTTCTCGTAAAGCTTCGAGCGCAGCATTTTCATCGCCTGCTCACGGTTTTTGATCTGCGAGCGCTGGGTTTGGCAGCTGACCACAACACCCGTCGGCATATGCGTAATCCGCACCGCCGAGTCGGTTGTATTGATGTGCTGACCACCCGCTCCAGATGAACGGTAAGTGTCGATTTTCAAATCTTCAGTGCGGATTTCAACTTCCACATCATCGTCAATCTCCGGCATCACATCACATGACACGAAGGACGTATGCCGACGGCCAGACGCATCAAACGGCGAAATGCGCACCAGCCGATGAACGCCCTTTTCCGCTTTCAAGTAGCCGTATGCATTGTAGCCCTTGATCGACAACGTCACGCTTTTCACACCCGCCTCATCGCCAGGCAAATAGTCGAGTACCTCGACCTTGAAGTCGCGCTTCTCGGCCCAGCGGCGGTACATGCGCAGCAGCATCTCCGCCCAGTCCTGCGACTCTGTGCCGCCAGCGCCAGGATGCAGCTCCAGAATGGCGTCCAGTCGATCATACGGCTGATTCAGCAGCAGCTGCAGCTCAAACGCCTCCAGCTTACGGATCAACGCCGCCAAGCCGGACTCAATATCGCCGACCATGCTCGCATCCTGTTCTTCAGCCAGCAGCTCAACCAGCACTTCCAAATCCTCGAACTCGGACTCCAGCTTCTTGAACTGGTCAACGCCGCCCTTCACCGCATTCATCTCAGCGATCAGCTTTTGCGCCTTTTCATTGTCATCCCAAAAATCCGGCGCCGACATCTTTTCCTCGAAATCCGCAATTTGCTCCAGCTTGAGATCTAAGTCAAAGAGACCCCCTAAGCTCAGCCAATCGCTTGGCCGTTTCTTGTAAATCCCGTTTTACATCCGCTTCCAACATATCCAGCACCTCTGCATTCGTTTAGTTTGCCGTAAGTCCTCTACGGTCTATTCGTGGAAAAAGGAGACCGGAGCAGCGCTCCGACCTCCCCCTTGCTATCCGCTTCTTCTGTCATTCCTGCGGCTTGCCCGACTACGAGCCTGCTTGCCCTACACGCCGTGACATTGCTTGTATTTCTTGCCGCTTCCGCATGGACACAAATCATTGCGGCCAATGATGTCCTGCTTGTTCACCGTTGGCTTTTTCACGGCCGGCTCCGCATTCGTCGCCATCTCATGCTCATCGACAACCGCTTCACGCACCAGATTCGTCTCCACATGCGCCTTCATGACGTACGTCGACACTTCCTCTTGAATGCTCTGGATCATCTCCTGGAACATCTCATAGCCCTCGAACTGGTATTCACGCAGCGGGTCCGTTCCGCCGTAAGCCCGCAGATGAATCCCTTGGCGCAGCTGGTCCATCGCGTCGATATGGTCCATCCATTTGCTGTCTACCGCACGCAGCACAACAACCTTTTCGAACTCGCGGAAAAACTCTTCGCCAATTTGCTGCTCCCGCTCCTCATACAAACGGGTCAGCAGGTCTTTGACAAGCTCGACGACTTCTTCCTTCTCCTTGCCCCACAGCTCCTCGGCCGTCAACTGACCTTCATGGAGGAACGTACCATTCGCATAGTCAATGATCGCCTGCAGGTCCCACTCCTCCGGTACCAGATCAGCCGGGCAATGAGCCTCGACAATCCGATCGACAACCGGCAGAATCATCCCCAGCACAACGTCCCGGATATTTTCAGACTCAATGACCTCGCGGCGCTGCTTGTAAATAATTTCGCGCTGCTGGTTCATCACATCGTCATATTGCAGAACAACCTTCCGCACATCGAAGTTGTTGCCCTCAACGCGCTTCTGCGCCGATTCAATCGCCCGGGAAATAAGCTTGCTTTCGATCGGCTGATCTTCTTCGAAGCCAAGCCGGTCCATCATGCCCATGATGTTCTCTGCGCCGAATCTGCGCATCAGCTCATCCTCCAGCGACAAATAAAACTGCGAGGAACCTTTGTCACCCTGACGACCTGCACGACCGCGAAGCTGATTATCAATCCGGCGGCTTTCATGACGTTCCGTACCTATAATATGCAGCCCGCCGAGTTCTGCGACGCCTTCGCCGAGCATAATGTCCGTACCGCGTCCGGCCATGTTGGTTGCGATCGTCACCGCTCCGGCCTGACCTGCGCGGGAAACGATTTCCGCTTCCTCTGCATGGTACTTCGCATTCAGAACCTTATGTGAGACGCCCTTTTTCTTGAGCATCTCCGACAGCCGCTCCGAATTTTCAATCGACACCGTACCGACAAGCACCGGCTGATTCAGCTTATGACGTTCCACGATCTCATTGACAACCGCACGGAACTTGCTGCCTACCGACTTGTACACCACATCGGGAATATCCTTTCGGATCATCGGACGGTTCGTCGGCACAACAATGACATCCAGCCCGTAAATCTTCTTCAGCTCTTCTTCTTCCGTCTTGGCCGTACCGGTCATCCCGGACAGCTTGCGGTACATCCGGAAGTAGTTTTGCAGCGTAATGGTCGCCAGCGTCATCGACTCATTTTGCACCTGCAGCCGTTCCTTGGCTTCAATCGCCTGATGCAGCCCTTCGCTGTACCGGCGTCCAACCATCAGCCGTCCGGTAAACTCATCGACGATGACGATTTCGCCTTCCTGAACAACATAGTCTACATCCAGACGCATAATTACATGCGCCTTCAGCGCTTGCTGGATATGATGGTTCAGCGTCACATTTTCGTGGTCAAACAAGTTTTCCACGCCAAATGCTTTCTCCGCCTTCGCTACCCCTTCTTCCGTCAAGGCAACGCTGCGCAGCTTCACATCAATGGTGTAGTCCTCTTCTGCCGTCAGCTTCCCTACGAAATGATCGGCCATGTAGTACATATCCGTCGACTTGGCAGCTTGTCCGGAAATAATAAGCGGCGTCCGCGCCTCATCGACCAGAATCGAGTCCACCTCGTCAATAACCGCGAAATAAAGCGGCTTCTGAACCATCTGCTCTTTATACACAACCATGTTGTCGCGCAGGTAATCAAAGCCAAATTCATTGTTTGTTCCGTACGTAATATCGCAGGCGTAAGCAGCTTGCTTGTCAGGATGGGACAGGTTCGGCAAATTAACCCCGACGGTCATGCCGAGAAACTCATAAATTTTTCCCATTTCCCCGCTATCGCGCGCAGCCAAATAATCGTTAACCGTCACCACATGTACACCTTTGCCTGTGAGGGCATTCAAGTATACCGGGAGCGTGCCGACGAGCGTTTTACCTTCCCCTGTGCGCATCTCGGCAATTTTTCCTTCATGAAGCGTCATGCCGCCGATCAGCTGGACATCGTAGTGACGCTTGCCAAGCACACGTTTGGAAGCTTCCCGCACAACCGCAAACGCCTCCGGCAGCAACGCGTCCAATTCCTCGCCGTTCTCTACGCGTCCGCGGAACTCGACCGTTTTCCCTTTCAGCTGCTCATCCGACAATGCTGCAATGCCAGATTCCAACGAATTGATATACTCAACGGCCTTCCATAACCGCTTCAGCTCACGCTCATTCTGATCGCCAAACAGCTTTCTAACGAGTCCTAGCATGCTGCTAAACCCCTTCCTTTATCGAACCATAATCATTAGCTTAAATTGTATCATTTTTGCGACATATCCCGCAACCAAAGGCTGGACGGGCGCAAAGGAAATTCGGCGCTTCCACGCTTCCTCTTCATATGCTTAGTATCTCTTGGTCAAGCGCATTTCATCAGCCTGCCACATGGTTGCCCAGCTCTTGAACCTGAGCCGAACGTGCCGTAAACGGCCGTATGCCGCATCGTTTCATTGGATCGCTGCTATTGCGCTTACCCCTACACCTACAGACGCCTCACCATGAAAAAAGTTTCATGAATTCGTCCATCCTGCGGACATCACCGGCCGATAATGAAAAGAGCTTGTCCCAAGCGCATATAGCACCGGATACAAGCTCTGGAAGTTACAGTTTAGAATGGCGCTTGACTGCGAGATTAACGAGCCGGCTCGATCAAGCCATACTTCCCGTCATCACGCTTGTACACAACATTGACCTGCGATGTATCTGAATTGGCGAATACGAAGAAATTATGACCCACCATGTTCATCTGCAAAATCGCTTCGTCAATATCCATCGGCTTAAGTGTGAACTTCTTCGTCCGCACCAGCTCGAAGTCATCTTCTTCCTCCTCGTAAGCGACAGCCGTAGCGGCTGACTCCGAAAGGAATAAATCCTTCAGTCCGCCCTGCTGGCGCACCTTGCGATTCGCTTTTGTTTTCGCTTTACGGATCTGGCGCTCCAGCTTGTCCACAACCAGATCAACCGCCGCATACAGATCAGCATGCTTCTCCTCTGCACGCAGCATAAATGCCGGGAGCGGGATGGTGACCTCAACTGTCTGCAAGCCTTTCAGCACGCTAAGCGTGACATGCACTTCAGATGTAGGGGGAGCTTCAATGTACCTTTCCAGCTTACTCAGCTTCTTCTCAACATGGTCTCTCAAAGCCTCGGTTACTTCGATGTTCTCGCCACGGATATTGAATTTCATGTACAACTCCTCCTCTCATACCTACAGTATACTATATTCCCCTTTAACCTTCAAAAATCCTTCATAAACGACAAGATAAATTTACAAAATATTTGAACAATTATTGGCAGGCGCCAAGTCGCATTCTTATTCCAGTCTGATCGTTAGATTAAGTTGTTATCAGGTCATATCCTGCCCTCTAGATGTACACGAAAAAACACCCCGGATCACTCCAGGGTGTCGGTTATCGCTGCCACATTCACTCAAAACCATAACCATCTATACGGGCCGCCGAAGACGGCGGGGATGATTACAACTTGACGACGTTAGCTGCTTGAGGACCACGAGCGCCCTCAACGATATCAAACTCAACGGATTGGCCTTCTTCCAACGTTTTGAAGCCATCGGTTTGGATTGCGGAGAAATGAACGAATACGTCGCCGCCGTCTTCACGCTCGATGAAACCGTAGCCTTTTTCTGCGTTAAACCATTTCACTTTACCTTGCATGCAATAACATTCCCTTCGTCGTCAAATAACTGTAAGCATTTGCCTACAATTCGAATATATCACTGGCGGTAACCGCTGTCAATCCAACTTTAAGCGTGTTAGCTAAATATTTAGAAAATTCGAGTATTAACAATCCGTTAATAAACTATTCACATCATAAAAGCCTATACTGTCGCGGTTTTCCGACATTTTCCGCAAGGTTATTCACAGAGTTATGCACATTATCCACAGGTGTGAGTGGATAACTATATCCCAATCTTGTTCTCTTTATTTAGATTGCAAGCCGGGCAGTTCCTCCTCGCGCTTGACGCTTCATTCATAAAAAAAGACCAGCCTCTTCATCAGGGCTGGACTCTGGATTTGTTATTTTTTTCGATCAAAAAACATGCTTTCTGTACCGTAGCCCTCCATGTCGTAAGCATTTCTACGGCTATTGGCTTGATTAATTTCACGCAATTTTCGGCCTGCTTCGACACGCAGCTGTTCGATTTTGGCACGGATGACTTCGTCATGGGCTGCAAGCTGATTCAACACCTGCTTATCCGATTCTGTAAGCACATGTTCAGTTACATGCCTTAGCTGTTCAACAATTGCTTCCCGTTCAACTACAAATTGTTCTACAGCTTCATATTCGACCTGCTCAATAGCCGCAACAAACTCACTAGTCATGTTGTCTAGTTGACGAAGAAGTTCATCCATGAACCGTTCCAACCGGTTTCATGTGCATCAATTTTCCCGCCTCGACCCAGGTGCTCTTAAGCTCAACTAAGTAGCCCAGCGCTTCCTCCGCTTGTTCTACAGACTTATGCAGGTTTGCCTCGATGAGTCTGTACTCTATATAGTCGTACATCAATAAGAGGCTTTCGGCAACAGGGGATTTTTTATCTAAGGTTATCACAAATTCCTTGATAATGTTCTGGACCTTGATAATACTTCGATTGGCATCCTCGAAGCTGTTCGACTTCAATGCTTCAATCGCTTGCTTGCAGAATCGTATGGCGCCGTCACATAGCATAATCAGAAGCTGCGCGGGCGTCGCTGTATTCACCACGTTTTCGAGATACTTATTCTGCTGAGCATGCAGCATGCGAGTTCCTCCCTAACTATTATTTTGCAGCCAGCTGCGACAAGTAGGAGCTTTGTGAATTATATTTGTTCATCGCTTGCTCCATAGCGGTAAATCGGCGGTAGTAGCTATTCTCATAGTCCTCCAAGCGGTCCTGCCACCGGGTGATGTCCTTGTTCAGCTGTGTCAATTGTTTGCCAATCTGATATTGGGAAGTCACGGTTGTGGAGGTACCGGCTTTCTCCTTGAGTTGAAGCAAAATTTGATCGGCTGCATCATACAACCGCACGGCAATTCCATCTCCGCTGGTAGTCTTGCTATCGTTGTCATTGGCCGTGAACAGCCGCATGACTTGCTCCGGATTTTTCGACAAAGCCTCCTTGAGCTTGGACTCACTGATATAAAGCTTGCCTTTTTCCGAATAATCCAAGGTCGTAATCCCAATGTCCGACAGTTGACTGTAATCCCCGCCAGCCGCACTGGATACAGACTCGTACCAGTTCATCCGAAACCGGCTCGCTGCGGATGAAAGAATGCCATCATTACGTAATTGGCCGCTTTTTGCCTTTTCCTCCCAAAGCTTGACGTCACTTTCCGACATCGCTTTTCTTTGTTCTTCACTAAGCGGGAGGTACTGCCGAAACCGTTCCTCGGATATTTTGCTATTCACCGTTTCCAATAATTCATTGTATTTATCAACAAAAGATTTAATAGATGTATAGACAGCATCTACATCCTGGGAGATTGTAACATTTACACTCGTACCAAGCGCCGCTTTTTTAGCTGTAAAGTTGATCCCGTTCACAGAGAAATTATTCGAAGCGTACTCGACATCCACATCGTTAAACTTGACCTGTGCATTTAGTCCCGTATCCTTGACCTGGCTGTACGTATAAGTTGAGCTCGTATTAACTCCGGTCGTCAGTCCCAGAGAGGTTAAAATATTTACGCTATCTGCGGTTTGATCCGAAAATGACAAATCTTTAGTTTCATCGGGAGTACGGAATACCAGTTCACCTGTATCACGGTTCAAGCGTGCCGAGATCCCCAGCTTGCCCAAGTCCGAAGAATTGATCGTCGAGATGAGGGCACCTATACTGGTGTTGCTGTTGATGCTGAACTCATAGTCCTTGGAGTCATAAGTAATCCGCAGTTTCTGCTCCTCGGTCAGATCACTATTAATGATCTTGGTCGGATCAACATATGGCGCCCCAATGGTTGTAAATTCTGCCCCTGTGATAACACTGCTGGCCGTTGGCGTGGAAGGCAGCCCTAACTTGGATACAATATCCGTACTATCTACCGACTGGTCGGAGAACGTAATCGGCTTGGAGCTGTCCGGCATTTGAAAAGTCAGCTTGCCTGTCGTCGCATCAAGACCCGCCTTTATTCCGGCGGCCTTTAAGCCAGGCTGGTTGTTTATGCTGTTGAGCAGCGCGCCAACGGAGGTTGTGCTAGAAATAACAAAATCATAGTTAGCTCCCTCATACCCTATTCTTAATGCCTGTGGGCTGGATAGGGTATGATCAACCATTCTATTAATGTCGGGAGCCGGTAGAGGTGTCGTTTTAAAAATAGCCCCCTTCACTTCTTCCCCAGTTAAACCGGCAGTTGTCACACCAAGCTTCAATACATCGGTAAGAAACGACGGCTCGCTGCTGTTCAATTCCACTTTAGCCGCATCGCCAGTCGTAGACGAGACAAAAAAGAAGCGGCGCATCGTATCATCGTAGCTTACTTTCACACCGGTTTGCGAGGCTTTATCATTGAAGCTGTTAATAAACCCGGCCAACGTATCCGTCTTGTCAATTTGAATCGTCGAGGTACCCTTCTCGCCACTGATTGTCAAGGCCGTCATCGCAGGCGCCGCTGCGAACACTTCCTCTACTTTGCTCGAAAGCTTGACAGTCGCGGCAAGCGGGTCAGAAGTTACACCTGCCGCTTCAGCCAAACGCTTTACCTCGATTTTGTAAATGCCATCTGTCGCACTCGGGGTACCTGTGGCCGATACAATGGAATCGTCCGCCGAAGCAGCCTTCTTGGTCAAGTACGCCGACTGCAGCTTCATATTGAACGCGGTATTTTTCAAATCCAGTATCTTTGTATTCATGGCGCGATAATCATCTCGCTGCCATTGCAAGGTTTGCTGCTTCTGTAGCAGTTTTTCCATTGGAGCTCGCCTGGCCTGCATCAGTTGCTTGACCAGCGTATCAATATCCATACCAGAGGTACCGTTAACCCGTGTAACCAAGACTCCTCATCTCCTTTCTGATTGACTATCTCCGCTCATCCATCAGAATTCCGGCCTTCTCCCACAGCTTGGCCACCATATCCAGCACTTTTTCCGGCGGAATCTCCCGAACGACCTTGCCCGTTTCCTTATCAAGCACCTTCACCATAATTTGCTTCGTAGCCTCATGAATTCTAAATTCGAATGAAGTTGTAATTCCCTGCAGTGCCTTGTTCGCCTTTTCAATGGTTTTGATTAGCTGCTCTTCTCCGATAGATATTTTTTCGCCTTGCAGAGCTGCAATCTTAAGGTCTTGTGATGTATTCATTGCTGCGGCGCGATGGTTAGACGAAGTCATGGTCGTAGCGGCAACCGCTTCCGCGGCTTTCTGCTGGTTGGTAGAAGATGCAACCTCCGGACCCGTGTATCTGGCTGCATTGTTCACTGAAAAATCAGAACTCAAAAAGATCTCCCCCGATTCAAAGTGAGTATAGTTACTTTGTATATCGGAAAAGATCTCGAATTTTATTAGTGTTATGAGACTTTATAACCAGAAAAGATGTTCAGACACGATAGTGATCTATCACCTTATATACAGCATTGACGACATCCTTTAAATCACCCTCACCCATTCTTGGGAATAAAGGAAGCGTAATGCTGCTTTGGTAAACTTGTTCAGCCACCGGACAGCAGCCTGACTCATATCCCAACCTTTGGTAGTAGGGGAGCTGATACACCGGAACATAGTGTACATTTACACCGATATTTTCAGCACGAAGCGCCTCAAAAATCGCTTTACGGCCTACCTGCAATCGGTCCAGTTTCAATCTAATGATATACAAATGCCAGCCTGAGCTAGCTTCAGGATGGGTCCAAGGCAGTTGGATCAATCCCTCATCCTCCAACGGCTGAAGCAGTGACCGATACTGAGCTGCCAGCTCCTGACGACGCGAGATGAAGCTGTCAAGACGGCTCATTTGACTTAATCCCAGAGCGGCTTGTAGATCGGTGATTCGATAATTGTAACCGAGCTCTTGCATTTCATAATACCAAGGGCCTTCATCCGCACCCTGATACAAAGAAACATCCCTTGTAATTCCATGTGAACGAAACATCAGCAACCGCTGATAGAACGTTGGATTATTGGTGACAATAACCCCGCCTTCACCCGTTGTAACCGGCTTAACCGGGTGAAAGCTGAACATCGTCATATCAGCTACTGCGCCAACAGGCTCTCCAGCGAAGGAAGCGCCCAAGGAATGAGCAGCATCCTGAATCAATACAAGTCCATGCTTCTCGGCAAACGACTTATAGTCCCGCATCGCAATAGACTGCCCGGTAAAGTCTACAGCAACCACTGCCTTTGTACGAGGCGTAAGCTTCCGCTCCACGTCATGCAAGTCGAGCAAATACGTTTGCTCATTAACATCGGCGAAAACCGGCGTTCCCCCCACGTAAAGCACACAATTCGCACTAGCCGCAAAGGTGAGAGGCGTCGTGATGACCTCATCACCGGCACCTATACCCGCAGCGTAGCAGGCCCCGTGCAGCGCCGCCGTGCCATTGCAAAACGCAACCGCATAGTCTGTTCCAGCATGCTCGGCTACCTTGCGCTCAAATTCCGCAATCGTCGGGCCTTGAGTCAAGTAATTGCTTGTCAGCACGCGAACAACCTGCTCAATATCTTCATCCGAAATCCATTGTGTTCCATAGGGAAGCAACTGCTTTCTGACAGGCAGTCCTCCGCTAATCGCCAACTCATCCATGCTGTTTCACCCCTGTAACCCTAATTACCCCCAACGTTGCCTTCATAGCTATACGCGATACGAGCCTGACGCAATCCATTGCTCTGTCAATCGTATGCCTTCCTCCAGGCTAACAAGCGGCTCCCAGTTCAGCAGCTGCTTCGCTTTCGTGTAGTCGCAAAGAAGCTTCTGAATTTCACTTTGCGGGTGAATATGCTCGACATGCCGGATTCGCGATTCATCGCCAACTATGAGCTTCGCCAATTCATTGATCGTAATATCGCGACCAAGCCCGGCATTGACAATATGGCCGTCCACCTGATCAGAGAAGCCTGCTTCAACCACAAACCGCGCGCAATCCGATACATACAGCAGGTCGCGAGTTTGTGTACCCTCGCCATAGATCTGCACATCCTTGCCAGCAAGCTTGTTATTGATGAAAATCGCAACAACGCCGCCTTCACCGCCAGTCTTCTGATAAGGACCATACGTGTTGAACGGACGAATGACCACCACAGGCAGCCCATAAGCGAAATAATACGAGAGAACCATATTTTCTGCGGCGATTTTGGCCCCGGCATATGGGGATGCAGGCTTAGTCGGGTGGAGCTCGGTAATACCGGTTGGTTCTGTGCAGCGATCGTACACCATACACGTGCTCATAAACACGACTTTGACCCAATGCTTGCGGCATTGCTCCATCACATAAAACGTTCCTACGGTGTCGTTGTTAAATGTTGTACGCGGATCATCAATCGAATCCTGCACATTAATCGAAGCGCCGAGATGGTAGCAAATATCGAACTTATTGTCCGCAAACAGCTTCTCCAGCAAAGCTTCATCCTTGATATCGCCATGAATAAATGCCTGTAAGCCGGGATGCGTACGAAACTCCTCCAGATTGCTTTCCTGTCCATTGGACAGATCATCCAAAATCCAAACCTGATGCCCTTCCTGCAGCAGCTTTAATGCCACCCATCGACCTATAAAACCGGCGCCGCCGGTGAGAAGAATGTTCATGGTTTTTCGCCCCACTCATCGTGTTATTTTGTTACCGTAATTAAGTAGTCAGAATTATAATCCTCGAGAGAACTTGAACTAAATTTAGTGAATCCAACTTGGACTGACACGAAGTCAGCGAATAACTCCTTAATATCCTTTTCATCAAAGAAATACATGATCATCCCTTGTTCATTCGTTTGATTATGAATAATCTCATACGTATTCCTTTGAACTTGCTTTCCAATATTCACTCGAAGATCATCTAATGCTCGGACTACAATAAATGCTTTTCCGCCTCTTTTGAGCATTTTATGAATTTGTTTAATAGCAATACTTATATCATCTCGATTCAAATAATACAGTACACCATAACAAACAATTGCATCATACAGTTCGCTTTCAAGCATTGTGTCCGTAATAGATGCTACAGTGACTTTAGCTGTTAAGTTAGCCTCCTCCAGCAATGATTCCGTTAGCTTGACGCTTTCTTCCGCAAAGTCTACACCTGTTACATCGTAGCCCTGACTTGCAGCAAAAAGTACATGCCTTCCAGATCCACATCCAAGATCTAATACTTTAACATCTCGAGCAACCGGATAGTTCGATCTCAAAAAACGTATTACGGACTCAGAGGGAAATAATAGTCTGGTAGATTCAAGAGCATGAAGGTAGTTCCACTTACTTCTTTGATTCTCGATATATGACATACTGATCTCCTTCGATCAAAAATTACATGAAAAGATCCCAGGTGGCCGGTGTTCCTTTTGTAACATCTTTTTTCAGTACTTTGCCTAATAGGAAATCGTAATATTTGGGGGCTAGACCCAGGCCAGGCCTGATTGCCTTCAAGTTGTCTCTGGTGATTATCTCGCCTTCTTCCAGATCCTTCGATATGTACAACGATCTTCTAAAACGAAGCGAAGCCTTTTCTTTTTCTGTAGGACCATATTTAACTTCCCCCAACGATAGCCATGCGCGTTCTGATTCCACTACCAAAGAGTGAAATTCTGCAGGCTCCAATGAAAACGCGGAATCTACCCCTCCATCTTCCCGATTGAGAGTAAGGTGCTTTTCTATAACGGTCCCGCCCAGTGCCACACTTGAAATCGCTACGCCAACTCCCATTGAATGATCCGACAACCCTATTTGACAATTAAATAATTGTTTCATATGAGGTATGGTCAGGACATTTGAATTTTCAGGTGTAGCAGGGTAAGTACTTGTGCATTTTAAAAGCACAAGATTCTCACATCCATTTTCCTTCGCTGCTTTTACTGTTTCATCCAACTCAGCTAAAGAAGCCATTCCTGTAGATATAATCATTGGCTTTCCTGTTTTCGCCACTTTTTTTATTAAAGGCAAGTCAATATTTTCGAATGAAGCTATTTTGTATAAAGGCACATCCAGACTCTCTAAAAAATCCACTGCACTTTCATCAAATGGCGTACTAAAACCGATCATTCCAAGCTCGCGGCAGCGATCGAAGATTGGCTTATGCCATTCCCAAGGGGTATATGCCTCCTTATATAGATTAAAAAGAGATTTTCCCTTCCATAAATTGCCCTCATCTTCTATAAAAAATTCGTTATCAGAAATGTCAAGTGTCATGGTATCTGCAGTATAAGTCTGAATTTTTAAAGCATCTGCTCCAGCCTTAGCTGCTGCCTCTACTATTTCTAAAGCTCTGCTCAAGGATTGATTATGATTACCAGACATCTCTGCTATAATAAATGGTTTACTTGAATTTCCGACCAATCGTCCATTTACTTGAAAAGAGTTCATCATGTGCCTCCATCATCTATAAGCTTAATAGTTGATTTTTTTTTGCAGCTCACTAATTTTCTCTAATGCAGCTTCACGATTTTGACCTGTAACTATAAAATATCCTACTCGATCCGAGCTACTTCTCAGTTCTTTCATTTCTGCCCCGACTTGTAAAAATAGCTCGGCCTTACTCACACAAGGATCTTCTTCGAGATTCACTAACCATTCAGTATGAGTAAGTCTTCCCTCTCGGGGAGTAAGAAATTGAATGGCTGCAGCCTGCATAAGCTGTGGGAAATCTATAAGTTCCATATCAAGAGAAATTCTAACTGAGTTTTCCACTAAATCATATCCTGTAGCAAGCGGCACCAAGTCTGAACTGATATAATCGCCTCCCAATCTGGGACCTACCTCTATAATAAATATTCCTTGCGCATTGATTTTAATTTCTGTGTGTGTAACACCGGTATCTATACCAATAGCGACTAACGCAGACCTAACAATTGTTTTAACTTCTTTTATATCAATTGCAGCAGGAATAATATGTCCAGTTTCTACAAAATGTGGTGCACCAGATGTCGTTTTTTCGGTAACGGCCACGATTTTAGTCTTTCCTTTTACCGTAATGCTCTCGACAGAATACTCCTCGCCTTCAATAAATTGCTCCATAATCAGGATCTTATTTTTTGAATAAGCTATAGCATCATTGAAAGCGGCAGGAATCTGGTCTTCATGAGTAACTAATGTAACTCCTCGGCTTGCAGAAGAATCCACAGGCTTGAGAATAAACGGACAAGGAATGGCTCGCATATGATAGTGAACATCTTCCACAGAGCTAATACATCTAAATAATGGAATGGATACAGCAGCATCCCGCAGCACTTCGCGCATAAGCAGCTTATTTGTTGCGATATGGGCAGAAATCGTTGACATCCGCGGGAGGTTCAATTTCTCAGCTACATAACTTGCCACCCGCATAGGGTAGTCTGAATTAGTTATAATTCCATCTATGCCCAGATTTACAGCCAAATTAAGCACGGCAACTCGATCATTTGTACTGATTTGATAAAATTCATCAGCCATATCTTTAGCGAAGCTCTTCTCATCCCAATCCACAGCAATTACATGTATCCCGAGACCCTTAGCTTTTTGTATGATCGGAACCTGCAACCGACTAGCACCTAGAACCATCAATTTTTTTGCCATACAATCGCTTCACTTCACTTTTCCTTATGATAGACATCATTCTGTTTGTGCAGAGATTGTCATGAGTCCATAATTAACATCATAATGATTAACATCATAATGATGGATCCTTGAGTCTAAAACTTTATATCTGGCATGTTTAAATCTTTCTATGTAATTGTGGCTCATTGTTCCTATTCATCTGGTTCTAACAACACTGTCCTTGTTAATCCAAAAACGGATTTTTTTGCACTACGTTAGAGTTTATCGCTAGCAAGTCCTTATGTTCATCTAAGAAACTTAAAACATCTGCAACAGGTATTAACGGAGCCATTTTGTAAAAATGGTCAAAAACTTGCTTTAACAATTGATAGTCCTCAATCGTATCCAGTGTTAATCTAATTTGTGGCCGGTTTAGAATTCCTTCTGTTCGATAAATCAAATTCTTATATTTAATCGGATCTTCAAGAAATGCGGTAATAATATGTTCGCGGTGATGCTTCTGGCTTGATGATTCGCGTGCCTCGGTTAATGCAGATATTGAAAACAACTCTGCCGTTGTGCCGATCGGCATACCTTCTTTTAGAATATAATCAACACTCGGATCACTGCGATACTTAGAAACAATTTCGCTTATGGTTATCGGATCTACCAGTGGACAATCACTCGTAATTCTGACAATTGCATCCGCACCATGTTCAATTGCCGTTTGATAGTATCTATCCATCACATCGAGTTCGGAACCTCTTGTACAATCTAACCCTATATTTTTACAAAGACCCACAATTTCTTCATCCCCAGGCTTTACGGAAGTTGCAACGACAATTTTATTTATTCCAGTTGCGGCCCCCACACGCTGAGCAACAATTTCAAGAACCGGCTTATCAGCCAGTGGCATTAATACTTTTCGAGGTAATCTCGATGACCCTGTCCTTGCTTGAATAACTGCCACTATGTTCATGATAGATTTACTCCTCTATGTTTAAGCCTAATAAAGTCGGTTAAAGTTGAAATGATATACAGCGCATTTTCTTCGGAAATCGAGGGGTGCACTGGAATAGAAAAGACAGTATTAATAGCTTGCTCAGTGTTAGGAAAAGACGCTGGATCAAGTTCTAGAAAGCGGTGAAGCGGAGGAAACACGCCTCTTCCTAGTTGAATTCCTTTTGTAGCGAAATATTTTAGAACTTCTTCGGGCTGAATCTCTTGTACATGTACGATATATCTAAAGAAAATATGATCTGAACCCAACCTTGGCTTAAGGATAAGCCCATCATATTGAGCCAACTGATTATCATAAAATTCAGCAATCTTTTTTCGATACTGTATAAATGTTGAAAGCTTACTTAACTGACGCAGTCCTAAAGCGGCATGAAGTGCTGGCATCTCATAATTATATCTAACCTGATATACTCTTCCGTGGTCACTAGATTCAAGTGATTGTTTCATCCTATTATAAATTTCTTGATCGTCAGTAAGCATTATGCCTCCCGAAATCGCAGAAATCATTTTAGATTCGTGAACAGAGAATACTGAAATTAATCCCTGTTTCCCTACAACAGTACCTTTCGAAGTCACTGCTCCAAGTGAAAGAGTTCCATCCTCAATAACTGGAATACCGAGTTGCAATAAGGGATCTATGTCAGTAGCTTTACCGAACATATGTGGAAAAATAATAGCCTTCGTTTTAGTCGAGAGCTTCTCCTGAACGTCTTTAATAGACATTGAAAAGTCTCCCTCTATGACATCGTAGTTACAATCGGTAACTACAGGTATAGCGCCTACGTACAGCACCGCATTGAGTAGGGCCGTGCAGGTATAAGAAGGAATGATAACTTCATCTGTCGACCCAACGTCTAGAGCAATTAATGCTAAATGAAGAGCCGAAGTTCCGGAATTGACGGCCACCGCGTATTTCTTTTTAACCAACTTACAAAATTCTTGCTCGAAGTTATACATATATTTATCGGCTTCTCTTGTCTGGGTAAGTGACTCAATTAACGCCTCAATATCATCTTTTTCTACTTTTGGAGATACCAAAGGAATTATAGTAATACCCCCTCAATGATTCTAGTAACTCTTTGTACGCCTTGCCCATCAATCAAAGCCATCGAATTTTTAGAAAACTTCATCCTGAGATCCGAAGAGACCATCTGATTCAAAGCTTCCCTGAATGTGTTCAGTGAAACCTTTTGGTATATTCCTAAATTTAAAACCGCCTGTTGTTGATGCATACATTCAGCTTCAGCCAATTGTTCAGTGTTTTGATTGATGATTATTGACGGGGTACCCAGACAACCAGCTTCATACATGGTCATACCGCCCGAGATAATAGCTATATCAGCATTAATCATAAGTTTCCCTAAATAATCTACATCTCTATGTATTGTGAAAACATGGCTATCTCCCAGTGCTTCCTCTACTATGTACTCTGCAAATCTTCCTAACACAATATCGACATAATATTTGCGTTCATGAATTTCGTTTAAGTATCCGATCACTTGCTTAGTAATATGCCCAGGGTCTGAACCGCCAAACGACAAGACAAGCTTTTCCGCTGATTCAGAAATCAGTTTGCATGTCTGATTTTTATTTTTATATAACTGTGGGTCCAACAATATATAATCAGGCCCATAGTAATGCCCCGCTTGTGAAGGATAGTTCAAAAATCTGCTGCTACAAGAAAAATGAAAATCAAAGCTAGGATTGGAGTCCAATTCACCATCATCATCTATTGCTACTATTAAAATACCTAACTCATTTATTTGCTTAAGGACTTCAAGGTCAATAAGATATACTGGCATGTCTAAAACAATGATTTGAGGAGGCCTAGCTAGGCAATGTTGAAAAAAGCGGGGAAAATCCCACGATTCACGGCCCCCTCCATAAACCGAATTATCTAACACGAACGTTGAAACCGAAAGTCCCGACTCTTGTAGCACTGAAGCTAAATAGCCACAACGCTTATAATGACCTAACCCTACTAATTTCCCAGCTGCTATGTAAAAATACACTTGCAAGCACATAGCACCCCCTTAAATTCATGACTTCTAGTTCAACAATAATCTGGACTCCGTAATCATCTCTACAACTTGTTCCTTTGAAACAGGTGTTATATGATGAGAGCTGTAATCTTGAATTTGAGCAGGCTTACTCCCTTCATATTTGACTGGTTCATCTAAAAACGCATGTCGAATAATGTACATGTCAGCCAATTCGACTGCATTTTTGGACTCCTCTATGGTCATAAGCTCTTCAAACATTTTTTCACCTGGTCGAAGTCCCATTGTTTCAATGGAAATATCGGACACAGGGACACCTAACAAATCGCACATTCTATCTATTATTACCTCAGCGAGGTCGCCCAGTTTGATGACCGGCATTTTGAGGACAAATACTTCCCCTCCTTGTGCATAACTCATTGCTTTTATCGTTAATTCAGTTGCTTGTTGTACAGTCATCATAAAACGACTCATATTGATATCAGTTAATGTCACTTTACGATTTGTTTCAATTTGTGATTTAAACAGAGGAATGACCGACCCTCTTGAGCCCATTACATTCCCAAAACGTACTGCTGCAAATTTGGTGTGATGTGAACCGCTATTATACTGTGCCGAAGCCACAAGGCGCTCAGCCATTAGTTTCGATGCTCCATATGTATTCGTCGGCGCTATGGCCTTATCAGTACTTGTAAAAATGACTCGCTCGACTTTAGCAGTAAGAGCTGCTTGAATTACATTTTGAGTTCCAATAATGTTCGTCTGCACCGCTTCAAACGGATTATACTCACATGAAGGCACATGTTTCATGGCAGCTACATGAAACACGTAGTCTATCCCTTCCATAGCTCTAAGAACTCTATCTGCGTCTCTTACATCGCCAATTAAATATCTTATATTTTTAAATTCCTTGTATTTATTGTATAATTCAAATTGTTTATGCTCATCTCGACTAAATATTCGTATGACTTTTGGACTAAACAACAAAATATAATTTAACAAACTTTGCCCGATAGTACCGGTCCCACCTATAATCAACACATTTTTATTAGTTAGAAAACTTGTCATATATCAACACTACTCTCTAGCTTTTTTTTGAATGACAGAACGGTTTATTTCAAACAACTCAGGTTTATTGATTAACAAACGAATTATATCGTGAAGCTGAAAATTGGGATTTCCCGGATATAACTCGCAAAAAATTTTTTCAATTAACTCGTAATCCTGCCAGGTGTCTAAGGTTAACCGAAACTCTGGATGTCTAACAAATCTGTTTGCCTCTATGTTTGATAAATGGTATAGCTCCGGTCTTTCGTACATATACAAAGTGACGTGTTCTCGATCACTAGGATCGGATGTCAATTGTTCCACTTCAAGCAATGTACTTGTTCTAAATACCTCGACGCCAAAACCAAGCGGAAAGGTGAGAAACATTTGATTCGTAACATAGTCAAGATAGCTGTTTTCTAGCATTTTTTCAATTACCGAATCTATAGTCATCGAGTCAATTAAGGGACAATCACTTGTGACTTGAACAATCAAATCGGTTTTGCTATAAAGGGCCGCTTGAAGTGTTCTGCCCAGTACATCATTTTCACTACCTCTATAGCAAAGAACGCCCTCTCTCTGTGCTATTTCTTCGATAATATCGTCTTCTTTATTGGTTGTACTCGCAATAACTATTTGATTGATGTATTTAGAACAGCGAAGCCGCTCTATTAATCTGCACAAGGCAGGCTTGCCGAAGAGCGGTTTAATTACTTTACCAGGCAATCGCGTAGAAGTCATTCTAGCAGCGACAATAACGTTAATATTCATTTTGTTTTCACAACTTTCTCTATATAAGACATAATTCGATCTACAGATTTACCATCTTGCCAGATGAAATGTTTGAAGCTCCCAGATGTCATTTTATCTGTTGTATTCATATCATAATGAGAAAGCCACTGTGAAAAAGTTGAAAATGATGTGAAACCCCTTGAAAACCCTAACTTGTTGGTTATACAATCATCTGGTGTCAGCAAACCAGGCTGATAGCTCAGAACCGTCTTGCCCATAATAGCTGCATGTAGTAAAGCCATTGTGCTCATACCGATAATGAGATCGTAGTCCATTAGTATCTTATCCAGATGTCCTTCGACCACAGGGATAGATAAACTTCGGGATGCTTCAATAAAATCGCGACTATCTTTGGGGTGATGCTTTAAGCTCACTGAATATTTAGATTTAAACGATTCAAAGAACGTCCAACAGTCTTCAAGGAACGTAAACTCAGTAAATCCCATTGTCTCCCCATAAAGATTTGATATTGGTTGAGACAACAGTAGTACTTGAATTGAAGGATTGGAGTTACTGGGTAAGTACGAAGCAGCATTTACCCATTCATCCAGGCCAGGATGGCCTAGAATCTGAATAAGCTCTTCCGGCACCCCATCTTCGCAAGCCTCCCTCTTTGCCAACTCATCCATAACAACAATATTGTCTGGGAAAATGATACCTTTATTGGGATATATAAACCTTGACCGATAATTAGCCCAATAATCAATGATGGACATGGTTTTTATGCCTCTTTGCTTACATAGCTCGATGGCTTCAAGTTCATAATGTTGTCCCCAACTCGTTCCAGTAACTAGTAAATCAATTCGCTCTTCGTCAAGTTTTTCTTCTAAATATTTAATAAAACGGGCCTCGTCAAACTGAAAACGTTGATTTCTTTTCCCAGCTGGTCCAATACAAAAAAAGTCGTAAAAAAACGTTTGACTTCTTTCTACTTGAAGAACAAGCGGATAAATAACATCATATCCCCCAGGATCATGTGCTAGAAACCATACTTTTTTCATATTTCTGCAGTGCTTCTTTCTCGTTCCATATTTTTTGAATTGCTGTTAAGAAATCGGAAATATCTTCCCCAGTAAATGGTTTTCGACAAACATCAGCATATAACAAATCTGAAGTATACATCCTTTCAACAACCGGACAAAGACCCGTTTGATACTCCTGGGTTGGCGGGCTAATTAAGCTAAAAGGAAACGTTGTTTGATTATATACCTTTTTGTGTTGGTACATAGGCAACAAATATATAGGCTTCTGATAACCAGCGCCAAGAGGAAAGCCTTCTCCCTCCATAGCTGCAGCAAATGTTTCTCTCTTAATCCCCCAGCTTTCGTGATTATACAGCATTGGATAAACATAAAATGTATGCTCGTAACCCTCAGGAATATGAACTGTTGATAGTCCTTCAAAATTTTTTATACCTTCAGAAACCAGAGCCGCCAACTTTTTTCTATCAACCAAAAAATTGTCCAGTTTTTTTAACTGTTCAATGGCAATAGCCGCATGGATTTCTGTCATTCGATAGTTATTACCTAGTACAACCGTTTCATAATCATTCTCATCTTGAACAACCATTTCTCCATGGTTTCTAATCAATTGACATCTTCTAGCCAAACTATCGTCATCCGTTACGATAACACCACCTTCACCACTATGAATAACTTTGTGGTAATTTAGGCTAAAAACCCCAAGATGTCCAAATGTACCTGCTGACTTTCCATCTATTGAAGCACCTGGCGATTGCGCATTGTCCTCAATTAAAAATAAATTGTTTTTATCAGCAAGTTCTCTTAACACAGGCAAATTGGAAGGCAATCCGAATAAATTGGTAGTAAGAATAGCCTTTGTTCTAGACGTTATCCATTTTTCAATCTGAAGGGGATCTAAATTAAATGTCTTCTCATCTATATCAACAAAAATTGGTACAGCATTATTCATCAATATAGCGCTAGCAGTAGCAACCATCGAATATGGGGTCACTAAAACCTCATCACCTGGCCCTATCTCACATGCCGCAATAGCAGTATGAAGCGCCGTTGTTGCAGAGTTTACTGAAATCGCATGTTTACTTCCAAATTTTTTACTAAAATCATTTTCTAATTCCTTTACTTTAGGTCCACCTAGAAATCCTTCTCCAGATCTGCCTATAAACGCCGAGATATTACCTGATTGCATGACTTCGAGTACCGCGTTTGTTTCTTCATCGCCTAATATATTAACCCAAGGAATAGCCTCTTTTCTAACTGGACTACCACCCAATATAGCTATTTTACTCATACCATCATTCCCCTTACCTTTACATTTTTTTTAGTATTAAATGACTCTAGTAATGCTTCCACAACGTACAGGGGGTACACCCCTTCGTTTATAGTGCAACATGGTTCTGTACGATTCGCCAAGACGTCGACAATATGACTAACCGCGTTTTGCATGCTCGATTCCAATAAAACATTCTCGTCTATTTCCCTTAGTTCTAAGGCGTTAAAACCGGAAAACAGTCTATGTTCATTTACATGATAATACCTTACGATATCTCCACTATCTCTAATCTCAATCTTTCCATATTCAAAGTACATGTCAAACTCAAACATATAGTATTGCCTATCATCATAAGCTTCGGCAACACCAACAACGTCATTCTCCGTATTAAAATAAAATGTATAGGATGGGTCATTTTCTTTAAGGGAAGAAGTTTGCACCTCGTTCAATACCATTACTTCTGTTAATTTACCCGCAAACCAGTGAACTAGGTCAATAATATGAGCACCTGTATTAAATATCCCTCGTGTATATCTGATATTTATTTTCTGCAAGCTACCAAATAAATTCTCATCTATCGCATTTTTTATCCGGGTAAACCCGGTTAACCATCGCCTAGACAGGTTAGGTATTACCAATACTTCACGCGCAGATGTTAGCCTCTTTAAGGCCGCAACATCATCCAGATTATTTACCAAAGGCTTTTCACAGAAAATGATTTTGGGTGTGTAAACCCCTATGATGCCCTTGAGCTGTTCCAAATGCAAATGAGGCGGAGAACATAAACTGATGATGTCAGGCTTATGTTCTCCAAGCATTTCAGTATAAGAACTAAAAAATAGAGCGAAAGGAGAAATTTGCTTCAACAACTCGCTCTGAGAAACTCTTACATCCGAAGCAGCAACTAGTGAAATATCTTCGTTGCTTTCATATGCCTTAACGTGAGATGCCACATTTTTGCGTTTCGGATCAAAATCGTACATTAAACCGATTTGCCCTAGACCAATAACACTAGCAGTATACATCGAATCACACCCTGTAATTATAGCTCTTCTTTCAATAAGCCCATAATGATAACATCGACAAACATTCCGTTCTTGTATACTGCCGAGCGCCTCTTACCTTCCACCACAAAACCAACAGACTCGTAGCTCTTAATGGCACTAACATGAGTCGCTAAAACACCCAGTTCTATTCTTCTCAGGTTCATTTGCTCAAATCCGTGCCGGCAAATCAGCCTCATTATTTCCTTAGCAATCCCTCGACCCCAATAGTTTTTTTCACCAAGACAGATTCCCAGTTCGGCCGATTGATGCAAAAAGTCAATGTTATGAAGGCCTATATTCCCAATGTGCGTTTCAGTCTTTTCATCAATCACGGCAAGAATCAAATGCTGAGAAGATGATACAACGCTCTGATAATAAGCCTTGAGATCATTTTGGGTCGTAGGATACGAACCCTTCATCATGTTTTCTGTGACTTTCGGATCATTCAACCAGAAACGGTAGTTTCCGTTGATATCTTCCTCTTCTAATCCACGGAGATACACACTATTCCCTTGAATGAAAACACTTTTACGACCATTCATAACATCACCCAAGTTCAGCTAGTAGTTTTTTGAAGTAAATACATTTGATCGATATTATCATTTTTTGTATATGGGTATTTTGTTTCTTTTATTAATTTTAAATCAGGAAAACGATCTAAAAATAACTGGGCAAAATCCCCTTTCCACATTTTATCTCCATTACCCCGATAATTGATTTCGATGTAATCCTCATTGAAATACTCCATACCCCAAATATACTTGCTGGAGGTTCGATAAATTTCATCAAGTACACTATTGATATCTTTAGGTGATATATGAATAAGTACTCCACTTGTATAAACAAGCTCGAAATACTGATCACGATAAGGTAAATCAAAAGCTGAGCCTTGTATGACATTTATGTTATTAGTAAGTGATTTTGCTTTTTCAACGGCATACCACTGAAGCTCAACACCATAAAGGTTTTGTAGACCCATTCGCTGAAGGATATTTAATTGATTACCTACATTACAGCCTACTTCGAGAACATTTTTTATAGAAAGCTCTTTTAAAAACTCTTCATTCATCGCTTGCCTTGTAAGTCCATATTGATCTAAATAGATTTGATTTAATGTGCTTGGATCAAAAGTATTTCTTTCTGTATATTCAGTTCCAAACTCACCTTGCCAAAATTTCATTTGTTGAGTCAACATTTCTTATACCCCCGCTTCCATATTTGTAAATCCGGGCTCAGCTGTTTGTTTCATTTGAACAATAGGCATCTATATCTTCTAATATTTCGTTGGTTAAAGCCGAGGTTAAAATATACATCTGTTGGCAAGAAAACAAGAACGGGCCGAACTTATCAATAGCCAATTTTGCTTTTTTTAACATATTCGATTCCTGCTGGATGCCCTTCGATGCTCTTGAAAGTATGTCGTGTTCCGTTCTCAATAAAGGTCTAATAAATATATCGAAATATTCATTATTCATAAAATCAGTAACAAGGCTGTCAAATTGTGGGAGACTTTTCTTAATACTCTTGAAATCTTTTTTATTATGAAGCAGCTCCATTTTTTTTAACTGAGAAACTAGCCTGTCCATTTTGACACTAAAAGTTCTTTTGATTTCATCATGATGAACTTGTTGCTTGCCTATGAAATCCCTATCGTAGCCGTTACTTTCTCCAACAAACCAGTTCGCAGTAACAACATCTCTCTTGATTAAGGTTGTACGAATTAACTCTTCAAGTTCTATATAACTTGCACCTTCGATTTGTGCCCCACCATTTGTTGAATTAAACACAGTGATGATTCCACGGTATTTAGCAATCATATTTTGCATGTGCATTCTTGAACTATTATGTGAGCTAGAGGTTAAAACCATATCCCCAGAAGTACTTTCTACATGCAGCATACCTTCTTTTTCCTCATCAGATAAAAATGTCGCACGTGAAGAATATTGTATGCCATCCGCGTAGTATTTATCTTTTTTAAATGAAAAATTTTGTCCCACTAAAATAATAGGATTAGCGCCTAGTTCAGCTAACAATTGCAAGGTGAGCACCGCTATGGACGGAGCATCCAATATGATTTGTTTTTGACTTATAAGCTCTTCTTTGTTTAAGTAGTACGCTGACACGTTGTCTTGACTTGTAATCATATGTAAAAGAGGTCCAGGGTAATTTTTTATGGTTTCATATCCGACACTGCTTCCGAATACTAAAGGGATATCACCACGGCCAGATTCAATAATTTCCGAAAAAACATCAATATTATGCGGGTTCGGATCATAGGATGTAACCAAATCAGGTACTATACCTTGGGCCAGCAACGCTTTATTAGCAGAACCAACCGATACAATATAACCAAGTTTATTTTCTTTTATGTACTTAAGTCTGTCATATTCCTCTTCTAAAGATGGACCTGCTGCGACAATAAGCGCAGGTTTGTTATGAAAAAAAGGCTTTTTTTCTTTCAAAATATTTGGAGTCTTTAGAACTTTAGGGAAGTTTTTAAAGCTGTTAAAGCTCCAAAGCTTCTCATATCCTAAGTTTGTATGCATTGCCTGCCTTGTTTGCATTATGTTTTTTTTGAACATCTCATAAAACGCATCTAATTGTTCCGAATATACTTGTTCATAAACCGGAGGAACAACGAACAGTACTTGATCATAGATTCCATTAAGTAAATTGTCTACATACGCTTGTATATGCTTATAATCCACATATATATTTTTTAGCTGTTTTATAGGAAAATCCGTTAAAGTTCGAAGCTCAAGAAAACGATAAAATGTAGCCATATTCGGTTCGAAAAGACTAAAATTTACATTCGGGTGCTTTTCTAAAAATATGTCAACATGATAGCCGAGCCCAACCCCCCAAAAAAATACATGCTTATATGATCCTATATCTTGAAAGTTATTATTTACAAAACGCTTTGCTTCCTCAACGGGGTCATACATACTATGCAAATGATAGCGTTTTTCATTTTCGATAAGAATCATTGTCTTAAACCCATTTTTAGCATCAACAATCTGTACTTGGTCCAACTCGACCTTCTGTTCATAATGATCGAAAAAATTCAACACTGCCGGAAAAAATCTCTTTAAGAGTATCGTATTATCAGCAAGAATCATGTTAGTTACCTCTAGAAATGATTTGACTTATATAGCCTTGTAGGCCATCTAGGATTGGCTTAACTTCATATCTTAATAGATCCAGGAGCAACACAGTATTATCATCTTCATATGCAAGCATTAGCTGGGGAACAATGACTTCGGCTTTCTTGCTTACCTCGAGAAGAGTAGGCTCATCCGTGTTTTTACATACATCAAAAAGCCAATTAACACCCTCCAGCAATTCCCCTAATGTATGGCGGTTCTCCCGATTAAAGCTTCCTTCCAATCTCTCCAAAAATAATGTAAACTGAACTTGAATTTTATCCAAGTAAAGTAAAGCATCCTGCAAGACGTTCTCTTTCAAGACTGCTGCCGACAAAACTACCGCTCTAATCTTATTTATACTCTCTAAGTTTTCGATTAGATATGAGCTATAGTTACTAAAAACATCAACACCATCAATATTGAAGTGACTAAAATAAACGTTGTTCTCTTTTAGATATTCATTTATATGCCGTTCAATCTCCTCAAGAAAATTATTATGTAGCTGTATTTCTTTTTCATTAATAATTAATTGCACTGATATCACCCTTCTCGTTACCTATACTATAGTATTATATCGTCAAATCATCCCCGATATTTCAGGCCTTTTATCTGGTAATATTTATTGGGCATCTTTACGGGCCGCAGTTGAGTCCATCTTACACAGGGGCCTTGTGTATTCATATATTCACTCTGCTTCTACGTCCATATACTCAAAAAGAGGCTCCTGAAGGGAGCCTCTTTTTGAGTACCAATTTCGATTAACGAAGCAATTGCAGAACACCTTGCGGTTGTTGGTTTGCTTGTGCAAGCATGGATTGAGCAGCTTGCGTCAAGATGTTGTTTTTGGTGAACTCCATCATTTGGCGAGCCATATCTACATCGCGAATACGAGATTCAGCAGCAGACAGGTTCTCGGACGATGTTCCCAAGTTATTAATCGTGTGCTCCAAACGGTTTTGAACAGCACCCAGCTTAGAACGCTCTGAGGAAACTTTTTCAATTGCGTTATTGATAACCGTGATCGACTTCGCAGCTTTTGCAGCACTCGAAACATCAAGGCTGTATTCGCTGTTTGTGGAATTCGTTCCGTCTGTAACACTAGCGGACGAACCGAAGTCACTACCGCCACCAGAGGCACTGATACCGAGAGCCTTCGAGCGCATGTCGCTAATACTCAAAGACATGGACTGATTTTGGTTAGCTCCGATTTGGAAGGTGAGGGAGTTATCTGCGCCAGTTGTAGTTGTTACATCGCTAACAACCTCAATTTTAAGGATACCGGAACCACCCGATCCTATTCCGGACATATCAAATCCGAAGGTGATACCATTTGCAGAGTACACGCCTTTTGTTCCGGAAAATCCGGAGTTCAGGTTAAGCAGCTCAATAGATCCATCCGCACCGGATCTCGTAATTTCAATTGTACCACTTGTTCCGTCACCATTGCTGACCATTCTGATGTAGTAGGTGCCTGCTGCAAGGCCGCTAGCCAGTTCGATCGTTCCGCCACTTACTGCATCAGCACCACGGGTAGCGCCCGAACCAGAGAACGAGCTCCATACATTTTGCTTCGTGGAAAGCGAAAGGTCGGAAGCGCCACTTACTCCAGATGCCTTCGTATAAACTACCGCGTCAGCCGAACCGCTTGCCCAGCCTTCAATGGAAGTAATTTTGAACGAAATACCATTATCATTGTAAGTGTAGTTGCCACTTGCGTCAGCAGTAATACGAGCATAACCGGAAATGGCTTGCGTGCCTCCACTAACGTTGTTCATGAAACCACTAACAACGACTTCATTGCCACTTCTGTAAATTGCAAACACACCTGACGAACCGGAAGCATCCCCTGTCAAACCAACAATTGAACCGCTGTTTGCTACAAGCGTGATCGCATCGCCATCGAATTTCGGCGAAGTCGCGCCGATAGCGACATCTGCCAGTGCGGCAGTCAATGTAACACCGTTATTGTTTTTACCGGCAGTTAAAGTTGTAGACAGGTCATTCAGCTTCTCACCATTCAACAGCTTCATGGTATTGAACTCAGTCGTGTTACCGATCCGGTTGATCTCGGAAGTCAGTTGGTTGATTTCCTTTTGGATCTCGCCGCGGTCAACAGCTACGTTTGTATCGGAAGCTGCTTGTACGGACAGCTCACGCATACGTTGCAGGATGGATTGTGTTTCGTTCAATGCGCCCTCAGCTGTTTGGATCAGCGAGATAGCATCCTGGGAGTTACGGGAAGCTTGGTCCAAGCCGCGAACTTGCGCTCTCATTTTTTCGGAGATCGCGAGACCTGCTGCATCGTCGCCAGCACGGTTGATGCGAAGACCGGAAGACAGCTTCTCAAGGGATTTGCCAGTGTTAACGTTGTTGGCAGACAACTGACGGTAAGTATTCAGCGCTGCAATGTTTTGGTTAATTCTCATTGCTTGTTTCCTCCCTGAATGTACGTGCCCACATCCATGTGTGCACTTGATATGTAACCGAGTCTGGGTCGGCCGCCCCAGATTTCAGCTTCTATTTATTTTATCGAAATTTGACAGCTTGTTTATGAGGACGAATTTCAAGCAAAAATCCGTTAAAACGTGAATTATAAGCAATTATTCGCACGTTATCTCCAAATAACTCGTCTTATCAAGATTTTACAGCCTTTTTCGCAAAATATCCTTGATATCACTAATCTTTAAGACGCTTTGTGAAGCTTCCTGATTCGATTTTTGAATGGACAGGTATACTTCCTTACGATAAATCTCCACTTCCTTGGGAGCCGAAATACCTAGCTTAACCGTATCGCCCTCCACGCCGATGACCGTCAACTCGATATCATGCCCAATTACGATTGCCTCGCCTTTTTTACGGGATAACACTAGCATTATAGCTCACCCTCCTCGACGGATGCGTCATTCAGGTTAGCAATGACATGACGCGTACGGTAGGAGGTGTGATGCAGGATAACCTGCTTGCCCAGCTTGGCCCGTGTATTCAATACGAGCGGCGCCAGCAGATTCAACGAAATTTCATCGTTTTCTTTAATTGACACCATCGTAAACACCATCAGGTCAGTTGCATCGGCAAGCTGCAGTTCTTTCTGTGTGGCAGCTGGGAGCTCGAAATCATAATCCGCTACATAAACAAATGGATTAGACACGATGAACGAGATGTCTCCATCCTCCAGCGCTTGCATAAATGAAAACGGCAGCTCCTCGTCAGGCGTCAGAATAACGAACCGGCGTAGCTGCTCGAAGCCAGGAAGCCCTTGCTCAAATGTAATAATCTTATCTTCATCTACTGAAATTTCCCCGAACCGTAACGTATTCAAGTTCACCGCTAGCACTCCCTCATTCCATAAATAAAAAGCCCATGTCGAGAAGCAACTTCTCCTGCCATGTGCTTAGTATACCTCATGTGTCCTGGATTCCCTACAGCTATACACGTGTATCTATGACGGGGGGAATCAGCTCGATTGAATTTTTTTGCAGCAAATAAATATCCAGCTTGCCTCGCTCGTAGGAAATTTCCGGCGCATGCAGGGTAGCCTTTGTGTCAAATGACCCTGGCGTATACTGCGATTGAGGGCGCTTCGCCGTATATTGGATATCGGGGCTATCTACAGTAAATGGACCTTCATAATTAAATTTGAAGTCCTCAAACATGCTTTCCGCAGCCATATCCGCGATCGGGTTAGCTCCCTTATGCTGAATAGCAGCCAAACGATTACCGGCCTCCACGCGCTTCGCAATGCCCTGCAAGGCCAGCTGCCGGGATTCACTCGAAATTCGCCGGGAAAAATCGAAGGTGCTTCCAACCCCCAACGCTGACCAAGATGGGCCTTGGTCAATCTTCAGCTCGCCAGGAACATAGGTGGTTTCCAGCTTGGCCGCCTTGGTGGTAATCTGAAGCTCGGGGCGAGGCTGACGAATGGAAAACTTGCCGAGATCGGCATCAATTCCCACCTTGGCATACGTTTGTCGAATCTGTACGATCGGCATAGCAACCATGTTCCCCGTCCCCTTTCTTGTATGAAGCTGGTTATCTTAAAAAGTCCACCAATGTCGGCGTAATGACCTTGGACCCGACAGACAAAGACGCTTGGTACACATTCTCGGCAGCCTTAAACATGGTGACCAGTTCGGCCAGGTCCGCACTTTCGGTTTTACTTTGCAGCGTCTTCAAATTAAGATCAATGTCCTTCAGACGCTCCTCGGACAGCTGTATCCGGTTCAGCTTGGCTCCCAGATCGGCTCGTGCCTCCAGGAACGTATTCAGTCTAGAATCAAGCTTACCAAGCAATTGGGACACAGCCGCTGTATCCTCTTTTTCAATCGCGGTCGAAATTTCACCGAGTACCTTAAACATATTATCGGCGTCACCAGGCCCGCCAAATACTCGATTGCCGATCAAATTAACCGGCATGCGAATCCCTGTCGCAATTTCGAAATATATCTCTTTATCGTCCGTTGACGAAAATTGTGCATCGTACACGTACGTATTTGCAGCCGCGGCCGGATTAGTAGTAGCGGTGAGATCCGACAGATCGCGCGCCGTGCTTAGCCATTGCGTAGCCAGCGACCCACCCATGATTCTAACGCTGCCCTGCGCACTGTTGTTTAACGTCGCGATTTTCAGTTCGTTGGCCGCAGTGACCGTTACCTCAACGCCACCTTTTGTAGAAGCCAAATTGATGGCCGTCTGCAAATCGGTTGCAAACTCGGCTGCTCCTGTTGCCGCGTAGTCCTTTGGCGGAAGCGTCACTCTTAATTCCTGTCCGTTCACCGATAACACAAGCTCATTGTTCGCCGCTGTAACGTTGGCTGTATTCACATCCACGTTCCCCTGCACGCTGAGACTCGGCGCAACCTGCTGTACAGCCTGCGCGTAAGGCGGCTGCTCGGTAATTTGACCATTAAATACGTGCTTGCCGTTGAATTCACTGTTTCCAACAGTAATCAACTGCTGTGTAAGCTGCAAAATTTCCGCATTAATCGCTTTTTTCGCTGTCGTATCGTTACTGCCATTGGCTGCATTCACAGACAGCTCCCGAATGCGCTGCAAAGCTGTGCCTGCCTGCTCCATCAACGTGTCTGTGAAATCCAGCCAGGAGATTGCGGTATCGACATTTTCCTGATACTGCTCATTCGCTGTAATATCGGAGCGGTATCGCATCGAATAGCTCAACCCTACCGGATCATCAGAAGGTTTATTGATTTTGCGCCCTGTTGCCGTCTGGTCCTGATACGTATTCAGCTTGTTCAGGTTTGTGTTCAAGTTGCGAATCAGCTGGGAGCTTAACATGTTTTGTGTAATACGACCCATCATACGGCTTCACCCCGTTTCATTATCTGCCTACGACACCCATGCTATTGATCACTTTATCCAACGCCTCGTCAAAGGTAGTCATGGCTCGGGCAGCCGCATTGTAGGCGTGCTGATATTTGATCAAGTTGGCCATCTCTTCATCTGTGGACACACCGCTGATCGACTGGCGGCGGGAATCAACCTGCTCCACCAGCACCTTCTGGTTATTTGCCTGGCGGCTGGCCTCCTGCGTTTGCACGCCCAATTGCCCAACCACAGCACGGAAAAACTCATCGAAGGTGCCATTTGTCAAAATAGGAATGCCGGTCGCGCCAACCGGATCAAAATCGAACCTCGAATTGCGCAAGCCAGCGGCAAGCAACGCAATCGAGTTGTTCCCCTTGACCAGCGTCTCATTGCCGCTTGCATCCTTGACGATGTTGCCGTTCGCATCTGTTAATACACGGGAAGACGCTACGATCTTCGAAACATTGGATACAATGTCCGGATTCACGGTAATACTGGCGGCGTTGAACTCCGTTTGATCCCCGCGCAGTGTAAAGAAAGGAATACCCGATTGAGGCGGGGTTTCCAGCGAATATCCGAGCGAATGAAGTGCGTTTAATCCTTTTAACGTGACTTCCTTATCCTGCTTCAGTACACGCTGCTCATCCGTGAGCACTTCTGTACCTGAATAAGTGACTCCATCAAGCACGGTTCCCGCAGGGAGATTTTTAGGCAGCACAGAACCCGCAGGAAGCGTGACCTTGACCGAGCCTTCAACGAGCGCCTTCACCATGGCGTTCATTTGAAACTCATAGCTGGACAAGTACGTTTCCCTTGCCTCGATCATGCCGAAAACCTCACCGCTTTTGAGCTCGCCGCTTCTGTACAAGGCATCGAAGGTCACGCCGGTTGCCGGTTCAGTAACGGTGCCGTCCGCAGCCGGAACCGGTGTTAAAGCAAACGAATTAACGACATTAATTCCCTCTACAAGCGCCGTATTGTTGCTTAGCCGGATGTTGTAGCCGCCTGCTGAATTTTCTACGGTTACGTTCATCACTTTTGAAAGCTGGTCAACGAGCAGATCACGCTGGTCTCGCAGATCATTTGCATCGTTCCCCAAACCTTCAATGCGGAAAATTTCATTATTCAACCGGGCAACCTGGGTTAAAATGGTGTTGGATTCGTTAACCTTCACCCGCACGTTTTCCGTCAAGTCGCTTCTAAGATCGCTTAGCTGGGTGGACACGTGATTAAAGGAATCCGTCATCGCCAGCGCACTTTCTTTTAACGCGGCTCTTGCCGTCGTATTTTCCGGCTCTTTACTAAATACTTGCCAAGCATTCCAGAATTTTTCGACAACTTGACGAATACCTGTATCCGACGGCTCATTCGTGATCGCTTCCAGCTTCTCCAAAACATCCTTGCGAACCGACCAGTTGCCGTACTCTTTATTTTCATTATAAAACTGATGGTCCAGGAACGACTCTCGAATGCGCTTGATCGAATCGAACTCTACACCTTGGCCGAGCTGGCCGGGGATATTGCTCCGCATCATGCCGGGAGCCTCAATCGGACGGGATGCCGTCAGATTGACAACCTGGCGCGTGTAGCCTTGCGTATTGGCGTTGGCGATATTATGTCCGGTCGTGCTGAGTGCGGTTTGTTGAGCGAACAGCGCACGCTTGGCAATCTCTATACCTCCGAACGTGGATCTCATCTGGTTATCCCTCGCTTCTGTAACATATAGGTCCTGTGACGGCTAGGCTCTTGCATCAAAAATACCGGGACGTTTCATACCGCCCTGGCTCTGTTGAGGGTTATGGTACACCGCTTCATCATCCGGAGGCCCGACAATTAAGTCGAGTGAATAATCGACAAATGCAAGCGATTGCTCAATCAGCTGCTGATTGACCGCGTTCATCTCGCGCAGCTTCCGAATGGTGGACAGCAGCTGCTTCTGGGCGTCGAGCAGTTGCTTCTTATCGTCCGGGTTAAAAATAATCCGGGTCAAATCGCTGACGGTTACCTTCGGATTCGGCTTATACCCCTTCTCCAGCAAAAATCCGCCGATATCGTCTACGCGCTGCCGGTCCAGCTCCGCGATTTTTTTGATCAGCTTGTTTTCCTTGGTCACGATCTGCGTCAGTTGATCTACCTCGTTGCGAATGAGCGCTCCCTTCTTCTGCTCGGCCGAGTCCAGCAAAGAGGCATGCACATCATTCAACGCTGTCATGGTCTCGATCAAAGCTTGAAAAGACATCTTCCGCCACCTCGTTTACCCCTTCAGAAAAGGGAATATCTTCTCGGCCAACACTCGCGCATCAACCTGGTACGTACCTGTGCTTACTGACTTTTTCAAGGCGTCCAGCTTTTCCGAATGACTGACCGCACTGTTACCCAACAATTCCTTCGCCTCGCTTGAAATCTCAACCTGGTCTTTTTTGTGGCCTGTCTTATTATGGCCCGCCGCCAACTGAGAGTCCTGACTTTTCTTATAAGGATTTACAGAACCAATCCGATCACTGCCGTTAATTTTCATCATTTCACCTCATTTATAGCGTAAAATAAATACCCCCACCAGTAAAAGCATTACTACTTTTATCGGTGGGAGTAGATTGAAAGTTTAGAAGTTCTCTAAAATCCTTAGTTGAACCGGTCCTGCAGACGGTCCTTGATATTGTAGGTGCCGCCCTTCTGCTGCTGGGCCCGATCCTGCTTCTTGCGCTCGTCCTCCAGCATCCCGGAAGCGTCCTTCTGGAGTCTTGTCCGGCACGGCTCGCACATGTTGCCTTCACGGATCGGCGTGCCGCACACATCGCAATCGTAGTTCATATTCGGATTATTGCGGATCGAAATGCGGCCATCGCGGATAAATTTCATAATTTGCTTCACATCGACGCCAGTCTCATCGCTCAGCTCCTGGATGGTGCATTGCCGGTTTTGACGCAGAAAGTTCAAGCATTTCTCATACTCAGCCTCGATGCTTTTGATGCATGCCGGGCAAAGGCCATACGTATTTTTCATATACACTTTGCCGCAACGACTGCAGTTTGCTACATTCAGACTCATTCGGGGACCCTCCTCAGCCTTTGCAAGATGTTAATTTAACCCTAGTGTAGCGTATAACCAGAAACAATGCACATGCTTTTTGCAACTTTTGGCCTCTTCCGAAGCGTAGAGACAGCCACGCAGAGCCTATCTGGCCCATGTAATGCCGTAGATATCAATGGGGAGCCACGAACGGATCGCAGCGGCGCAAGCGTTCATCGTACTGCCTGTCGTGTACACATCATCTACGACGTACAAGCAAATCGGACCGCTGCGGGCCGCTTGCAGCAGTCGCATGGCGCCTGAACGCTCCAGTTGAAACAGGCCCTGCATATTTTCGATCCGGTCGTGGCGCCCCTTGGCGCTTTGCTTCTCCGTATGCCGGGTGCGCAGCAGCAGCGGCAGCAGACTCGCTCCGGTAAGCCCGCTCAGCAAGGCAGCCAGCTGCTCCGCCTGATTGAATCCCCGCTCGACGTAGCGCTCGGCGCTCACCGGTACGAAGGTGATGTACTCCTGAATCTGAGCCAGCCCTGAAGCGCTTGCCGACGCTTCGCTTCTGCTCCGAAGCTCAGGCGCAGCATCGGCCATCGAAAGGCGGTGCAAATGGTACGCATGCAGCAGCATCGGCCCGAGCACGTCGCGCAGCGACTCCTTGCGCTGGTACTTGTACGCCGCCAGCCACGTCTTCATCTGATCGTTATATCGAACGGCGCTGCGGTTTTGGACGAAGTAGGCCGGTCCCCGCTGACAATCAGGGCACAACTCCGCGCGACCACAGCGCAAGCAGGCCACCTCCGATGCCAGAATCCAGGGAATACCCGCAGCGCATGCAGGGCACAAGCACAACAAGCCCTGCTGTCCGCCACCCCTGACCCGGCTGTCGCACACCTGGCAGCTCAGCTCGGCAGGCGACAGCAGCCGTTCAGCAGAGCGCAGCCAGCCAAGCGCACCGTTCATCCACGCTTCCAATTGCCTAACCAGTGCGGCCATACCTGCATGCCTCCCTTCGCGCGCTGAATATATCCTTTTCGCCGGGCAAGCTTATTCATCGACGAAATCTGGCGCAGCGCTTCGACTTGCGAGCGAGTTTTCTCCTTGGCGGCAAAATACACCGCACCTTGCGGGTCCTGCGCCGATCTTCCCGCCCGACCAGCCATTTGCACCAACGCAGCAGCGTCGAACAGCATGGAACCGGCATCCAGGATATAGACGTCAGACTTCGGAATCGTCACCCCCCGCTCCAGAATCGTTGTCGTGACGAGCAGGCTAATCGACGCAGAGCGAAAAGCGATCACCTTGTCCGCCCGCTCCTCGTCCTTGGAGGAAGTACCGGCTGCGGGATAGCCGCTGAAATATCGGCACAGCAGCTGGACAAGCGGCTCGACCGACTTGATGTTCGGCACAAACACAAATACTTGCGCCCCACGCTCCAGCGACCGGCGGAGCGCCGTTTGCAACGCGGCAGGCAACCGGCCTGTCTGCAGCAAACTGTGGAGCGGAGGGCAGCTCAGAAGCCGCGGCTCCGGCAACGGATGACGATGATACCGCGCGGGCACGCGAACATGCGGCAACCGTCCCTGCCGGACGTCGCGCTGCAGCTTCGGCGGCGGAGTCGCTGACAGCAGGATGAACGCGCCTCCAGGCTTGCATACACGATCCACTGCGTACATCAGCATCGGGTTGTTGTGATAAGGGAATGCGTCAATTTCGTCTACGATAACGAGGTCGAAAGCCTGATTGAAGCGCAGCATCTGGTGCGTCGTGGCCAACGTCAGCGCCCCCTGCTCCCAGCGCTGCTCACTTCCCCCGTAGAGCGTGACTGGCGGGCTGTCCGGGAATGCTTTGGCCAGCCGCGGCTGCAGCTCCAGCACGACATCCTTGCGCGGGGTGACGACAGCGACCCGCCCTCCCGTATCGAGTGTGTAATGAATCATGGGGAATATCATTTCTGTTTTACCGGCGCCGGTTACTGCCCAGATCAAAAACTTCCGGATTTCCTGTTGCTGCTTGGAATGGGGGGATTTTGCTTTCAAAAAACGCAGCGCTTGCGCCGAGGCAGCCGCCTGTACATCGCTTAATCCCCAGCGCTCCAAGTAGTAAACATCGTGATGAAGCGCCTGCATCTCCGGCACTTGCTGCGAACAACTGCGACTGATTAGCGGACTGCATCCTTGCACCCGCCCCATCGTCAGGCATGCTTCGCAGTAAGGACATGGCTCGCCACAGTCGGGACAAGCCGTCCAGCGGATAAGCTCCGGGCCGTCCCTGCTCATCTGACTCTTACGACCACTGGCCGTCTCGCTTCCTTCGCTGCCGCAACGCAAGCAAGTCAGGGGAGCCGCCCGCTTCAGCGGCGCCAGTTGTCTCCACCAACGCGACAAGCCGTCCTCTCGATCCACGCTCCGTCCGAAGCGAATACCCGGCTCCATGTTAATTTGGCCGGACAGCCACCCCAGCTGTAGTAACAGCTTGATTGATGCTGTGCCTTCCAGACTGTTCTTGCCTAGACTGTTCTTCCCCAGGCTGTTCTTGCCCAGACCGTCCTGTACCTCGCCACCTCCAGCCAGCAGCGCTTCCAGCTCCTCGGGCAGCAGACTCCTTCCCTCCAGCACCCGCAGCAGACCGGACAGCTCGTTCGACTGCCGCTCCAACTCAGACTCCTCCCCACGCCAATCCGCGTGGACACTGTCCTCGCTCACAAGCGCTGCCTCGTGTGCGGGTTCGTGTGCGGGCTCCCACGCCCAAAGCCGCCATGGCTGCTGTTCGCCCCTCCTGATCCCGGCGCTTGCTGCAGCATGATGCAGCATTTGAAAATCATGCTCGTCCCGACCGGCCTTCCCGCCTTGCAGCGCCTGAATGAGCCTGAAGGCTTGTCCAAACGACAAAGACGGCTCCAGCACACGCAGCCTGAAGGCTTGACCGTGTACCCGAACCCAGTGCTTCCGATCCGCTCTTAACTCAACAGACATATGCCATGAAGTGCCTTGCGGGGTATCCAACGCATATACAAATGCTCGCATGGTTCTCCTTTTCCGATTCCGGATTCACATGGTTTTGTAAGCGGTTGCTAAATCTTGTTCCCGGCTAAGCCGGATAATCACAAGCTGCTCATCTTCAACTTCCGGGTACCGGGCTTCCCAGCTCTCTCCGGCATCCAGCCAGATGCTCAGGTGATGCTCCTTGCTTAACCGTTCTGCGATGGCAATCGTATCGTCTGTAGAGCCGCTGTCCGCAATCGTGACTACGATTTCCCGTCCCTTTACCCAAGCCAGGAAATGAAGCGAGCGGATGACCCATTCCACCTGATGACCGTTGTTTCTGGTCTGAAGAACATAATGCAGCACATGGTGCGGCGATCGGCGCGGGGAGCGCCAATGAAGTCCATGGATGACCGCGATTCCAGCGGCGTAAAAGCACACAATCCAAATCAAGCCTATCAGCATAGAGGCTCCCTCCCTTACAAGCAGTATATGCCGCCTATAAAGGGATGGTGCCACCAAATGCATAAAATCAGCTTGCCCGGATGCAGCTAGAGCGTAACCCAACCGTTTTTGATCGCGATAATGACCGCTTGCGTCCGGTCGTCAACTTCCATCTTTTGCAAAATGCTGCTGACATGGTTTTTAACGGTTTTCTCGCTTATGTACAAAAATTCCCCGATCATCTTGTTGCTTTTGCCCTCAGCCATCAGCCTCAGCACTTCAGCTTCACGCCGGGTTAACGGGCTGTTGTCCATATGTACATATTTGACCCCGGCTTCCTTCGCCGCTGTACCGGTACCCGATACGCCCTGCTCATCCAGATACGTCATGCGGCGCAGCTGGTTAATGAGCTTGCCTGTCACTTTAGGATGAATATAAGCATGTCCAGCCACTACGGAACGGATCGCATTGATCAGCGACTCGGCTTCCATATCCTTGAGCAAGTAGCCGGAGGCTCCTTTGCGCAGCGTCTCAAATACGTAGCTTTCATCATCATGAATGGATAAAATAATGACCTTAATATCGGGGAAAATATCCTTCAGCTTTTCCGTCGCCACGACACCATTTTCTACCGGCATATTGATATCCATAAGCACAATATCCGGATGAAGCGTATTGCACAGTTCCAGAACCTGTATGCCATCGCCGCATTCCCCGACAACCTCCAGATCGCTTTCCATGTTCAAAATACGTTTGACGCCTTCGCGAAACAGCTGATGGTCATCAGCGAGCACCAGCTTGATCGGACGTTTGACATTGCCCATGATGTCCATATTGAATTACTCCTCCTTATTTTCGGATTTAATCGGAATCACCATTGAAAACTTTGTGCCCGCTCCTACCGCAGACTGGATGTCCAGCCTGCCCTCCAGCAGCTCAACCCGTTCCCGCATCCCCATAATGCCATAGTGACTGCCTCTTGTAATTTTCTTATCAATCGTATCAGCGGCGAAGCCGACGCCGTTGTCGCTTACGGTCAGCTTAATCATCTGCTGCTGAAACATCAGCTCCAAGGTCACGTGCGTAGCCTGTGCATGCTTCAGCACATTGGAGAAGGTCTCCTGCACGAGCCTATACACCGCTACCTCCATGCCTGACGGGAGGCGGATTTCTTTGCCCACCATCTCAAACTTGGTGCTGATTTTCGCCTTTTCTTCGAAATCCTGTACAAACTTGCGCAACGTCGGAACTAAGCCAAGATCATCCAGCGCCATCGGGCGGAGATTGAAAATAATTTTCCGCACCTCTTCAATCCCGCTCCTCACGCTAAACTTCAGATCATTCAGTTCTTCCTTGACCGCAGAATAAGCTTCCTTGGCCAGCATCCGTTCCGTAATTTCCGTCCGCAACACCATGTTGGCCATATTTTGCGCCAGCCCATCGTGAATTTCCCGGGCAATGCGCTTCCGTTCTTCCTCTTGAGCAAGAATGATTTTCAAGCCAAGCAGCTGGCGGTTTTTCGCGGATTCGAGCAATCGGGTCACCTGGTTCAGATCACCTGACAAATATTCCAAAACCACATTAAACTGGGAAACAAGCGCTTCTGCACGCTCCAGCTGCCGGTCCACATTTTTGATCCGCTTCTGCAAATCGTCCCGCCGATGCTTGAGATGCAGTTCCTTTTCCCTATGAATAGCCAGCTGCGCCTGAAGCTGTGTAGCCGCCTCATAGGCAGCTCGGATATCTTCTTCATTGAACCGCTTGAAGTCCCGGCTTACCTCGGTCAGCCGGACGCGTGAGCGCCGATATTCGACTTCAAACCGATCTACCGTGTCGATCATTCGCTTCGTTTCTTCAATGACTAATTGAAGCTCATTATTGAGCGCTTCGCGTTCGGTCCGGACGCTCTCGCAGATTTCGAAGACCTGATATTTGCTGTTTTCCATGACATCAATGGCATTTTTGATGACGCGGTCAAAGACATCCACTTGCATCCGGATAGAGCCCCTTCGCCATTTTTCTCAAGTTACTAGCAATATAGTACCATATTCAGAAAAGATTGTGAGAGCTTCTAGTACTAATTATTGTAGCGTAATTTGTCTTGTTTTCGCATCCCAGGTCACTTTCCAGCCTAAGTTCTCTGATAAGATGCGCAGCGGCACCATTGTCAGGTTGCTTTTGATCACTGGAGCGACCTCAGCCGTCACGCGCTGCCCGTTGACGATGAGGTCTTTATTGTCGATCCACAGGTCGATGAGCTTCGTTCCATGAATGATCGTTACCTTGCGCTCCTGATCATCCCACCGGACGGTCCCGCCGAGCGCATCGGTGACGAACCGAATCGGGATCAAGGTGTTGCCCTCCGTAATATACGGAGCCTCCTCCAACGTCATTCCCTTACCATTAACGGTAACCGACTTTTTGTCCACGGTCAAGCCGACGGAATTCCTGGCAGGCTGCGACACAGCGCCGCGGTACGTAAACGTAATATCGTCAATTCCGATGCTGCCCTGAGCCGCACGCTCATCCTGGCCGATTTCTTCATTAACGAGATAGACGCTTTGCAAGCGAATCGGATACGTAATGTTGTATTCGGTCAGATCGGCGGACAGCTGCTTCCAGCCCTTCCAGTTTACATTGCGGGCGAGATCAACACGAATCGTCTCCCCCTTATTGTCAAGCAGCTCGGCACGCAGCCAGTTCAGACTTTCATCGCCATTTACACGCAGCTTGAGCATTTGTGGCTGGCCTTCCACGAGCACTCCCGTATCCATGGTGGCAAAAGCCCATTTGTTCCCGGTTCCTCCGGTAAAGTCGTATTTCAGCTCCAAATATTTATTGCCGGTCTCGGACGGCTTAATGTAAACCGCAGCCGTAACTTCCTCCGGCTTATGTGCGGGCAGCGTCATCACGGCATGCTCGTCCAGATCATAAAACGGCTTGTCAATCCCGATCGGGATTGAGGCCATCGTGCTGTACCCGTCGTAACGCGCGATAAGCTGGGCGCCTGTACTGCCTTTGAGACTGGTCACCGTCAGCTTGCCGTTCTCGGCCTTGCCCTCAATCCCTCGCAGCTCCCACTGAATCAGCTCAGGCGGCACCTCGCGTGTTACGCCGGACGTCGTCGTCGCAACAACCGGAATTTTATACGTTTCACCTTCAGATAAAGCCATGCTGTCAGCCATAATTTTCAGACTGGCAAGCTGATTGCGGCCCGCAACCTGGAGATCGGTCGTAAAGCTGGCACTTCCGGCCGCTGCGGTAACTTTAGCGGTTCCTGCCCGGCTCGCGGTAAAAACGTTGTCCTGAAACGAACCCATGCCGCCAGCTACGCTCCATTGCGCTTTAACTGTGCCCGCAGCAATCGGGTTGTAAAACTCGTCATAGCCGCCTGTGCCAAGAGCCGCGGCCTCGCCGATAAATACCGCACCCGGAGCTTGCACGAATAAAGATTTAGGCTGACCCTGCGGCGCGGTCGAGTATACCCCCACTCCATTCACGACCCGGCGTTGAATGCCCGTTTCCGTTTTATTCGCAAGCACCGGTTCGAATTGCCCGAGTGGCCGGGCCACCATCTGTGTCGAACCGCCGCCATCAAGATTTAACCCTTTCCATACGCCGACCTGAATCATAAACTGCTGCAGCTCAGCCATCGTCAGACCTTTGCTTTCACCGCTATAATCGGCCGTAATGATATAGGCATAGCGTTGATCCTGGGAATAACCTAACGCTGTGCGGGAACGCGTGCAGCACAGACTGGCAACCTCCCGAGAAAATGCCGCCGGCTGCCCCTCATCGACAAGAATCGTATGCCCGCCGATCATCATTTTGAACTTGGACACGTCGTACGCGGTGTTTGGATTTTGCGCGCTAACCTTATAGTCCGCCTTCAACGGATCGCCAACCTTCAAGTGTGTGCGCACATAGTCAGCCGCCTTGCCGGAAGCTCGCAGGATGTATCCATCGGTCGGAGCGATCATACGAATCACGCCATTATCTGCAATTTGCTTGATGATGCCGTTTTGAACCAATACCTCCGTCGGAACCGTTACGCCATCATTGGAGCGATCCTCTTGCCCCCAGGCGTTCGTATACATGAACATCCCGTCGATATGGCTGTGAATGCCCTCCGGCTCCGACCAATAGTACGTTTTGTTAATGCCGCCTAATGGATAGGTTACCCCGTCCTTGGCGATGATATTTCCTGCAAAGGTAAACAGATCAACGATTGGCTTATTGTTTTGATCTAACGCAAACGTATAAAATCCCGGCAAGTACGGAGGGGTTGCCATCAACTGTCCGTTCGAAATTTGCGGACCCATCGGCACGCCCTCTGCTTGCGTATTATAAAAGTCGCCGTTTACACCACCTACGGCCTTCGTTTCCTTCGCCATCTGCAGCACCGTTTGCTTTTTCGTAAACTGGTTGTTTGTCCCTGTCATCACATCCAGCTTCACGTACGGGTTCGTCAAATCAACCTCAATGACATTGGCATTCACCTTGACATCCTTTTTACTGCGAACAGTTTCCCAGGTGTATCGTTTCAAAATAGCGCCTGATGTTAAAATTTCTTCACCGACCTTCGTTAAAACAGGGTCAGTTGCGGCCAAGGCCATCGGCGTAATCGACATGGTGGACAGAAACAAGGATGCGGCAAGGACGACACACGACAGCTTCCTCCATTTTTTTTGCAAAATCACTTCGTTATTGCTCCTCTCTATTTGCTCTCTCCCTATGTATAGACTCTGATTCTATTGGAAAAGTTACGAAAGTTGAGAGGTAAAAAAATCTTCGAACGCAAACAAGACGATCCGCGTCATGCTTTCGGATCGTCTTGCTTAGACAGATCAACCGTTAGAGATCAGAGGTCAAAGATTGAACCTCATATTCTGTTCAACATGATCTCCATTAAAGTAGCTTACATAGTTTTCCGCCATCAGTCCGTCAGGAAAGCTTTTTTCGCAGAAAAGCGAAAAATAGAAGTCAGCGTCCAGACTTCCTTACGCCAGTGCGTCGGCCTTCAATTGCTCCGCTTTGTCTGTGCGCTCCCATGGAAGATCCACATCCGTACGGCCGAAGTGGCCGTACGCCGCAGTTTGCTTGTAAATCGGACGACGCAGGTCAAGCATTTTAATAATACCTGCAGGACGCAGATCGAAGTTTTGACGAACAATTTCAACCAGCTTCTCTTCGCTAACTCGGCCTGTGCCGAAAGTATCGACCGCAATCGAAACCGGCTTAGCAACACCAATTGCATACGCAAGCTGAACTTCGCACTTATCGGCAAGACCGGCAGCCACAATGTTTTTGGCTACATAACGTGCTGCATAAGCGCCGGAACGGTCAACCTTTGTCGGATCTTTACCGGAAAACGCGCCGCCGCCATGACGAGCATACCCGCCATACGTATCCACGATGATTTTGCGGCCTGTCAAGCCAGCGTCCCCTTGCGGTCCGCCAATAACAAAACGGCCTGTTGGGTTAATAAAATACTTGGTATCGCCATCAATCAAGTGATCAGGAACAACAGGTTTGATGACATGCTCCTTAATATCCGCTTGAATTTGCTCCAGGGTAATTTCTTCCGCATGCTGCGTCGAAATAACAATGGTATCCACACGCACAGGCTTGTCTCCATCGTATTCAACAGTCACTTGCGTTTTACCGTCAGGACGCAAATAGGTCAACGTTCCGTTTTTGCGTACCTCAGACAGACGACGGGAAAGCTGATGAGACAACGAAATCGGCAATGGCATCAGCTCAGGCGTTTCATTTACAGCAAAGCCAAACATCATACCTTGATCGCCTGCGCCGATTGCTTCAATTTCATCATCGGACATTTGGCCCTCACGAGCTTCCAGCGCTTTATTAACGCCTTGCGCAATGTCAGCCGACTGTTCGTTCAAAGAAACCAATACGGCGCAGGTAGAGGAGTCAAAGCCATATTTTGCACGTGTATAGCCGATCTCCTTAACCGTTTGGCGAGCAATAGCTTGGATATCCACAAACTCGGACTGACTCGATATTTCACCAATAACCAAAACCAACCCTGTAGCTACGGAAACTTCGCAAGCTACACGAGCGTTCGGATCATTTGCCAGAAAGGCGTCCAGCACTGAGTCAGAAATTTGGTCACAAATCTTATCCGGATGACCTTCAGTAACGGACTCGGAAGTAAATAAACGACGACCAGAAGGAACAGACATGAACAATAACCTCCTACTACTAGTTATAAATAGAAAATTTTGACTGTTATAAAAAATCAACCTTTTCCGGGAGGAAAAGGTTTTTTTCTGGCTACCTTCAATTTGTATGTTACTGGATTTGCCCTATAGTGTCAATGCATGAGGAATCAGCTCTAGAAAATTAACAATTGCTCTAGATTAGAGCCAAAGTACTTAGTTTAAATAAATTATCAGTTCAAACTCAAACTATCCGGGTTTTATAAACTAAATAAGGTTTCCTCCGCTTTTTTGATCAACCTAGCAGTGATTGTTCCTCCGACAGCTCCGGCATCACGCGAAGCGATATGGCCCCAGTAGTCTTCCTTAACCGAATAAGCTGGAATTGTTCCTAGCTCCGTAGCAAATTCGACATTCATCGCTGCGGCTTGTTTGCCAACGGGCAGTCCGAGCTCAGCGGCTATTTCGTATTTAAGAACATCCAACGCTTTTCCGCATTCTGGTACCACTTTTTTATTGCTTTTCGACATAAGTAAACCTCCTCTTGATTGATGTGCGATTATTATCTCCCCAACCAAGAGCACAACACGTATAAACTATTGGTGCTGCGGGTAAAATTATGGAGTCACTGCGTTAGAAACTTTAGTACCGTCGGCATTTACAATGGAATAGCTTCCGCGAACCATCACATAAATATCTTGTTTATTTTTCGGATCGGCTTTAATGCCACGGCCCTCACGCGGGACAATAAGTAAATGATTCAGTTCAACCGGCATCCCTGCCGTTATGTCTTTACCAATGGTAACATCGGCCATCCCGCTCTCGTCCGAGCTGGTAGCAATTACTTTCCCGCTCCGAACGATAATTTCTGCACCCGCTCCGCCATACAGGGTTTGATTTTGTTGGAGTTGGATGACGGTGAGGTTGGATGTTAGTAGAGAATTATCAGTATTTTTGGGTAAACTGTTTGGGCCCGTATCTTCGACTTTAAAACCATTGTTTATTAGTTCCTTTATTTTACTATCAAAATAGCTTTTAGTAATAATTGGATCTTCAATCGAACCTGAAAGTTGCTGATTAACAGGCGGAGTAGCATTCGCTATATAAGTTATGCATAGAAATAAAATTGAAGTTACGAAAATAAACTTATACGTGGAGTTGATACTTATCATTCCTCTCCAAGCAAAAGAGACCCTTCCGGGTCCCTTTTGTTTAAGCAAAATTGTTAATTAATTACTAAGGAGTAGCAGTACCAGTAACTTTTACATCAGTTTGTACAGAGAAGCTACCCGATACAGCTTTCAAAGTAAACTTAGTAACGCCACTACCCACTGTAACTACACCGTCTGCCGATACAGAAACAGTACCACCTACTGCGTCCGAAACCGAGTAAAGAATACCTGTAAACTGTTTAAAGTTAAAGATTTCGGCTTTAGTATACTCAATTCCATAATTATCAATTACTTTCAGATCAAGCAATGCCGTAGCATTATCTACCAGCGTAGTAGGGTCAGCAAATTTACGTAATGCATCTACATTTTTATTACCTGCAGTTACACTAGCGACAGAAACTGCGTCAGTTTTTACATTAACGTTAACGATGCTAGTTTTTGTTTCACCGAGAACCGTTCTGTACTGAACAGTAATTTGCGAAGTACCTGCTTTATTACCTACAACTACTGCTTTACCAGCATCTGAGGTAGAGGCAGTTTGGGATACAGTTCCAGTTGCAGCATCATAGCTAAAGCCAAAGCCAGTGTTATAAACAGCGTGAGCTACGTTGTTGTTAGAAGATGCAACACCGGTAATAAGGTTCTCTGGTACTGCTACATCGTTACCGCCTTTGTCCTTAGCCGTAACATCAAGGTTTCTCCCCAAAGAGTTATAGTACTCTTTATAGTTTTCGCCTTTGAATGCTGCAGTCAAACCACTATCCAACACTGCATACAGATCTTTAACAGCAGCAACCGTATAAGTCAGGTCACTTGTATTTGGAAGAACTTCTACTTCATTGTCAACCGTTTTAAGAGTTGTTGTTTTCGAAGAATCTGCAAATGCTGTTTTATTTTCAAGCAATTTCACTTCAAGCTTAACTTTTGTTGCTGCTGGACCTGGATTTTTAGCAGTCAGCTTAATTTCTTTGCCGTTGAATGCCTTAAACCCATCACCGTTAATAACGGAACCATTTGAAACTGGTCCACTAACATTAACATCGCCAGTTATAGTTGTTACCAAGCGATAGTTATCTTTGTTAGCTGCGCTGAGTGCATCAAGAACTTCACCGTATTGGTCTCTAACTTCCCATTTAACCTTGGAAGCTCCACCTTCAACAGCCTTGTGCTTAGGCTCGCTGCTTACCAATCTAATCGTATCAGCTGTCCGGTAGTCTTGAACTGTAAATTGTTGGTTTTTGTTAACTTGAACGTTAGCAGTGTAAATGCCGAAGTTAACGTAAACCACTCCGCCTTTACCGGATGTAATCGAATCAAGCTTGATCTTACCTTTGTGCTCACCACTAGTCACAATTGCATCATTTCCGTTACCCAGGGAGCCTGTCGGGAACGAAGCACCGGATACAGAAATTGTAAAGCGTTTGTTCTTAGCGTTATCTACGATATCATCTGCACTCAACTGAGCGCCATTAGCATCGTAAGCAACAATAGGAATGTACTTCTCTTGATCACCTGTCGCCAGCACGCCGTTAAATGTTCCAAAGTCTACGGTAGTAGCGAGCTTCGTCGACTTAACAGAAAGTGTAGCTGTAGCGGAAGAGCCACTAACATATACTGTTGCAGTATATTCGCCAGCTTTATCAACATTTTTATTCAAGCTAATTTTCAGCTTGTCTTTTTTAGCTGTTGTATCATCATACTTCAAAGCCTCATCATTCCAAGGTGTAATAATAACATCAGCCTTAGTGCGATCACTCAAAGCAGCAAAGTCGCCAGTAAATTTATCGTTGTCTTTAAAGACATCACCATATTGGTCATATCTTGTAATTGGCAACTCAACATACTCGCCTTCGCCGTTCAAAGTCGAAGCGCCAGTTGAGTAAACAGGTGCTCCCAGCTCAATTTTGCTGACCATAGGCTCTGTGCCTACTTTAAACGTCTTTTGGGCAGAAATATTAGAGTTAGTCAAGTAGATGTTTACAGGAATAACATCCAACTCACTTGTATATTGAGTTGTTGTACCAGGCTTAACAGCAGAGTTCAACTCAATTTCAAGGACGCCTGTATCTTCATTTCTTTTTACAGTTTTAGTTTCGCCACCAGCCATAGCTGTGTAGTTTCCACCAGTAATAGATGCATTTTCACCGTACTGGTTTTCGCCTTTAACTTTAATCGTTACACTAGGCGACTTAGCGATTTTTTCGCTTGGATTCACAAAGCTGAGTTTAACCAGCTTCTCATCTTCTGCTGTAAATTCAGCAGTAGTCTTGTCGACAACCGCTGCATCAAGACCTGTAACAGCAACCGAGTAAGAACCAGCGCTAATTTTGCTGTCAGTTAGTGTCAGTACAGCAGATTTCTTATCTTCAGAGAACTTTGTAGTTGTAGCAAGCTCAAGAGTTCCCTTTTTCAAAGAAATTTTAGCTTTATCTGTATCAACTGGTTTGTTGAAAGTTACTTGAACTGTTTTTGCGCCAGCTGCTTTAGCTTCAGTCAGGCTTACTTTACCAGCTGGAACATAAGCTTTGTCAGCGTTATAAGCGCCAATTACCAGCAGGTCGCGAGTTGCTGCGGAAGAACCGCCAAAAGTACCGTCAGCGCCGCTATCCAAGATTTTCTTCTCGATCGCGATTGCTACATAACCTTTAGCCCAGTCGGACACAGTTTTGTCGCTTACGCCTGCGCTTGCTTTTGCATCAGCTTCCCAACCAAGACCACGAACCAAGAAAGTAGCGAGCTCTTGCTTCGTTACTTCGCCAGCAGGGTTGTATTGGCCTGGAGCGTAGCCATCAGTCAAGCCAGCTGCTTTCAGAGCTTCGATGTAAGGAAGAGCGTAGCCGTTAGCTGGATCTTCTGCTTTAACATCGGAGAAGCTGGAAGTTTTAACGGATTGATCAACGTTCAGGTCAAAAATCAAAGCAGCAACTTTAGCGAATTGAGCGCGGTTCATTTTGTCTTTCAAACCGAATTCTTTTTCGCCAGTGCCGTCGAAGATGCCAGCGCCGATCATGCTATCGAAAATTGCTTTTTGCTCTGCAGTCAGATCTTTCAGATCATCAAAGTCAGCAGATGATTTCTTCGTTGTTGTAGCAGCTTCGTCAGCACCGAATGCCACGGAAGAAAACATCGAGAATGCCATAGCCAAAGACAGAATTGCGGATAAACTTTTTTTCATAACCTTTTTTTCTCCTCCTCGAATATCTTTCGGTTGTTGAGAATTTTCTGTAGAAAAATTATAGCCCGATTCCCTCATTAGCCGATTCACCCCCTTCCCAGAGTTGAGCGAGCAAAATGTCATATAGCTTAGTTAAGTCTGCAACGTATAAAATTGCAGAAACTAGTAAACACTAATCATAGACAATTACATACCATTGAACATTATACACTGACATGCCAACAAAGGTAAAGAGCGTATTTTGTGAATATTATCCAAACCCTGCTCTTTGTTTGCTTTTTTTTGTGCGCCCTTGTTGTTTCAATGTATTAAACGCAAGGTTCTTTGAAAAGTTGCGCTCTTTGAAAAAAACTTTTTGTTTTTTTCTAATGCCCCAACTTTCGCATCTCGGCAGCCCGCTTCGTCTAAATCAGCGCCGCCCGCTTACGAAACTTAGTATACACGTTATCTATCAACTGCGTCATTACTAAGTATTTTCCATCTGCCATACAATTCGTATAGCTTAAAATCATGAACCCAATCCTAGACCGCCTCCATATGGAGTCAACAAAAAAAGGCATCTGAACGGACATGGTCCGAAACAGATGCCTTTTCTATGTGCTTGTGCTATTAAGGGAATTTCTTTTGCTGCTGCAGCACACGATAAGCAATGGCGGCTGCTTGCGCACGCGTAATGTTAGACCCGCCGTCAAATCGAACCGTTTGCTTGGTTTGGCCTTCCAGCAAATCATTCGGAATACCATCCATCAGCTTGGCTTTGGTGACAGCTTCAATTGCAGGAATAAACTCAGGGTCAGTAATCGTTACTCCGTCCGTAAACGACTTTTGAAGCGACGCTGTTGCTTTCGTTACATCCGATAATTTCAAGTCGAGCCCACGGGCAATCATCAAAGCGGCCTGCGAACGCGTCAGCGTCTGATCATGCCCAAATATATTGCCTGCCGTTCCGCGTACAATACCTGCACGAGCTGCAGCTTCAATATGCTTAAAGTCATACAAGCCGAATCCGCTGCGCAAGTCGCTGCCGCGCGGCACGTCGATAAACATACCATTATAGGTGCGATCGCTTGTGTCGACGCGGGTATCCGGGTTTTCCAACGGAATGTTGAAAATATTGACCAGCATCTGCACAAATTCACCACGGGTAATAAACTCATCCGGCAGGAAACGGCTTGTCTCCGTATCCTTGCTGCGCATAACGCCTTTGGAGTACAGAGCTTCAATAAATAGCTTCGCCCAGTGCTTATTGGACGCTGTATCCAAATCCCCAAAACCGTTATCCATGTACATGACCTGGAAATAACCGAAGGAGTCAATCGGCACAGTAATCGAATTATCCTTGCTGTTGACCACCCCGCCAATGTTTTTCCACTCGCCGTTTGGACGGGACGGCATGTTGCCGCCATTCGGATTTTCAAAGACGTTGTACTGGAATACGCTCAAGTATCTCCAGGCTTCATCACGTATGGCCGTATCGAATTTCAAAGTAAGCGTGCCCGGCTTGCTTGGCACAACCAAGTATTTGATATCACGGTTATGAAATTGGCCCAACGCCGAGTTGATATCGGACCGTTCTGTAGGCAAACGTCCGCCGCCTTTGATCAAGGCTTGCGTCATCAAGTTTTCGCGATCAGGGTCAACGTCTGAAATTTCTTCGATTGTTCCCCCATCAATCCAATAACGTTTGCTCGCAGGACGGAAGCGTCCCGTTTTTTCAACCAGGAAATCTTTAAATGCCGGAGTTTCACTTTTTTCAACCCGGCCGTCTACCGTACTCGCAATAGCAAACAGCAGGCTGCGATCCGTGGAAATAAACCGGCTGTCACGATCATTGCGAATCAGCTTCGTGTCTTTAGGGAACGTCAGACTGATGTCGCCGCTGAATACTTTAAATGAAGTATTCATCTTCGCCTTGTACTGCAAGCCTTCAATTGGCGTATTCGTATTATTAAGCACGATCGAGCCAGGCTGCTGATTGTCGCCCCGTACAATCGTAAACTTAATCTCATTGTTGCCTGCCTTTAAATTTGTCACATCATAACGATATAAACCCGGGTAAGCTTTTTGTGCCAGCGCTGTTTCCTTGCCAACGAGCACACTAGTCGAGTTTTCAGCATAGATAAACAACGTCATATAGTTTTTGTTAATGTTCAGCTGACTTTTGCCTGCTGTATTTTTGACCAACACCAGGTCCTGCAGCGTCGTAGACCCAACTGACAACGGATCTATAATCCGGAACGGCTGCGGCTCGCGTTTGACGCGCAGCTGCTGGCGAAGCTCAGAGCCATTCGGCGACCGCACTTTCAAGGTGAAAATGTACTCCCCATAATTGCCTGCCGGGAAATTGTAGCTGTCCAGCCGAATCTGGACGGTCCGCTGTGCATCGCCAACGTTCGTCTGGGTAATCGTCAATGGAACTTCCGTCGATGCGCCTGGATATTGAACACTTAATGTAATAGTCGGGGTCATCGTACCTTGAACCACTTGGCCAATGACGTTAATTTGCGAAGCTGTAGTCGTGTAGCCGGTTGTTGTCTTCACAAAACGCGAATCGCTTGTGATGTAATCAAGATCAAACGATGCGATAGACGGGCCGGTGTCCGAAATAATGAAAAAGTCATACTTGAACACAACCTCTTGCGTCCCAACCTTAACTGTAAACGTCAATGACTTCTTGCCGTCCTGGTCAAGCACCCCGGTCGCATTCAACTGCGCTGCCGGAATAACGAACGCTTCTCCATTGGGATCAGCCGAAAAATCAAGCGTGAGCGCTGACCCGTTCAGCAGCACTTCGACCGGCGCTCCGGCCCGGTTCATCATGCGCCCGGTAATCGTCGGATGCAAAGACCCGTAGCGAAGCTGGTCTTTATTCGAAATTACCATCCCGTTGTACACGTTATCCAAAATCAGCAGCGGCGACGATGAAATCTGCAGGTTGTACGACTTGGTGGAAGCTGGCCATGGCGAACCTGCGTTGTAAGGAATAACTTCAAAAACGGTCAAGCCGTCCGAAATCCCCTTCAAAATAACATCGGCCTGATCACTGGTCACCGTATACAAACCGCCGGTATTAGGCGTTGTTGCATCCTGATCATCGTAAGGCTGACCATTCACCTTGATCAGCACCTGATCGGCATTTTTGGTGAATATACGCAGCTTGGACGGGAATCGGTTAATTTGTGTGCTGACATCAGGTTTATTCAGCGATACGGTCCGATTCGGCGTCACGGTTTCATCAACAACGAGCTGAACGTCACCATCGACATACGGCTTGTTTTTATCCACAAAATCAAAGTAGTAAAGCTCCTCAATCGGAGGCAGGCGGAAATTGGTGTCTTCATATTGAACTTTCATGATCTGGGTCTGGCTGCCGACTGAAATCGGCAAATCAATCTGAATCTCGTGCGTAGCAAAGTCTCCGGATACGGCAACTGGCGCTGTCAGCGTATTAACGCCGGGGTTGCCGTTATTCAGCAGCGGAGTCGGCAAGCTGGACATGACTGTGAAGCTTCTGGTAAGAAAGTCGTACCGTACTTTATACTGGCTCTCCATACCCGCCAGAGAGATGTACGCGTACTCGTACTCGTAAACCGACGATGTGATCGTCTTCAGCTTGAGCCGCGCCGTCACATCGGTTACGCCGGTTGTTTCAATTGTCGGGCGCGTTACGATTTCCTTCCAATCGAGCGGAGTCGTTAGCTGAGAAACGCCAATGTCATAGGGATACGCGGCGCCATCATCATAAATAAACTTGCGCTTCAAGGAATACGTGTTGTTGTTTTGCCGGGCGACGAAGGTCAGCTCGTTATTACCGGGCTTGAGCTTCATATCGCTGACACGGCCTGTATTAAAATAGAAAGTAAACTTATTGCGCGCGAAGCTCGCAGGGTAATACGCCTCGCCATTTAAATAAAGCGTGATTTCATCCGCATTATAAGCTGTACCTGTAATGGATTGCAGCGTGCCTGTTTTGGTAACGGTCGAATTTTCAACCAGCGGTTGGCTATTCAAAGCAAGGTCGCTGATCGACATCGCCGCAGAAAAGTTGGCCCAGCCCGGCACAGACGTGTAACCGAACGAGTCGTGCTTAAGCTCAATTTTATTCAAGCCCTGCGTCAGCAGTACGTTAGTAAACGTAATTTCGTTGCCGTTCTGAATCGGCTTGATCGTTTTGTCCTCGGTAACCTTCAAGGTTGTCGTATTTGTAATCCGCAAATAGATGCCCTGAACCTGGTTATCCGGTATGCCTGCGAAGTTCGCAGTCAACGTAATCGGGTTCGTCGTAAACGTATCAATTGTGTTGGCTGAGGACGGCTTATGCTCATCTCCCGCAGATGCAGCCGATACGTTGTTCAGATTGGAAATATCAATTGTGATCGCAGTTGCTGCATGTGCTGGTAAGGGCGTCCATAACGTAAGCAGCATCACCAGGATAAGCAATGCTGATGTGACTCGGGTTGCTTGCCGTTTCAAAAGTTACTCCTCCTTGCATAGCGAAATAATGTATTGTAAACCAGTGCCGACTCCCAACGTACCGATGGCCCTCCTTCCACCGCTGCTTCCGTATCGCATAACGACCAGGAAAAAGTTTCGTGTACCTATGTTATCGGCTAAAATCAACCAAAAATTTAGGCTCCCGTTCATTTGCAGCACGAAAAAACCCGAACCTCCGGGTCCGGGTTGTTGCTTTATCGCGTTTCTTCATTTAATTATTGCGTGATTTGGCGAGCACGCTGGTTTTCAGCCCCAATTTGTTCAGGAAGCGCAAAACCGGCTTCTTCGTCTTGCTAATGATACCGATTGCCTCAGCGCCAAGCACAAGCACGCAGAGCAAAATAACAACCAGCAGCACCGCGGCCCACAATGTCTCCTGCTGCGATATGTAAGACAGAAGCACTGCGGATGAACCAAATACAGCGGCAATCGCATAAATGATAAGCACCGTCGTCCGATGGCTGAACCCTAGCTGAAGCAAGCAGTGGTGAAGATGGCTTTTATCAGCTACCGAAATCGGCAAATTATTCACCCAGCGGCGAAGGATCGCGAAAAACGTATCTGATAAGGGAACACCAAGAATCATAATCGGAACAAGCAAGGAAACAACTGTCGCTTGTTTGAATCCGAGCACGGACAAGGTAGCCAGCGTAAAGCCAAGAAACAGCGCGCCAGAGTCGCCCATGAAAATTTTCGCCGGGTGAAAATTATAGAACAAAAAGCCTCCGATGCTGCCAAGCAGCAGCGTGCACAGCAATACGACCGTTACATTGCCCATCATCAAGGCGAGAATCAGAATCGTTGTCGTGGCAATTCCGGAAACGCCTGCCGACAGCCCATCCAACCCGTCAATCAAATTGATGGCATTGGTCACACCAACGATCCAGAAAATCGTCAGCGGTACTGCAAGCCACTCTAGAGAAATCACCTGATCGCCAAACGGTACATTAACCAGATCAATCACAACGCCGGAATACACAACTACACTGGCGGCCAAAATCTGACCGAGCAGCTTGATTTTCGGAGATAAGTCGAAGCGATCGTCCAACGCCCCAATCAGGACAACAATTGCGCCGCCGACCAGCAGCCCGAATACGACATCCGACTTCAACGCATCCATAGCCGGTGAAACAACGAAATAGGAAGCAACAAAAGCAATAAAGATAGCCAAGCCGCCAAGCCGCGGCATAATGCGGCTATGTACCTTGCGGTGGTTCGGCGCGTCAACGGCTCCAACCTTGAAAGCGAAGCGTTTGACCAGCGGCGTCATAAGTAATGCGATTAACATGGCTGCGACGAATCCGATCGCGTATAACCAACTCATATGCCTGTTCACAACCCCTTTTGTCTATGAAAGCCCCAAACACTTCAAATTATACCCGCGCGTTCAGCTAAACTCCATATGCAATTTCAATCAATTTGGGCGGTTTTTTTGTGGTTTTCATAGTTTATTCAAGGTTTTCGGACAATTTCCTACGTGCAAATCACTTTCACTACGAATTACGCCCTCAGACACGTTTTTTCAAAAAAATATTACCCCGTACGCCGGACGTTTACTCGCCTGATTCGCTATTTCTTCAACCGATCTGCAAAAAAACGAGCGATTCCATCTGCCGGAAGCTGCGCTTCCTTCTGCAGGTTGGCGATCTTCCGCCGCTTCTCCTTCAGCCAGCTATCCCGGCTTCGCAGCTGATTCAACAGCTCCGCAGCCATGGCGTCCGCATCCGGCCGAGCCGTGCTTGCAGCAGCCTTCATGCCGAGCCGGTTCAGAAACTGGTCAATTTTCGGGTCATAAGAGAGCCCCACCATCGGTACGTACTGGCCGGCCGCATAGATTAACGCATGAAGCCTCATGCCCAGCAGTGTATGGCAGCCCGCGACCTCAGCCAGCATATCTTGCGGATGCGTCACATCGCGGGCGATGGAGATCCTGCTTTTGTAGCGTTCCCCCAGCCGCTCCTGGACATACAGGGACGCCTGCTCATCGGAGGGGAGATGAAACGGCAGAAACCGTACGGTCGCTTCCGTCTGCTCCAGCACTTGACGAAGTGCCTCGGCTACCGCGTTCAGCTCCGAGCGATCCTCATTCCACCAGCGAACAGACACGCCAACAATTGGCTTTCCTTCCTTGGGCCGGATTGAAACCCCTTCGCGCAGCGGCATGCCCATCACAGGATCAGGCACGACACTCACTTGCGTTTCATGGAGCCCCATCCGCTGCAGCAGCGCCTTCGACTCCTCGTCGCGAACCATCACCAGCTCACAGCGGCGGAAGGCGCCCCGGATCAAGCCGTAAAACAGCTTGCGGTGAACCGGTCCAATCCCTTGCGAATAAATAAATACCGGCTTGCGCAGCCATTGGGCCATACGAATAACGGCGATGTAATACGGAATCGTCTTGGCGCTTGTCTCATCCTGAAGCAAGCTCCCCCCGCCGCTAATCAATCCGTCGGCCTGCTGCAGCGCCTGCCATACTTCCTTGATTCTCATCCGGTGTACAGCCTCCACGCCATACGTACGGGAAGTCCACTCCGGATTAATGGACAGCACGACAGGGGTAAATTTTACGCCCTGCCGTGCCCCTTGCTCCTGCAAAGCAAACAGGATGGACTGCAGCACAGCTTCGTCGCCGCTGTTATTAAATCCGTAATAACCGGAAATTACGATGCGTTGATTCGGGGTAGCCATCGGCGCCAGCTCCTTGTGACAATTTCCCAGACGCCAATAAACGCGAAGCCGATCAGCGTACCGAAGGCCAGTCCGTAGACAACCCGGATCGACGAAATAACAAGCGGCGTATGCAGGTGCGCAAAAGTGTCAACAACCGAAGCTTGTCCGATCACACCAAGCAAAATCAGAATCAACGCACTCCGGTATTTAAAGCTCAAGTAAGCGCCGAGAATAAACAGCGGATGCGCGATTAAAAACTCCTTGCTGCGCGGCCGGACACCCAGCGTATTTTCCAGGAACGAACGGAAATAACGCTCAACGCCAGTCGTTGTTCCCTCGTTGCCGGTCCGGGACAAATAGTAGAAGCCAACTGCGGCAATCAAAGCCGCCGCAATGACCCATAATACGCTGATATGCTTCGACAGCAGCTCACGCGCACGCCCCAGCCGCTCCTTGTGGCTAATCGGCTCCAGAAACAGCAGCCAGTACAACGCAACGATGGCAATCGGGGCCAGATGCAGCACACTGACGCCGCGGAATTGCTCAAGCACAAGCGCATACGTAATCTGGTTCAGCAAGCCGACGATAAAGAGAATGCCGATGACCGAGATAAGCGTCGACCGCAGCAGCAGCCCGACCGCGAACCCGACTCGCGAGCCCGACGGCTGCTCCCGCTTACGCTTTGCCGCCCGCAGAGCGAACATAATGGCAAGCGAGGAGGCGCATGTCCCCGCACCGAGCGCCAGCGCCTGGGCAAATATGCTGGAGCTGAGGACGAATAGTCCGGCGGAGCCAAGCATGCCTAACAAAAATACGAGCAGCGCCAGCTCGGCGACAAAATACGAAATCGTCAACGCAATCAGCGCCACCGCTCCGATCCACAGCAGCAGCTTGGCGACCGTCTGCCAGCCGGAATGGACGAGCTGGAAGCTTTGAGCGTTGCCGAAGCTATAGCCTGCCTGCTCAATTCGTGGCAGCGCCCCGTCCTTACCGTCCAGCGCTTCATACATCGCATTCAGCGGATTGACGATTTTGCCCTGCTCGGCGCTTTTCACCGCGCGGGCGTTCAAGAACAGCATCCGGATATTGCGGTCTTTCACCGCCAGCACAAGCCGGTCGGCCATCCCCTGGATGCGGCCGTCTAATTCTTCCTTGGTCAAGCTTTCCGTCAGCTTCGTCGAATCCGACTCCGTAAAGGAGTGCAGCCGCACGACCTGATGGTGGATTCGCTTGGCCAAGCCGTTAAAGCCCTTCTGCGGCGTTTTCTGCATCTCGATCGCCGCCAGGCCGATCTGATGCTCGCGCAGCATTTCGCCCATTTTATCGAGATTTAATGTATCCTCGGCGCTGACATAACCCGGCACGGAATCACCGTCGACGATCACCCATTTGACGCCAAGCCGCTGAAGATCGCCTAACAGCTTATCCATCGGATTCGTTTGGAACGGCCGTCGATTGGACAATCGGATAACGAGGGAGAACCCTTGTTCCTTCAGCTTCTGCATCGTCAGAAAATCAGGGTCCATCGTCTGCATAAGCGCCTCATCCAGCCCCATTTGAATAATGAGCCCTGGCTGGTTTTTATAGCTCCACGGACGGACCTGAACATTCAGCTGGCTGAAGCTTTTCTCCACCATCGCGCGAATTCGCTGCTCCGATTCCTTCTCGGTCAACAAGATATAGGTAAAATTTTCGTTGGGGGAAATCGGCGTTTGCGTCAGCGCCGTCGCGTCATGAGATGAAAACACCTCAATGCGCCGGGCCAGCTTCAGCTCGTTCAGCGTCGCTTCATAAACAGCCAGCGATCTTACGCCATGCTGCTTGAGCAGCTCCAGCTGCTTGTCGATAAAGCTGCGCGGATCAGGCTGTGTATCCGAAATTTCGAGCAGGTCGCGGTAATCGAAGACGACATCCACCTTGCGGCCGGATTGCTGCTCCGTCTGATGCCGTTCATACGCAACAGGCAGCGCAGCAAGCATCCCCAGGATGACCAGCCACCATAACCCCTTCAACGCCCACTTGTTCCATCTTCCAAACCGTTCCTTCACGCTGTCAGCTCCCACTATCACTGAAATTGATCGACACGGGCCATGACGTTCTGCACCAGACCGGCCACCGCTTCGGCCGCCGATTCACCCGTTTCGCCGCGAACCGCGAAATATACTTTAATTTTCGGCTCTGTACCTGACGGACGCAGACAGAACCAGGAATCATCCTCCAGCGTATACTTGAGTACATTTTCGGCCGGCAAGCCGTACAAGCCCGCAGAGAAGTCCTCGACCTTCACAACCTTCAGCCCGTTCAGCTCAGCTGGAGGCTGCAACCGCCAGTCCTGCATAATCGACTGGATTTTTTCGACCCCATCCTTGCCTTTGAGCGTACGCGACTCCAGCTTCTCCAGGAAATAGCCATGCTGGGCATACAGCTCCTGAAGCACGTCGTACAATGTCTTGCCTTGACTTTTGTAATACGCAGCCGCTTCGCAAATCAACATGGAGGCGATTACTGCATCCTTATCGCGGGCATAAGTACCGGCCAAATACCCGTAGCTTTCTTCATACCCGAACAAAAACCGGGCTTCGCCCGTACGTTCGTATTGTGTCATTTTTTCGCCAATATATTTGAAGCCGGTCAAGGTATTAACCACCTGGGCCCCGTAATGCCGGGCAATGACCGCGCCCATCTCACTGGTGACGATCGTTTTGACAACGACGCCATTCCCCGGCAGCTCATCCCGTTCCTTTAGGCTGCGCAGCAGGTAATCCACCATAATCGCTCCCGACTGGTTGCCGGTCAGCACGAAATATTCACCTTGCGGGTCCTTCACGACAGCCCCCATCCGGTCGCAGTCCGGGTCGGTTCCGATAATAATATCGGCATCCAGCTTCCGCGCCGCTTCAATCGCCAGCGTAAACGCCTCGCGCTCCTCCGGATTCGGCGATTTGACCGTTGAGAAGTTGGCATCCGGCAGCTCCTGCTCCGCCACCACCTGTACATGCTCAAAGCCAACTTTCGCCAGCGCCGCGCGAACGGACAGGTTGCCCGCACCGTGCAGCGGAGTAAACACGATCCGGAAGCTGTCGCCGAGACTGGAGATCAGCTCGGAGTTCAGGCTCACCGAGGTCACAGCTTCGATGTAGGCCGTATCGACTGCGTCGCCGATCCATTCAAGCAGCCGCTGACTTTCCGCTTCGCTGCGGGACAACCGGCGCACATCCGCGAACGACTGCACGCCGCGAATTTCGGCAATGACCTGCTCTGCCTGATCAGGGACAAGCTGTCCTCCGTCGCTTCCGTAAGCCTTGTAGCCGTTATATTCCGGCGGGTTATGACTGGCCGTAATAACGACGCCCGCAGTCGCCTGCAAAAACCTGACGGCAAACGATAGCTCCGGCGTCGTCCGCAACGATTCGAACACGTACGCCTTGATTCCGTTTCCAGCTAAAACTTTAGCCGTTTCCAGTGCAAATTCCGGGGACTGATTACGGGAATCGTAAGCAATAACAACCGATGGAGATGCCGCGCCCGATTTCAGCAAAAATTGCGCCAGCCCCTGCGTAGCCCGTGCAATCGTATAAGCGTTCATCCGGTTGGTGCCCGCTCCGATTACGCCGCGCAGTCCGCCCGTACCGAACTCCAGGTCCCGGTAAAACCGGTCCTCGATTTCTTTGGCATTGCCGGCGATCGCCTGAAGCTCCTCCTTGGTTGCCTCGTCAATCGCCGGGTCGTTCAACCACAGCTCGTATTGCTCCTGTACATGGGTTTGCGTGCTCATCCTTTTCCATCTCCTCTGCCCAATTGTTATATATATAACTGAAATTGCCCGAGATGTCGCTTGCCCGGATGCTTTACTCTTTGTTCGCCAGCGCAAACATAATTTCACCTTCGGCGACGACGCGGCCTTCGACCTTGGCGGTTGCCTGTCCCTTGCCGATGCTTCCCTTCAGACGGGTAATGACAACCTCCAGGATGAGCGTATCGCCAGGTTTAACCTGATCGCGGAACCGAAAGCCGTCCACGCCGGCCAGCAGCCCGATTTTACCTTGATTGCTTTCCACTTTCAATAGTGCTACAGCACCCACCTGTGCCAGAGCTTCGGTGATAAGCACTCCCGGCATCACCGGATACCCCGGAAAATGCCCTTGGAAAAACGGCTCGTTAATCGTTACATTTTTCAAGCCTACCGCACGAACCCCCGGCTCTACCTCCAAAATTTTGTCAATGAGCAAAAACGGATACCGGTGTGGAATGATGTCTTGAATTTGTTGAGCATTATACATAAATGGACAAACTCCCTTCTCCGAATAAACGGACGTTGTTTGGCAAAAAATAACGCTTGTCCCTTCATGATCTGCAGTAATGAAGGTTGATATAAGGGAGCTTATGCGGCAACAAGCAGCAAATCGCTGCAAGCCGGGCATAGGCTCTTCTTTATGGGGAAAATAGGGCGCGGAAGCCGCAGTTAGGCATCAGCGCTCTTTTGGTTTAGCCGTATGAATTGTACAATATAGAGGCCTGACGTGACAAACGAGACGATGATGACAAACCACAGGCAGACATGAGCCATCGGCAGCTGGAATACGATCAGGAAAATAGCGATGTAATACAAAACGGTCGTCAGCTTCCCCAGCGCGTTTGCCGGCACGGTCCGTTTGCCCCGGAAATGAAACAGCGCAGAGCCCGCAATCATCCCCGCATCCCGCAAAAAAATCGCTCCCGCCGCCTGCCAGGCAATCATGCCGGAGCCGACGAGCGACAAAATGACCGTCAGCATCATCAGCTTGTCCGCCAGCGGATCAAGCATGCTGCCGAGCGCAGTCACCAGGTTGCGCCTTCGCGCAATATAGCCGTCGAGCACATCGGTCAGCCCTGCGGCCAGCAGGATGAAGAAAGCGCTCTTGACGAACCCAGCCGCAAACACGAATCCGTACAAGGGAATCAGAAGCAGGCGGCCGACCGTTAATAGATTAGGCACATTCCACACCATGCCAGCTCCTCCCTACATCCTTCCATTATACCTAGTTCAGAAAAAAAATAAAACTCCCTGCACGGGAGTCTTGACGCTGCTGATTTACGTCTTGGCAAATACCAGATCAAACAGATGCCGCCAGGTTTCCAACCGAAGCACCTCATCCGCCGGCTGCTTGCCAATCACCACATATCCTATCGAAAGCCCTATAAAAAGCGCCGCCAAGCAAGCCACCGGAATCCACGTCCACCGGATGATCGCCTTAACTACCTTGACCCATGTCTTGGCTGCGGGCTTCGCTTTCTTTCGGTTATCGCTCAACCCTTCTACCTCGCTTTGCGTAAGGCCGTTACATGCGCAAATTGTTGGCCATATTCATCAATTGATCGGAGGAGGAAATCGCCCGGGCATTCAATTGAAACGCCCGCTGTACGGTGACCAGCTCCGTCATCTCTTGCGGCAGGTTTACATTGGACTGCTCAATAAAGCCTTGGCGCACCGTAATCGGGTCCACCGCATTGTTCTCAGCCGTCACGGTTTGTAAAATTTCTTCCCGCTGCGCCGGCGTAATGTCAGCGGACAAGCCGTACAGGTTGTCTCCGACCTGCTGGAGCAGCTGCGGCCGAATCACGCGAACCGTCTTCATCTGCCCCAGATCAATAGGCGGCGCCGTCCGGTCTGCTTCGTCATAACCGACTACAGTTCCGTTCGGCTGCACCATAATCCGATGATTTTGCGGCACACGAATCGGATTGTCGTCGGCTCCTACAATATAATGGCCATCCTTGGTCGTCAGAAAGCCGTTCGGGTCATTCGGATCGACGGAAGGCGAGATGTCAAACGCCCCGTTGCGCGTCCAGCGGGTCGTCTGTACCGGCTGGTTGTTCGCATCCAGCGCAACGGTCGCGATTTCAAACAAACCGTTGCCCTCGATGGCGAAATCAAGCGGGTTGGTTGTATTCTCCAGCGAACCCTGTTCCATATTCAGCTGCGCCTCCACCAGCTTGCTCCCCCAGCCGTGATTGTACCCGAGCGGCGTCAGCCGTCCATCCTTCTGAAAGCCTTGCGGCTGCTGCTTGACACTCGTCAGCACGTCCTGGAAGGAAGCCTCCTTCCGCTTGTAGCCGGAGGTGTTGACGTTGGCAATATTATTCGCAAGCAAGTCCAGCTTCTGCTGCAGGGCATGCATGCTTACCGAAGAGTTGATCATCGAATTATTCATGGAACTGCTCCTCCCCCTACAGCAGATTAGATCCGCCCGATATCATTAACTGCCTTTTCCATGCTTTTATCATAATACTGCACCATCTTCTGGTTCGCCTCATACGACCGCAGCGCAGACATCAGATCGACCATCGACTGGCCGGCGTCCACATTCGAACGCTCCATAAACCCTTGCCGCACCTCAACCTGATCCTGATCGTTCGTCAGCCGGAAACCGCCGTCGTCCGGGTTGTTCAACCGATACAGCCCGTTTCCTTCCCGTATGAGGGCGTTCGGGTCCTCGACGCGCGTAATGCTCATCGCCATCGGCTGGCCATTCGCTCCGTTGATGGCTTGTCCATCGACATTGGTGAACACCCCGGTGCGTGTAATCCGGAAGTTCGTAATCGGCGTATTCGTAGCCGGATCGACGAGCACGATCGGCTGTCCGTCGCGGTCAATCACCTGATGTCCGTCCGAATCAATCATCTGCCCCGTTGCATCCAGCGAAAACTTGCCGTTTAACGAATACCGCTGCTCGCCCTCTGCATTGATGACCGTGAAAAACGCCTGCGGCTGGATAATTCGCTGCCCATTTTCATCGACGTATTTACCAGACCGATCAAACTGCGCGCCCGGCACTTGAATATTCGATACGAGCGCAAAGTCGAGCGGGTTATTCGTCTCCTGAATATCGCCCTGCGCGTGCAGCGATACGTTTTCCTCAGCCAGTACCCCCGTGTAAATGCCGCCGATCGAGGTTGAACCCGGCTCGTCCTGTCCGCCGCGCATACGCGAGATCAGCATCTCGGGAAAAGAACGGTTGATGCCGTTGCCTCCCTTGAAGCCGGGCGTATTGATATTAGATATATTGTTCGTCACAATATCATGTCGGCGCTGCTGCGCGACCAGCCCGGAAGCGGCCGTGTACAAACCTCTTAGCATGGATGTTGTGCCTCCCTAAAATTTTCGTTTCGAAACTTTGTCGAGGTTGTCCAGCATAATGCCGGTCCCTTTGACCACACAATGCATAGGATCTTCGGCGATCAGCACCGGAACCCGCAGCTCGTCCGCAAGCAGCTGGTCGATGCCATGCAGCATAGCGCCTCCACCCGTCAGGATGACGCCCCGGTCAATAATATCCGCCGACAGCTCCGGAGGCGTCCGCTCCAGCACGGTTTTGGCCGCCGTTACAATCGTAGAAACCGGCTCCCAGAGCGCTTCCTTGATCTCTTGAGCGTTGATCGTCATCGTCAGCGGCAGACCGCTGACCATATCGCGGCCACGAATGTCCATCGTTTCTTTTTTTCCGTCCGGGTGTACGGTTCCGATCCGGATTTTAATATCCTCGCTTGTCCGTTCACCGATCAGCAGCTTGTACTTCGATTTAATATATTTCGTGATGGACAAGTCGAACTTGTCCCCTGCATTTTTAACGGAAGAGGACGTGACGATGTCGCCCATCGACAATACCGCCACATCCGTCGTTCCGCCGCCGATATCAACGACCATATTGCCGCTCGGCTGGAAAATGTCCATCCCGGCGCCGATCGCGGCCGCTTTCGGCTCTTCCTCCAGAAACACTTCCCGTGCGCCGCTGCGCTCAGCCGCCTCGCGGATCGCCTTCTGCTCGACGGATGTGATATTCGTCGGAGCGCAGATGAGAATGCGGGGATGGCTGTACCAGTTTTTCCCGCCAATTTTATTAATGAAATATTTCAGCATCATTTCCGTAATTTCGAAATCGGCAATCACCCCGTCCTTCAGCGGGCGAATCGCCACGACGTTGCCCGGTGTCCGCCCAACCATACGACGGGCTTCCTCGCCGACTGCGAGCACCCGCTTCGTGTCGCTTTCAATCGCTACGACAGACGGCTCATCCAGGACCACGCCCCGACCTTTGACATGAATCAGGACGTTCGCGGTCCCCAGATCTATTCCAATATCCTTGCTTAACATCCTTCCTAGTCCTCCCTAACCAACCGTCCAACCTTCAATGAAGAAGCGGCACTGCGAGTGATATGCGTTATGTAAGTAAATTCGTCATCGAATTGGAAATTCCTCTTTTTTACGACTGCTATTTCGACAAATCTCGCTCGTGCGCCGATCCAGCGAGGGGAAGGTGATCAGAGCAGAGCTACTTGACCGTAACGAGCTTCTCCTGTGCCTTCGGGTTGCGGGTTTTGCGGTACTTGATTTTAGTCGCTTCTCCCCCGCGAAGATGGCGGATTGACTTGTGATACTCCAGAATATGCTTGACCTGATTGGCAAGCTCCGGATTGATTTCCGGCAGACGCTCCGTGAGATCCTTGTGCACCGTGCTCTTGGACACACCGAATTCCTTGGCTATGGTGCGAACCGTATGCTTGGTCTCCACCAGGCAACGTCCGATCTTAATGGTTCGTTCCTTAATGTAATCGTGCACTCCCCTCGCCTCCCTCACTCGAGTTAGTTTGGTACAGTATATGAGGAGCAACCGCTTATATTCTTTGTTTCACGGCCATGACAAGCCTGGAATGTACAATTATTTTCAATATTCAGCTTCGGTGAACGGGATCGACCGCCTGCAAGCGAGCCGACAAAGCAAAAAGCAGGGGGAGCTGCTCCCCTGCCGGTGTGTCACGCTTGCTGTTATTGCTCCAGAATGTGCTGCTCCGGATTCAGAGCCGGTCCGCCTTGGCCCTGGCGAAGCTCAAAGTGCAAATGAATACCTTGATCCTTCTCAAGCTCATTGCGGCCTGCTTTAGCGAGTACATCGCCTTTTTTAACCTCGGCGTTCGGTGCGACCTTCACATCAGCCAAGCTTTGGTAGACGGAAACCAAGCCGTTGTTGTGTGTAATTTCAACGAGATTGCCGACAATCGGATCTTTCTGCACCATGGTCACCTTGCCGCTGGCTGCCGCCAGTACATCGAAGGCGCTGTTATCCGGCTTGGCGAAATCCATTCCGATGTGCGGCGTGAACGTATCGCCGTATTCAACCATCGCCGCCTGGCGGACATCGCTAGGCGCCTTGTTGTCGAAAAACGGCAGGATGACCTCCAGCTCGGCACGGTCTGCAACCGGCCACTGCATCGTTTCTTGCTTGGCAGTCGTCGCGACGGCATCAGGTCCGGTTACATTGTCCGTAACCGTTCTGGTGCCAGTGGAGTCCGGAATCGCGGTTTTGTTCGCATCGAACGTGCCCGCTCCCTGGTACATCCACATTAACGTTAAGATGATTGCCGCTGCTGCCATGTACGTCGCCGGGAATACCCATTTTTTACCGAGCAATCTCTTCCAGAATGAGGTACTGCCATGTTGCGCTCCCTCGACAGTTTTAGGAGCTTCTTTTTGGACTTGGACATCTTTTTGTTGTTCACTCATCTATCATCACCTCGCTAACCATTGTTACCGGAATTGCGAGATTTATACGCTAGCTGTCCACGAATTACATTTTTTTACCTTTCCATAGATTTGCCGCCGGAGCAAGCTCAACGCCAGTATAATAGTATTTCACAATTTCCTCAGCGCTGCGTCCCGCCTTGGCCATGCCGTTTGCTCCCCACTGACTCATGCCGACGCCATGCCCGTAGCCCGTCGTCGTAAAGGTCCACCTGCCGTTCGCATAACTCCATAGAAACTGGCTAGACGGCAAGCCAAGCTTCTCCCGGACCTCCCGGCCGCTGAAGCTTTGTCCGCCTATTGTCAAGCGCTTGATCCGCTGACCGGCGCTTCGCTCCTGCACCTGGATGCCCGTCTTGCCGCCAGCCAAAACAGGCACGGCGGCCGGGAGCTTGAGCTTCTGCTGAAGCTCCTCGGAGGTCAACGTCATACTGGAGCGGTAACGCGGCGACAGGTCTGCATCCCAAGGACTCGGCACACTGCGCAGGTACGGCAGCTTGAAGCTCCAGTAATCCTCCGAATTTTCCGTATAGCCGTTACTCGTCGAAAAATAGCTGGCTTCAATCGGTTGGCCGCCGTAGGTGATAACGGTTCCCTTGGTGTCCTCAACGGCCTTACTCAGCTTGCTCCAGTTGCGCTCGAATTGCCCGGCGCCCCAGCGGCGCCGCAAGTCTTCATTGCTGCTGTACGCCTGGTGCAGTGTCGTATCTGTGACCGTAGCGGCGGAGCCTGCTGCCCCGGCCGTCTCCCCTTCAAGAAGCCGCCGCACGATATACGTCCGCGCTGCCAGCGCCTGCGCCTTCAAGGCTTCCGGCTCGAATTCAATCGGCATTTCGGCGGCCACCACGCCGGTTACATACGCTTCCAGCTCGATCTGCTCCGTCGTCTGCTTGCCGCTAAGATGCACCTTGACCATAACGTTCTCGCGGTCCGGCCCAAGCGATTGACCCGACTCCGCGGCAGGCGGTCTGCCTACGACGTTTCGACCTTCCGAGACGCGCACAAGCAGCCAGGGCACCACTAACATAACGGTCAGACAACTGCTGAGCCCCAGCAAAAACCAGCGAACCCAGGCGGCCTGCTTGCGGGATAGCTTGTACTTCCTCATGCGGCCCTTCCTCTCCCTCTCCCATTCGATCTGCCACTCGATCTGCCATTCCTCGCAGCCCAGCGGGCCTAGCATCTATTGATGCGAGCTTGGGTAACATTAGCTTATGTACCCGAAAGATAGAATAGTACCTGAGCGCACGGCCGGGGAGTGAACGCAAAAAGGCCCTTTCGCTAGAAAGGACCTGCAGCGTAAAAGTTCCGGACCGGGTATGACACTAAGCCAGCGTAGGCTGCACCACAAACATCGGCAGCGGCTCTGCCTGACGCTCCGGCTCGGTGTCTACCGACAGCCGCCGGACATCAGCCCCGAGACGCGCCAGCTTCTCGGCGATCTCCACATAACCCCGATCAATGTGATGAACACCGGTGATCTCGGTATCGCCTTCGGCTACAAGCGCAGCAAGAATCAACGCAGCCCCTGCGCGCAAATCGGTGGCGCATACTTTGGCGCCCTGCAGCCTGCCGCCGCCGCTGACGACGGCAGTACGGCCTTCCACCTTGATCTGGGCGCTCATGTTGGCCATCTGCTCCACATGCATGAAACGGTTTTCGAACACTGTTTCCGTCACGATGCTTGTGCCGTCAGCCGTGAGCAGCAGCGCCATCATCTGGGATTGCATATCGGTCGGGAAACCCGGATACGGCAAAGTTTTCACATCAACCGCACGCAAAGGGCGGCTTGCGAATACGCGCAGCCCGTTTTCATCCTCGTCAATTTGCACGCCCATCTCCTGCATCTTGGAAATAACCGGCCGCAAGTGATCGCCAATCGCGCCTTCAATATACAGATCGCTGTTCGTAATCGCGGCCGCCATCATGTATGTACCTGCTTCGATCCGGTCAGGAATGACCGTATGTACTGCCCCGCTCAGCCGTTCCACGCCGTCAATGCGAATCGTGCCTGTACCGGCTCCGCGGATGCGCGCGCCCATCGCGTTTAAGTAATTAGCCAAATCAACGATTTCCGGCTCCTTGGCCGCGTTCTCCAGCAGCGTCGTACCTTCGGCCAAGGTGGCGGCCATCATAATATTTTCCGTAGCGCCGACACTGGCGACATCAAGATAAATTTTAGCGCCCTTCAGCCGGCCCTGAATCCTTGCTTCAATATAGCCCTGGCCCAGCTCGATTTCCGCACCCATCGCTTCAAACCCTTTGAGATGCTGATCAATGGGCCTTGTGCCAATCGCACAGCCGCCCGGCAATGAAATTCGCGCCTGGCCCATACGGGCAAGCAGCGGTCCCATCACGAGGAAGGAGGCACGCATCTTGCGCACCAGCTCGTAGGACGCTTCGCAGGTTTGAATCCGGACCGCATTGACCCGAATTGACTCCTGCTTGTATTCTACCTCAACGCCAAGGCTTTGCAGCACCTTGTTAATGACCAGCACGTCATCCAAAGGCGGTGCGTCATGAATCACGCTTTCGCCCTCCATGCCAAGCAGTGAGGCTGCGATAATCGGCAGCACGGCATTTTTCGCTCCGTGGATTCGAACCCTGCCCGATAACTTTTTGCCGCCGCGGACGATAATTTTGCTCACCTGGATGATCCCCTTCCGCGAATTCGTTATACGTGTATTAAGAAAACCCTCTATTGAGGCCATTCAAGGATGAACGACCGCATTTCAAAGCATTCGTCAAGCACGCTTGCTTTCAAGCCGTCGTACTATCCATTGTAGACAACATTCCACTCCGTTATTCGGCTCCGCGCGCATTTCAGAAGATTCCGGAGAACCATGTCGACCAAGCCAGATAATCAATAACAAACCGGGCCACCTGATAGCCGAGCGCAATCGAAAGGAAAATTTGCAGCAGCTTCGCCTGCGGACTTTTCGCACGCCGGAATAAGCTTTCCCATTTCAGTTCCTGCAGCGCCCACCAGGACAGACCGATGAACACCAGCACAAGTGCGATGTTGAACACGCCCTTCATTCCTAGCGAGTTATTGACTTGATCAAGCATCTCCATCTGTTTTCCCCCTTCATGGCCGCTGCGCGCAAATGCCGGACGACCATCGCGGCTGTGGTCTTAGCGGTCTTATTAGACATCTTTACCCTGCGGATTGTTCCGTTAATCGCTTGCGCGCACCCGGCTTACGGAAGCCGGTCCCCTATCCCGAGAGCGCTTCGGCCAACAGCCGCACAAATTCAGCCCGCGTCGCCTGCTGATCGGGACGGAACGACCCGTCCTCATACCCGCCGATTAATCCTTCGGCTTTCATCTGCTTGATTAGCCCTGCGCCCCAATAATCTTCATCAATATCTACAAATGGCTGCAGACCTCGCAGCTTCCCTGTCTTATTCATGCTGCGTGCCAGCATCGCCGTCATTTCCATCCGGGTAACCGGCTGGTCCGGTGCAAAGGTTTTGTCAGGGTAACCGTCGATGATGCCCGCCTGCGCCGCCTTTGCAATGTACGGAAAAGCCCAATGATTCGCAGCCAAATCCGAATAAGCGATCGCACGCTCCTTGCTTAAATTAAATGCACGCGACAAAACCGCCGTAGCCTCGGCGCGCGTAATCGGACGATCCGGCTGGAACGTAAAATCATCGTAGCCGTCAATAACCCTTCTGCCGGTCAAAGCGAGAATCGACGAAGCCGCCCAATGATTGCGTATGTCGGTATACCCGCCGGTCAGCGGCTTCGCATCGACCTGCAGCTGGTACATCCGGTTATCGAACGCCTGATTGGCCGTCAGCTTCACATAATACGTTCCCGGTGCAAAGCGGCCGGACAGCTGCTGCCGGTCCTCATAAGCGCCATTCATGGAGCTGGCCATTGATTTAAGCGTGCCGTCATATAACGTCATGTACATGGAAACCGGTGAAGGTATATCCTTGATGCCGATTTGCACATAGCTTTCTTCCTCAACGCGGAACTGGAACCAGTCAATATCGCGCGCCCGATCCAGCAAACCGGCATACGGCGTATTTAACGACATAAAGGTCGCTTGATACGAACGGTCATTAGGCTCGTTGGGATCAATCAGCTTGGTATTGTAATCAATCTTTAACGTATATTCACCGACTATCGGATTTTCGTATTCTTTTACATTCGTCACCCGAAAGTAATACGTCCCCGGAAATACCTCGGGAATTTCATAGGTTTCGGTAGCCCCATCATCGCCAAGGTCAATCGTCACCGACTTCTCGCCCTGACGCTGCACAAGCAGCACCGGGTCGATTCGAGCCGTGTCCACCGAGAGCGACAGCTGGAGCGAGCCGGATTGTTCCACGGGGAACTCGAACCAGTCGCTGTCATGATATTGGTGAAAGGTCCCCTTGATGGTCTGACTGCGGGAAGGCAGCACATGCGCCTTATATTGCTTATCATTATCCTCAAACGGATCGCGATAAATTTCGAAGGAGGTTGCCAGCTGGTACGGAACGGCCTCCTGCTGGTTGCGGTCCTTGAGCTGCAGCTGCACGTAGCTTTTGCCCTTCGTCACCTTAAAGGGGACAGTCTGCCCATGCTGCACCGACTTGCTGGTGAGCAAGCCTGAGGCATCTGTATGCTGGACCGTAACGGTTTGCTTCGGATCAATCTCAAAGGTCAAGTTAACTGTACCGTCATAAGGAGCATCCAGCACAAACCAGTCGGCATCCGAGCCGCCTTCGAACGAAGCCGCTATCTTTTTACTGATCGAAATCGGTTTCGCCTGATCCTTGCGCTGGTTTGGCTCGTACGAATCGGCCATATAAGGCTCCGTCAGCAGCCGATCCGCCCGGAGCAATCCGTAGCCCGTGGACGGGTCCCAGCCTTTCGTGCCGAGATCCTCAGCCGTCTGGCGAATCCATTGGCGAATTTGATACGCCTTGAGATCCGGACGCTGGCCCCAGGCGAGCGCCGCGGCGGCAGCTACCTGAGGGGCAGCCATCGACGTACCGTCCTTGTCCTCATAGGAATCCCACAGTCCGGTTGTAAATACGTTCCATGGAGCGACAACGTCAATTTCCAGACCGGTATTGGACCGACTGTCTACGCGGCCGTCCAGCCCCACACCGCCGACAGCAAGCACCGTCGGATACGCGGCAGGGTATTTCACCCGATTGCCCTCGTTGCCGGTCGCAGCGACCAGCAGCACGTCGCGCTCCTCCGCATACTTGACAATATCGCTCAAATAAGCGGAATATTTATTCAGGCCGAGCGAAAGCACAACGATACGAGCCCCGTGATCGACCGCATAGCGAATTGCTTCGCCTAGCATTTGTTCGTCTCCGGAGCCATCGGCTTTTAACGCTTTAATCGGCATCATCTTGGCATTCCACAGCATTCCGGCGACTCCGCGGTCATTGTTGCCGACAGCGCCGATAATACCCGCTACATTGGTGCCATGCCCGTTATCATCCTCGGGCGGCATCGCAGGGTCCAGCAGATTCGCCCCCCTCACGATGTTCGCCTTCAGATCGGGATGCGAAAGCTGTACGCCGGTATCCACGATCGCGATCACCATGCCGGTATTGCCTCGGGAAATCTCCCAGGCTTCACTCATATGAATACGTTGTAAGTTTGTTTGTTTGGTGTAGAACGGATCGTCTGCATCCATCGCATAAACCGTTCCGCAGCCAATCAGGAAAAGCGCCAGACCTGTGAACGATGCAAGCATGTACGGTTTTAGCCTATAAGTATTCATCGTCATCAAAATCCTTTATCCTGAATTTCTGCTTAAACTTCATTATACCATTCTAAGCCTTCTGGCAGGTGGGTGCAACTGGAATATTTTAATGATAGCGGTTACTTTCTATTACATTGCAAACAATTCGAACTTTATACCTGAGAAGCTGCCTGCTCCCCGCCACACTGGAAAAAGCCCCGGCTTTGCCAAGCCGCGGCTCTTCGTAAAGATGCGTCAATTTCGCTTCATACGGGTACGAATCAGTGCGGTCAGAAACAACATGGTCGTCAGGCCGCCTTCGATACTGAGCGCAACAAGCGGAAACCAGTAGCCCAAATAATAGCCGACCATCGAGCTGTTGTAGGTGAATGGCAGCAGCGGGCTGAACACAAGCATTGCCCCGAATGCATACACCCAATTCTTGTGCGAGCGCGTGTTAAAGAGCTGGGCTGCGCCTTCGGCAGCGGCGTAATAAATCGTGGAGATTGTAATAAACGAACCGGAGATAAAGCTCAGGAACAGCAGCACCTCAATCCGTTCAAAAATAATAAATTCGATAATCCGTGTAAATACATAGACCGGATGCTGAAACTGTACAGCCATTTCAATCCCCATCACCATGACGCAATACAGCAAATACAAGGTCATGATGAAAGAACCCAGCACAACGGCCTGAACTTTCATGGTGAACGTCTTCTCCGGCTTAGACAAATGAGGCATAATCATCCCCATCATAATACAAATGCCAAACCAGCTCCCAGGGTAAATCGAGCCCTTCAACGCAGGCAGCATCCCATCCTCGAAAACCGGCAGCAAATAGTTCAGATGCAAATACGGCGTTGCGCTGGAAAATAAAATGATGCTCGCTACGACAATAAACACGCCGATCATTTGACTCAATCTCGCAATGGTTTCAATTCCTTTCACAGCTGCGATGGCCGCACAGACGGTCATCGTCACTGAAAACACCCAGCGCGGCGTATCAGCCATCAACGTACGATTTAGAAAATCGCTGTAAATCCACATGGCTGTCATCATCACACCGAGAAAAAAACAAAGAAACACGACATTCACGACCCGTCCGAGCTTGCCCAGCACCGTGTTCGTATACTGAATAAGCGACTGGCCCGGATATTTACGCCCCAGCCAGTAGAGCAGGAATGCTACATAAATATCAATCAAGGTGCCTACGCCCATCGACAGCCACAAATCCTGCTTTACCTTCGATACAAGCTGGTTCGGGACGGAGAAGAACGTAAGCGATGTAATCGAAACAAAGATAATAAAGAAGAATTGGTATGGCGATACTTCACTCCGGCTCCTATTCATTCGTTATCATCCTTTCCCTTACCGCTTCCTGCAGCAGACCTGACTTGACGATCTGGAGAGAAGACGTTACTTCCGCTTTGACATCAGGCAGAATTCCGCTCCAGTCAGTCTTGAGCGCCTTCCAACGCTTGGGATTTTGCCGGTGAATCACTTCCCCGAAACCAATGACATCACTTTGATACGTTTTGTAAACCTTGGCGACTGATTTTTGAATCTTCGCCTGAATCTCACTGTTGACCTCATGCCTAAGTTCGGCAAACGCCTCCAACCGGGACAAATTGAGCTTCGTTAATGACGTTTTCAAAATAGCGATGCCCTCGACCCGGATGCTCAGCTGCGGCAGCTCTCCCTGAAACACAGAGCCCATCTCTACCTTTATATCTTCCAGTTCAAAGTCAATAACCTCCTTCCCCCCGCGCCTCACCCGCAAGGTGCCAAATTTTGTACCGCCTGTTAGCCAATTGACGGCTTGGCTTTCATCCTCCGTTAGCCAGCCAACCATTTTATAATTACGAAAAACAGCTGCCTCGCTAATTTGCGTCTGCTTAATTCCGACTGCCGGAACAGCCGATAAACCGGGTGCCGTCGCATGAAAACCCGCCGTGCTCAGGCGGGGCAAAAATTGATACATTTTCACAGAGCCGCTTGACGCGCTGCGCTCCTTGTCATTCAGAAACGCCTTCCACTGATCGGCAGATACAGACTCAAGCTCGTAGGCCTGCTGGAGCGCTTCCTTGGCCGGTGTTTTGGAAACGAGAATATGGCTGTTGAAGTTTTGATTCGCTTCCCTCCAGAAAAAGTCCATAAATCCATCCAACCCGCTTCTGGCGAGCGTTTCCCCGATTAACACGATTTTCGTTTGCGGAAAAAACAAATTTTTCTTCGCCTGATGCCGGATCGTAGCTACCGCTTCCTCGATCGTAGCTCCTGATGCCGAATAGACGGCAAACGGCTTTCGGTTCTGGTTCCCTCCCCCAGCCGCAATGGGCAATGTAGGGTTGATTAGCTGCAAGGTCACCTCCAGTTGCTTGTCCTTGGTCAAATCCAGCCCGATGGCGGAAACAACCGTCAGCTGGTCAAAGTTCAACTGGCTCCAGCAGCCGCACAGGAAAAGTAACGGGAGCAAGCAGGCGATCCTCTTCAGTTGTTGCACGCTTCGTGCCACCCAAGCTCGCCTCCCTCGCTACAAGGTTACCGTCTCCCGGTCCGCCGATGCCTCCAAATCCACCAGGGCAGGCGCATCAGTGCCTCAGCGGCCCCTGCCTTCTTAAACGGAGCGAGCGGAGCCATATACGGCACACCGACGGATTTCATCGACGTCAGATGAATGCCTAGCATAAACAAGGCAATAAATATCCCGTACAAGCCAATTACTGAAGCAAAAATCAGCATGCCGAAGCGCAAGCTCCGGATCGTGCCGGACAGCGATATCGACGGAATTGTAAAGGAAGCAATGGCCGTTCCTGCCACTACAATAACTGCAGGCGATGAGATAAGACCCGCCTTGACCGCCGACTCCCCGATAACCAGCGCGCCCACGATACTAATCGCCGAACCGATGGAACGGGGCATCCGAATGCTCGCCTCTCGCAGCCCCTCAAAGGTCAGCTCCATCAAGAGCGCCTCCATCAGCACCGGGAAAGGCACGCCGTCACGGGCCGATAAAATACTGCTGAGCAGCTGCGAAGGAATCATTTCCGGATGAAAGGTCAGCACGGCCACATAGACAGAAGGCAGCAGCAGAGTAAACCAAAAACCGAGATAACGAATCCAGCGCACAAAGGTGGCGATCGGATAAGCTAAATACAGGTCCTCAGTCGTGCGGAGCAGGTGAAACAACGTACACGGCAGCACAAGCGCAAACGGTGTGCCATCCACCAATACGGCAACGCGTCCCTCCATAATAATTCCGGCAATGTCGTCGGGGCGTTCCGTGCTGTACACCGTCGGAAAAAAGGAGCCCCGATGATCCTTAATGCTTTCTTCAATGTACTGCGATTCCAGCACAGCGTCGATCTGGATGTCTTGAAGTCGCTTACGCACTTCCTCCACGACCTCTGGAGACGCTTGATCCTGTACATAGACCATCGCCACTTTCGTATGAGACAGCTTGCCGACAGTCAGATACTCCACCCGAACCCACTTGCTCCGCACCCGGCGGCGGATCAATGAAATGTTCACGCCGAGCGATTCGACAAACCCGTCCCGCGGACCACGAATGACCGTCGAGGAAGCAGGCTCCTCAATATTTCTTACCTCATAGCCCTGGGTATTTGCCGCGATCAGGTCCTTGCACCCGTCAACCGCCACAATAGCCGAACCGCAGATGAGCAGCTGAATCGCTTGCTCCAGATTGTCGAGAATCGTCACCTCGGTAGCCGTCAGAATCGAGCGGCAAATAAAGGGGATCGACAGCTCTTCTTGATGACGGTCGCCCGCCAGCAATGAAGGGTATCCCGTAATTAATGGCGTGATCACATTTTCATTCAATGTTTGGTTATTGATCATCCCGTCAATCCACAGTACAAGCACCGGAATTTGCTGCTCCCCGAGTCTGCATTCCCGGAACGATAAATCAGACGTATGCCCCAGCTCATCCAGCACGGCCGTCAGTCGATCTTGTATGGAATGTTTTTTACTGATCTCCTGCATATGCAATCCCCATCTTTCAAGCTATACAAAATGAAACAAATGATTCTTCGAACCGCTTCTCCAGCTTCCTGTTATACGCTTAACTTAATTTTTTTGCAGCTTATATAGCTAGATGCTGCTTAGTATGGTTGAAATTTCATTTATTATTCCGTAAATTGCCGGAGACGTTCTGCTGTGCAGGCAGCATAAAGAAGCATTCGTTAGGATCAACAAACGGAGCTTACGCCGGGTTTTGCACGATACGGAGAAACTCAGAGGTGTTTTATCTGGGATTGCAAAAAAATAATCGCGAAAAGCTGTTATTCAACAAAAAACACCCCGCTGCCAGCCAACAGGCCAGGCAAATCAGGGTGTCTCTTGTAATCCTAACTAAACATAAACAAATCTTGGCTGATCGAAAAAATACGTTCCAGGTAGCTCAGCACCCCTTGCGGATATAACCCCAGCAAGACACCGACACCGGCGCACAGCCAGACGGTGATCCGGAGCGGCATCGTCGGACGCAGCGGTCCGGCTTCGTCATCACTGCGCATGAACATTTGCCGGATCAGGCCGAAGTAATAGTAAAACGATACGACGCTCGTAATAATCATGACCGCGCCCAGCCAGTAATACTGGGTCTGCATGGCGCCAAGCATGATGTAGAGCTTCCCGAAGAAGCCGCCTGACACGGGCAGTCCCGCCAGCGACAGCACCAGCAGCACGGTCGCAATTGCAAGACCCGGCGACCGGTAGTAAAGCCCGGCGAAGCTTTTCAGCTCTTGTCCGCCTGTCGAGCGCTCCACAATCATCAGCATGGCGAAAATTCCGACGTTCATAAACAAATAGGCGATTAAATAAAACGTAAACTCGGCAAAATTCGAAAAATGCACGATCGTAAACTGAACGGCAATCGGCACTAGTAAATACCCGGTGTTAGCGATCCCGGAGTACGCGAGCAGCCGCTTCATGTTCGTCTGCCGCAAGGCTGTGAAGTTACCGACGACCATCGCAGCCGCTGCTATCACCATTAAGGCAGTCAGAAAATCATCGTGGATCGGCGTATCCATAATGCCCGGCGAGGCAAATACCGTATACATGACACGGAATAAAATGGCGAATGCCGCTGCCTTGGACACAACGGCCAGAAACGCCGTTACCTGGGTCGGAGCGCCTTGGTACACATCCGGCGCCCAAGTGTGGAAAGGCGATGCCGCTACTTTGAAGCCGAAGCCTGCGAGAATCAGGAAAAAGCTCAAGTAAATCATCGGCTGCAGAGCTGCTCCGTTCTGCTCCAGCGTGGCCGAAATTTGCGGAATGACCGTTGTGCCCGTCATTCCGTACAGGAACGACATCCCGTACAAAATCAACGCCGACGAAATACCGCCTAACACCAAATATTTGAAGGCCCCTTCATTGGACTGTACCAGCTTCTTCCGCATCGCCACTAAAATGTACGAGGTAATGCTGAGCAGCTCCAGCCCGACGAACAAGGTGATCAGGTCGCCCGAGGACGCCATGATCATCCCGCCTAGTGTGGCAGGCAGCAGCAAATAATAAAATTCACCGACATGCGGAATCTCCTCTTCATTCACCGAGCCAAGGCTCATGAAGGTAATGAGACCTGCGCCGGCCAGCAGCACAAGCTTGAGCACACTGGCGAAGTCGTCGATCCGATAGCTGAAGAGCAGCAGCTCCCGGGGCTCGACCTGATTCAGCTGATACACGATCACAAACACGGCCGACAGCGCCAGACTGATCAAGGACAGCCAACCCAGCCATACGCGGCTGCTCTGGCGCGGCAGCAGCAGGTCCAGCAGCGATAAGATGACGGCAGCAGCGACCAATGTCAGCTCCGGCGCCAGCAGTCCGAGCTCATGAAGTTGCAGACGTAATGGTTCCACCGGTCTAACCCCCCATCTTCGTAACGCTGCGAATAAATTGATCGAATCCGCTCACCGTCTGATGCAGCGGCTCGCTGAGAATGCCCGGATATACGCCAAGCACAATAATGAAGGCGGCCAGCGTAATCATCGGCAGCGCTTCGATAAACCGGGCATCCCGCATATCCGGCATCCCGCTGCGCTGTGGGCCGTATGTAATGCCGAGCACCCCGCGCAGCACGTAGACAGCGGTCAATATAATGCCCAGCGCACCGACAGCAGTGACGACTCGCTGTGTTTCGAACAGTCCGACGAAGGCCAGAAACTCGCTGACGAAGCCGGATAAGCCCGGCAAGCCCAGCGAGGCCATGCCGCCCAGCAGCAAAATGCCGGAAATAAACGGCATCGACTTGGCCAACCCGCCCAGCTCATCCAACTGGGTCGTACGCGTTCGCTCGTAGATGCTGCCGACGATAAGGAACATCAGCGCCGAAATCAAGCCGTGCGATACGAGCTGAAATACCGCACCCTGCAGGCCGATTGTATTGAACGCAGCAATACCAAGCAATACGATGCCCATATGGCTGATACTGGAGTAGGCCAGGACAAGCTTGAACTCCTTTTGCACAAAGGCCAGAATCGCGCCATACAAAATATTGATGACGCCCAGCACCGCCAGCACAGAGGCCCAAGCGACCGCCTGCTGCGGAAATAGCAGGATGCCGAAGCGAATCAAGCCGTAAGCGCCCATCTTGAGCAGAATACCGGAGTGAATCATAACGATGGACGGCGGCGCTTCCGTATGCACCTTGAGCATCCACGTATGGAACGGGAACAGCGGCAGCTTGATGCCGAAGGCGACAAGCAGCAGCACGAACAGCACCCATTTCATCATAGCGCTCAAGTAAAATACATTGCCCTCCAGATCACTCTGATTAACGTAAGCTTCCGCGCTCTGGAACAAATTTTCCGTAATGACATTGAGGTCGCCGGAATAATGAATGGACACCGCGTTGCCGACAACCGTCTGTGTAAATCCGGCCGTACTGACCAGGATCAGAAAAGCAATGAGCATAATCGCCGACCCGAGTCCGTTATAAATGAGGAATTTATTCGCCGCACGCTCGCGATCCATGTATCCCCAAATGCCGATCAGGAAAAACACCGGTACAAGCGTAACCTCAAAGAATACAAAAAACAGAAACAAATCCTGCGCCATAAACACGCCGAACATGCCGACCTCCAGCAGGAGGAACCAGATAAAATAAGCCTTCCAGCGCTTCTTGATATAAACCGACGCAAGTGCGGCCATCGTGGCGACAAGCGCCGTCAGCACGACCAGCGGCAGCGACAGACCGTCCACCGCAAGCGAATACTTAAACTCCATGAAGAAGGAGGTCATCTGGTTCAAGCCTTGTGTCTCCCGATCAAGCGGGATCGTAATCCACGGCACAGCCTCCTTGAACTGCATACCCGCGACGTTGACATTAAATTGGGCATACAGCCAGATAGACAACCCCAGCGGAATAAGCGTCGTTACGATCGCCGTCGTCTTGATCCACTGTCCCTGCGACTTCGGCAGAAACATCAGCACAAGCACGCCAAGCAGCGGTGAAAACGTGATGAGTGAAAGAATCGGAATTTTATCCAAGGTTGATGAACCTCCTTCCCGCGATTGCCAGCATCAGAATGAGCAGCCCGATCAGCGTAGCCAGACCGTAGGTCTGCACCTGTCCATTCTGCAAGCGGGAGCCGAGCCGGCCGACGCCTAATACGGCATAAGAAGATAACCGCACCACGCCATCGACGACATACACATCAAACAAATGAAGCACCTGACCGAGCGCATGCAAGGAGCGCACCCACACGACCTGATACAGCTCATCTACAAAATACTTGCGGTTCAGCAGCGTGTAAAGCCAAGGAGCCGAAGCGACGAAACGCTCCGCCGAAATCGTCCGCTTCATATAGACCAGATACCCCGTTCCGATCCCCAGTACCCCGACGAGCGTGGACAACACCATAATCAGCACGGAAGCATGCTCCGCCTCCGCATGACCGGTTAACCAGGTGCCGAGCCAAGGGTTAAACGGTGTAAATACAAAGCCGGCGATAACGGCCAGCACGGCCAGCACGATCAGCGGCATCGTCATCGTAGCCGGCGACTCATGCACATGCGCATGCTGCCCGCCGCGCGGCTTGCCGAAAAATACGAGGAAATACAGCCTGGACATATAGAAGGCGGTAAAGTAAGCCGCGATCAGCCCTACCGCGAGCAATCCGTAACGGCCCGTATTGTACGCTTCCGTCAAGATCGCATCCTTGGACCAGAAGCCGGACAACGGCACAATTCCGCTAAGCGCCAGCGCGCCGATCGCGAAGGTCCAGGCTGTCACTTTCATCTTGCTGCCGACACCGCCCATCTCATGAATGTTCTGCGTGTGTACGGCATGAATGACGCTTCCCGCCCCGAGAAACAGCAGCGCTTTGAAGAAGGCATGCGTGAACAGGTGGAAAATACCTGCGGTATAAGCAGCTGTCGTTCCGATTCCAAGCGCCATCATCATATACCCGAGCTGGCTGACCGTCGAATACGCCAAAATCCGCTTGATATCGTTTTGCGCTGTGCCGATTGTCGCTGCGAAAATCGCCGTGAAGCCGCCGACTATAGCTACGACCGTCAGCGCCGCAGGCGCGGCTGTAAAAATATCAAACGTACGGGCTACCAGATACACGCCGGCCGCAACCATCGTCGCCGCGTGAATAAGCGCACTGATTGGCGTCGGGCCTTCCATCGCATCAGGCAGCCACGTATGCAGCGGAAACTGGCCGGACTTGCCCATCGCGCCGATAAAAATCAGAATCGCGATCCAGGTCGCCATTTCCCCGGAAATTTTCCCGCCCTCGAATGCATTGCTGATGGACGTAAAATCAAGCGCATGATTCGGCATCACCCAGAACAGCAGCAATATGCCGATAAACAGACCGACGTCCCCGATCCGGGTGACGATGAACGCTTTTTTGGCCGCGGCGCGCGCCTCGGGCTTGTAGTACCAGAACCCGACGAGCAGGAACGAGCAGACGCCCACCAGCTCCCAAAATATGTACAGCTGCACGAGATTTTCAGAAATAACAAGCCCGAGCATCGAAAACGTAAATAAGGCAATGTACGCGAAAAACACATGGATACGCTCGTCTCCATGCATATACCCTTTCGCATACACATTGACGAGCAAGCTGACAAGCGTCACCACGACCAGCATCAATGCGTTCAGGTTCGTGACCTCAAAGCCCATTTTCAGCGTGAAATCGCCAAGCTTGAGCCACTGCATCTGGTTCCACGTGTAGTCCGCCGCGCCTCCGACGCGCTCCCAAAAAATCAGAACCGCCAGCACAAACGAAACAAAGACGGCCGCTATACTAATATAAGTGCCCGTATCCCGTAACGAGCGTCCCGCTGCCGTTAAGATCAAAAACGACAACAGCGGAAACAACGGAACGAGCCAGGCATATTGCGAGAAAGCCGATACCATGAGCCTAAATCCTCCTCTATGCGGCTGCCGGCCGTATGCGCTCAGGACCCGGCCATTGCCTGCCCGGACCGGGTCTTCACCACTGGTCGGGGCGATCTGCCGAGCGCGCTGCCGCAGCCCTTCGCTATCGCTTCATCGAATCCATGTCTCCGACATCCGTCGTTCCCCTGTTACGATAGAAAGCGATCAGAATGGCGATGCCCACCGCCACCTCCGCTGCCGCCACCGTAATATTAAACAGAGAAAAAATTTGCCCTGTTAAGCCGGGCTGCGCGCCAAATCTGGAGAACGCCACCAGATTGAGATTCACGGCGTTCAGCATCAGCTCAATGGACAACAGAACGATAACCGCGTTTTTCTTGGACAATGCTCCGTACAAGCCAATGCAGAACAAAATCGCGGCGAGCGTCAAATAAGGGGTTGCCGGGCCTGCTGCTGCTCCCATGCCTAATCCTCCTCCCGCTTCGCGATAATAATAGCCCCGATGAACGCTACGGTCAGCAGCACCGACATCAGCTCAAACGGAATGACATATTGGCCAAACAGCAGCTTGCCGATTTCCATCGTGTTGTCCTCGACCTGAGGAAACTCCCCGGCCTGGAGCGGTGTCTGCTGGATGACGTAGAAGATGATGCCGAACAAGCCGGCCGCGCCGACAAAGAGCAGCCCGTTATGCCATGGACGGCGCGGCTCCTCTTCATCGTGCTTGTGGTGCTTGGTCATCATAATGCCGAAAATCATCAGGATGGAGATCGCTCCTGCATAAATCAAAATCTGTACGATCGCTACAAACTCCGCCTGCAAAATCACATACAGCCCGGCCAGGCTGACAAAGGTCAACGCCAGCGCCAGCACCATATGGACAACCTGCGTATAGTTGATCATAAAGATCGCGCCGCCGATCGCCAGCAGAGCGCAGACGAAAAAGACCACGTTTTCGCCGCTCGACAGGAAGGTCACGATATTGCCCGCCATTACTTGGCACCGCCCTTCGGCATAGCCGAGTTATTCTCTTGGCGCACATTGACATTGTTGTTGTTCAGCCATTCGAGGTTTTTAAATAAGTCATCCCGGCTGTACGAGCTTAGCTCGAAGTTGTTCGTCATAACAATCGCTTCGGTCGGACATACCTCGGTACACAGATCGCAGAGAATGCAAATCTCAAAGTTGATGTCATACGTGTCGATCACTTTGCCCTTCTTCTCCGGGTCCGGATTCGGCTTGCCGACCAATGTAATGCATTCCGTCGGACAAATCCGGGCGCACTGGTTGCACACGATGCATTTCTCCGGATCGAAGTGCTGAATGCCGCGGAACCGATCGGGCAGCGACAGCGGCACATCGGGATATGCATACGTGATTTTCTTGGCCGTCAAGCTTTTCAGTGTGACGCCAAGCCCCTTCACGATACCTTTCATTTCATTCACCCTTTCGTCGTAGGCCTGCCGGCAGCAGCTGCTTCCTACATGACAATCGCCATGTAGATGGCCGTTATGAAAATATTAACGAGCGCCAGCGGCAGCAGCACCCTCCAGCCAAGTCCCATCAGCTGATCCACACGGACCCGCGGCAGCGTCCCCCGCAGCCAGATGAGCACAAACACGATCAGTGAAAATTTTAGCAAAAACCACAGAATGCCCGGAATGAAGCTGAGGAACGAAAACGGCGCGTGCCAGCCCCCCAGAAACAACGTTGTCGTCAGCCCGGCGATGGCAAATACATAGACGTATTCGGCCAGCATGAAGAAGGCAAACCGGAACCCGCTGTATTCGACGTGGTAGCCGGCAACCAGCTCAGACTCCGCCTCCGGCAAGTCAAACGGCGTCCGGTTCAGCTCCGACACCGCTGCAATGGTAAAGACGGCGAAGCCGACGATTTGCGGCAGGAAGTTCCAGTGCCAGAAGCCGCCGCCTTGCGCTTCAACGATCCGGTTCAGGTTCATGCTGCCCGTCATCATGACCACGCCGACAACCGAGATGACAAGCGGAATCTCATAGCTGATCATCTGGGCAGCGGAACGCATCCCTCCGAGCAGCGCGTACTTGTTGTTGGAGGCCCAGCCTCCGAGTACGATACCGATCGTGGAAATACCGGATAACGCCACGTAATACAGCACCCCGATATTCAAATCGCTGGTGATCAGCCCGCTGGAATAAGGAATAACCGCCGTCACAACAAAGGCAGGAATAAATGTAATGATCGGCGCGAGAATAAACAGCCCGCGATCCGCCTTGCGCGGAATCGTATCCTCCTTGATCAGCAGCTTGAACACGTCCGCGACCGTCTGCAGCAGGCCAAGCGGCCCTGTCCGGTTCGGTCCGATCCGCAGCTGCATCCAGCCCAATATTTTTCGCTCAAAATAAATCGCATACGTCACAAATCCGAGAATGATCAGCAGCAGCGCAACCGCCCAAGCGAAAAAAACGGCTGCGCTCATCCATGTCAACGGTTGATCGAGCAACCCGAACATCAGCAGTCAACCTCCCCGACGACAATATCAATGCCTCCGAGGATGGTGATCAGGTTCGTCATCGTTTCCCCGACCAACAGCTTCGGCAAAATCTGCAGATTGACAAACGACGGCCTGCGGAACTTCAGCCGGTATGGCTTATCTTTCCCTTTCGATACGATGTAGCAGCCGATTTCGCCACGCGGCGATTCGATGGCCGCATACACCTCACCCTCGGCAGGGCGAAGCACCCGGGGCACCTTGCCCATAATTTCGCCATCGCCGGGGAACTGCTCCACCGCTTGCTCCAGAATGCGGAGCGACTGGCGGATTTCCTCCATGCGCAGCAAATACCGATCGTGGCAATCGCCGACATGTGACACCGGAACATCGAACTCAAACCGATCATAAAGACTGTAAGGCTGAGCCTTCCGCAAATCCCAATTAACCCCGGTACAGCGCAAGTTGGCTCCGCTCAAGCCGTAGGCGATGGCCGTCTCGGCATCGTATTTGCCGACGCCCTTGATCCGCGCCAGAAAAATTTCATTGCCGCTGACCAGACGGTCATACTCCTCCAGCTTCTCCCTCATGTACGGTACAAACTCGCGGACCTTCTGAATCCAGCCTTCAGGTGCATCCCACTTCACGCCGCCGACCCGCATATAGTTGTAAGTTAGACGAGCGCCGCACAGCTCCGTAAACAGGTCGATGATGATTTCCCGATCCCGGAACGCATACAGAAACGGACTCATCGCCCCGATATCAAGCAAGTACGTGCCCCACCAGACGAGATGGCTCGCCACCCGCTGCAGCTCCATCACAATCAGCCGCAAAAATTCGGCCCGCTCGGGAATTTCCAGCTGCATCAGCTTCTCGACCGCATGCACCAGCACGTAGTTATTCGTCATCGCGGACACGTAATCCATCCGGTCCGTGTAGGGGATAATTTGCGTATACATCAGGTTCTCGGCCAGCTTCTCCGTCCCCCGATGCAAATAACCCATGACGGGGATCGCTTCCTTGATCACTTCCCCGTCCAGCTTGACGATAATACGGAAAACTCCGTGCGTACTCGGATGCTGCGGGCCTACATTCAAAAGCAGTTCTTCGGTTCTAATCGCCACGATCTACACCTCCGGGTCAAACGGCTCATAATCTTTGCGCAGCGGATGGCCTATCCAATCGTCAGCCATCATAATCCGGCGCAAGTCGGGATGTCCCGGAAAGTCAATGCCGAATAAATCGTAAATTTCTCGCTCATTCCAGTTTGCCGTCGGCCAGATGGAAGAGACAGACGGGATCGACGGCGCTTCCCGATCCGTTTTCACCTTGATGCAGTATTCATGCCGGCTATCCAGAGAAATCAGATGATACGCGACCTCCATATGGGTCTCCATGTCGATGCCGGAGACATTGCGCAAATAGTTCAGCCGCAGCTCCGGATGGCTTTTCAGCAGCTCGGCCACTGTAGGCCATGACTCTCCACGGACGATCAGGTACGGAACATGTCCGCCTTTCTCATTAATAAAGGCTTCCTGAATGACGCCGCCCGGCAGCTCCTGCAGCAGCGCCAACAGGCGATCCAGCAGCGGCTGGCTCGGGGAAGGCTCCTTCGGAGCCTCCGGCGCAGCTGCCGCCTCGGCTTCCGCCTTGGCCGCCCGTTCCTTGGCGCGGGCTGCCCGAGCCTCTGCGGCCGCCTTGGCCTTCGCTTCCTTCTCCTCGTCCGACGGGGCCGCCTTCGGCGCAGCAGCCGGGGTTTCCCCGGACGCCGCGCTTACAGGCGAGGCATCGGCTGACGCTGGCGCGGATGGTGCGGACTGCGACTCGGCTGCGCCGGACGGACTGTCCGAACGCTCCGGCTCAGCGCCGGGCGCCTTGTCTTGCTTTGGATCGTCGCTCATCGGTTGGTCACCTGCTTACCGGTTTTCGCTTCGTAGCGGATTTTCTCCTGCAGCTTATTGATGCCATAGATCAGCGCCGCAGGATTCGGAGGACAGCCGGGGATGTATACATCCACCGGAACGATCTGATCGACGCCCTTGACGACGGCATACGATTTCACGTAGGGCCCGCCGGCGGTCGCACAGGAGCCCATTGCGATTACCCATTTTGGCTCGGGCATCTGCTCGTACAACCGGCGCAGCAGCGGCGCCATCTTTTTGGTCACGGTACCCGCAACGATCATCACGTCCGATTGACGCGGGGATGTACGGAAAATAACGCCGAACCGGTCCAGATCGTAGTGGGAGCCGCCAGTGCCCATCATCTCGATCGCGCAACAGGCGAGACCGAACGTAAGCGGCCACAACGAGTTGCTGCGCGCCCACGCCTTGATTTGCTCCAGCGTCGTCATAAATACGGTCCGTTCCATTTCCTGGCGTTCTTCGGGTGAGATTTTTTCTAGATTGAGGTCCATTTGAGCACCTTCTTCTTCCAGGCGTAAAGTAACCCTATGATCAGCAGTGCGACAAATATGCACATTTCCACAAGCGCAAACAAGCCAAGTTGCTTGTATGCAACGGCCCATGGGTATAGAAACACAGTCTCGACATCAAAAATGACAAACATTAATGCAAACAGGTAATACCGGATGTTGAAACGAACCTGCCCCTCCCCCACTGGTACGTTACCGCTTTCATAAGTTGTGTACTTCTCCTCCACCGGCTTGTGCGGGCGCAGCCAGCGACCAATTGTAAGCGCTGCAATAGGAAGCAACACCCCCAAGAAGAGAAAAATCGTTACGATCACGTAATTGTTCATGTTCATCGCGAACGAACCGCCTCCCTTATGTAACTGATTGTCTTGCTTGAGCTTTGACGTACTGAACTGCTAACTTTCCTTTTAGTATTTACACAAAAACTGTTAATATGTACCTTTCCAATTATAACAAAAGGCCCATGGGGTGTCTAACATTTTCCGGCGCCGAAGCGCTTTCCGGCATCGTTTTCCTCCGATAAATCCGGATGAAGACGCCCATGCAACCAGCCGTTCATTTTGCCGTAAACTATCGCATAGTTATCATTTATTTTCATCTGCCCGGTGTGATGTTGCTCACATTTTAAAAAGTGGATGTCCAGGAAGTTTAAGGAGCCTGTTTCATTGTATTCTGTTACACTGGGAATAAGGTAAAAACGGTTGGGGCTTCATTTGCAGCCAACCGCTCGCAGAGGAGGTGGTAGGTTGAATAGTCTGCGATGGATCAAGCTTGCGGGACTTGTCGCCGGTATTGTCGGAATTAATATTTGGGTGCTGTCGCCAGGTCTCATCGGGTTAACGATTGGAGGCTCAAGCGCATTAGAGACGGCTTCAGGGATCACCTTATTGGTCATGAGTCTGCTGATTCTGATGTATGGCAGCTTTGTTTTACTGTTTAAGCGCCCGGCGGCGGTCCCTGTCAAGCAGCTCAAAACACATGAAGATTACATACTTGCCTTGCAGCATTTTCGAAGCGCTGGCGTATTCATGCAACAGGCGCAAAGCTCGCTCGAACAATTACAGCAGCTGGCGAGAAAAAAAACAGCCCTATACGGGGTGCTTGATCAGCGCTTTGAGCAAACGGAATTGAGCTATAAGAAATTCAGCTCGGTCATCCATGAGGTGGAGCAGCTTTTTTATTTGAACATCCGGAGTGTCCTGAACAAGCTGACGGTATTTGACGCTTCAGGGATGTCCGCGCCTTCCAGCCGGCAAACCCGAGCTTCCCTTTCCAGCAAAATTAATCAGGAAAAAACAGAGCTGTATCAGGAATTTGTCCGTTATATCAGCGGTTACTTGAATGTCAACGAAGAAATTTTGCTGAAGCTGGACCAGCTGCTGCTGGAAATGTCCCTGCTGGACAGCGTGACGCTAACGGATGTGAATGAGCTGGCGGGCCTGAAGGAAATGGATCGGCTGATCCAGCAAACCAAATATTATAAGCCTTAAAGGGGAGATGAGTATGGCGGGTAAAAGTAAACCGTTTTTCGTTCTCGTTGGTATTGCCATAATGGTATTCATTCTCGTTTACGCAGGGATCAGCCTGACCTCCAATCTGGGCAAAAGCCAGACCCAGGTAAGCGAGGAGGAGGCGGCCGAGCAGCTTGATCGCTTATACAGCGAAATTTCGGTAACGACCGCGAAGCCGATCAAAGGGCAAATCGACCTCGATCCTGTCGCACTGGGCGACTCGTTGCCCGATATCGCCAAATTTCCGATATCTGTAGCGAATACGACGGAAACCTTTATTGAGGTTTTTTCCTCCACCGAGAAATCGGGAACAGGTGCTGACGGCTGGCTGAACGAGGTGGCGCAAGCGTTCAACAGTGCAGGCATTCAGGTTAACGGGAAGCCCGTTTCTGTTAAAATCCGTAATATCGCTTCCGGAACGGCCGCTGATTACATCAAGTCCGGCAAATATATGCCCGATGCCTTCACGCCGTCTAACGAATTATGGGGCGAGATGGTGAAGGCGCAAGGCATTCCTGTACAGCTTGTGTCCAAGCGGCTTGTCGGCAACGTTGCAGGCATTGTGACCAGCAAAAAGAAATACGATGAACTCGTCAGCAAATACGGCTCGCTAAGCGTCAAAACGGTCACCGACGCCATTGCCGCGAATGAGCTCGCGATGGGCTATACCGATCCTTTCGCCAGCTCCACCGGGTTAAATTTCCTTGTAACGGCGCTTGGTACCTTTGACCGGGCCAATCCGCTCAGCGATAAAGCCGTCCAAGGATTTGAAGGCTTCCAGGCCAATGTCCCCTTCCTCGCGTCCACCACCCTGCAAATGCGCGACGCGGCGAAATCCGGGATGCTCGACAGCTTTGTATTGGAATATCAGACCTTTACTAACGCTCAAGACCTGAAAACCGGCTATGTGTTTACGCCATTTGGCTTGCGGCACGATAGCCCGTTATATGCCATTGGCAGCCCAAGTCAGACCAAGCTGGATATCATGAAGAAATTCGCCGAGTTCGTGACGCAGGAGAGCTACCAGAAGTCGGCTCAGGACAAAGGCTTCAATCATTTGAATGAATACAAGCCGGAAATCGGTGCGATGGATGGCAGCCTGCTGGCCTCGGCTCAGAAGGTGTGGAAGGAAAAGAAAAATGGCAGCAAGGATATTGCCGCAGTTTTCGTAGCCGACGTCTCCGGCAGTATGGCAGGCCAGCCGTTGAACCGCCTGAAGGAGTCGCTGATCCAGGGACAGAAATATTTAGGGAAAAACAACAGTATCGGACTTGTCTCTTATTCCAGTAAGGTGACGATTCATCTGCCTGTTGCCAAATACGACACAAACCAGCAATCTCTGTTTGTCGGTGCAGTCAATAGCCTCCAGTCCGGCGGAAATACGGCTACCTTTGATGGAGTTGTTACAGCCGTGAAAATGCTGCAGGATGAGCTGACCGCAAATCCGGATGTGAAGCCGCTTATTTTCGTGCTGAGCGACGGGGAAACCAATGAAGGCCATTCCCTCAAGGATGTCAGGGGAATTATCGAAACGTACAAAATCCCGATTTATACGATTGGCTACAATGCAAACATTCAGGCGCTGCAAAATATTTCGAGCATCAACGAAGCTGCAAGCATCAATGCCGATACGGATGATGTCGTATACAAAATCGGCAATTTGCTTAATGTCCAAATGTAAGCTCACCCCTATGAGGAGGAATGACGATGTCATTTTCGATGGAAATTATTAATACAGAGAAATTAAAAACAGCAATTGCTGAGCAAGTAAAGCCTGTTGCCGAGGAAATTACACAGCTCAAAGAGATGGCCATCACCAATGTTTCAGCCATTCTGCAGTTGGATGTCGGCTCGCTGGAAAAGCGGAAGGAAATTTTACAGTCCATCGACCGGTTTGGATTAAGCACGATGACTTCTTCCTCGGAGAAAAACTCGCTGCTGCAGGTGACGGTCAAAAAATTGTCCCAGATCGGCGATGAAGGAGGTCAGGTCGCTCAAGGTCTGACCGAGCTTCATCTCCAATTGAAGGAATTAGACCCCAGCGTCATAGATTTTACAAGGGATGGCTTGCTAGGCAGGCTCTTCAACCCTTTGCGCAGCTACTTCGCCAAGTACCAGAAGGCCGATGCCATCATAGCCAACATTATTACTTCGCTCGACAAAGGCAAAGCGATCCTGAGAAACGACAATACAACGCTGGAATTTGAACAGCACGCGCTGCGGGAGCTGACAAAAAAGCTGCAGAAGGAAATTGAGCTCGGTATGCTGATGGATGAAGAAATTGAATCGCAGCTGCAGGTGGCGACCTTCCATCAGGAGGCCGATGAAAAAATCCGCTTTATTACAGAGGAGGTTCTGTTCCCGCTGCGCCAACGGGTGATGGATTTGCAGCAGATGCAGGTGGTAAATCAGCAGGGCATTATGGCGATGGAAGTTGTGATTCGCAACAATAAAGAGCTGATCCGCGGTGTAGACCGGGCCCGCACGGTTACCGTATCTGCGCTGAAAATATCGGTTACGGTCGCGAGCGCACTTTATAATCAGAAAATCGTCCTGCAGAAAATTGAACTGCTTGATCAGGTGACAAATAATATCATAAGCAGCACATCCCGGATGTTAAAAAATCAAGGTGCAGCCATTCACAAGCAGGCGCTCGAAACGAGCATATCCGTTGATACGATGAAGCAGGCATTCACTGATGTACTGTCGGCTTTAGACTCTATCAGCGCTTATAAGCAGGATGCGCTTCCGAAAATGCGTGAAACGATCTTGCAGTTCCGGGAGCTGGCGGATAACGGGGAGCAATATATTCAACGTATGGAACGCGGCCAACGGCTGGGGTTATAAATGAGAAAAAAAGCGGAGGACAAAGTCTTCCGCTTTTTTCGTGCTCGTCTATTAATGTTTACCGGAAACGCCAATCCGATTAATCGCACGCTGCAAAGCCAGCTCAGCGCGATGAAAATCAATCTTCTCTTGCTTGGCGCTTTTCAGACGCTGCTCGGCGCGGTCTTTGGCAGCCTTCGCCCGATCTACGTCAATTTGCTCCGGCAGCTCGGCGCTTTCCGCCAAAATGACCACCTTATCCTTGCGCACTTCCATAAACCCGCCGTTTACGGCGATCACATGGTCCTTCGAACCTTGCTTTTTCACCGTAACAGGCGCGATTTTCAGCGGGGTGACAAGTGGAATGTGATTCGGCAGAATTCCAAGCTCCCCTTCGACGCCAGCGACAATAATCATATTCGCCGGCTCGGCGTACACCTTGCGCTCAGGGGTTACGATTTCCAGCAGGAATGTGCTCACTTGGATTCCCCTCCTGTGTACCTAGTGATGCCCGCCCCCAGAACGGGGGAGGGCATGAGTATAACGGTTCGATTGCGATTACAGTGTCTTCGCTTTCTCAATCGCGTCTTCAATCGTTCCGACGTTATGGAACGCCGGCTCAGGAAGGCTGTCATGCTTGCCTTCCAAAATTTCTTTGAAGCTGCGGACCGTTTCCTTAACCGGTACATACAGTCCAGGAATACCATTGAACGCTTCAGCAACGTGCAGCGGCTGCGACAGGAACAAGCGCAGACGACGCGCACGGTGTACGACCAGCTTGTCTTCATCCGACAGCTCGTCCATACCGAGGATCGCGATAATATCGAGAAGCTCTTTGTAGCGCTGCAAAATTTGCTTAACGCCTTGAGCAACCTTGTAATGCTCTTCGCCCAACGTTTCAGGCGTCAAAATCCGCGAAGAGGAAGCCAGCGGGTCAACGGCCGGGAAAATACCGGCAGCCGCGATGCTCCGCTCCAGGTTCGTCGTTGCGTCCAAGTGGGCAAACGCCGTTGCCGGAGCCGGGTCTGTATAGTCATCCGCAGGAACATAGATCGCCTGGATAGACGTAACGGAACCTTTCTTCGTGGATGTAATCCGCTCTTGCAATTGACCCATCTCGGTTGCCAGCGTCGGCTGGTAACCTACCGCGGACGGCATACGGCCGAGCAAGGCCGAAACCTCGGAACCCGCTTGGGTAAAACGGAAGATGTTGTCGATAAACAGAAGCACGTCGCGGCCTTCTTCGTCACGGAAATATTCCGCCATCGTCAGACCGGACAGAGCTACGCGAAGACGCGCGCCTGGCGGCTCGTTCATTTGGCCGAATACCATCGCGGTTTTCGAAATAACGCCGGAATCCTTCATCTCATGGTACAAGTCGTTCCCTTCACGAGTACGCTCGCCCACGCCTGCGAATACGGAAATACCGCCGTGCTCTTGTGCGATGTTGTGGATCAGCTCTTGCATCGTTACGGTTTTACCTACGCCCGCACCGCCGAAGAGACCGATTTTACCGCCTTTGGCATAAGGAGCCATCAGGTCGATAACCTTGATGCCTGTTTCGAGAATTTCCGCTTTCGTGGACAGGTTCTCGAAAGTAGGCGCCGCTCTGTGGATCGGGTTCGTGATCGTACGATCCACTTCTTCGATGCCATCAATGGGATCACCGAGTACGTTAAATACACGGCCGAGCGTTGCCGGACCTACTGGTACGGAAATTGGAGCACCGGTATCGACAGCCTCTACGCCACGGATCAAACCGTCCGTCGAAGACATCGCTACGCAGCGAACCATGTTATCACCAAGGTGAACTGCAGCCTCAACCGTCAGGCTGATGTCCGCACGGCCAGCTTGGCCTTTACTTTCAATCTTGATTGCATTAAGAATCTCAGGGAGGTGTCCACGCTCGAACTCAATATCGACGACCGGCCCTGTGATATTCACAACGCGCCCCTTGCTCATGTTTTCCCTCCTCCAAGTTTCGCCTAAGCGAAACTACATCGTAAGCCTATACTGTCATTTCGCACTGGCGAAACTCAACTTGTCTGCAACTTAGCTGCTTGCGTTAGCACCTGCGACGATTTCGGAAATCTCTTGTGTGATCGAAGCTTGACGCGCCCGGTTGTAGGCAAGCGTGTACGAGCTGATCATCTTCGTCGCATTTTTGGTCGCACTGTTCATCGCCGTCATTCTGGCGCCGAATTCACTCGCCTTACCTTCGAGTACAGCACTGTAAATCAACGTCTCCGCATACTTCGGAAGCAACACTTCCAGTACGCCTTCCGGAGACGGCTCATATTCGTAAGCCGCGGCAGTCGCTCCGGTCACATCTTCAAGTGGCAGAAGACGCTTGACTGTCGGGATTTGGGTAATCGCATTTTTGAACTGGTTGTAGACCAGAAACAACTGATCATACGCGCCATCCTCGAAGTATTGCACAGCCTTCGCTGCAATCGTCTTGATATCCGAGAATTGGACCGAATCCGGCAGTCCTGTCACTTCCTCGGCGATCGGCATATTCCGCTTGCTGAAGAAGTCGCGACCCTTGCGCCCGATAACAAAAATCGTGTATTCGCTCGTCGATTTATGCTTGTCATTGATCTCACTGACGACTTTACGCAGTACGTTGGCATTGTAACCGCCGGCGAGGCCACGGTCCGATGTGATCACCAGGTATCCGGTCTTCTTCACCTGACGGCTTTGCAGCATCGGATGCTGCACGCCCTTGGTTCCTGCCGCGATGCTGGCCACCACTTCCTTCAGCTTATCCGCATACGGCCTTGCAGCCTCTGCGGCTACCTGAGAGCGGCGCAGCTTCGCTGCCGAAACCATCTCCATCGCCTTCGTAATTTGCTTCGTGTTTTGCGTGGATTTGATTTGACGCTTAATTTCGCGCATCCCTTTTGCCATACTTGCTCACCTCTCTTTCGAGGCCTCCCGCCTTCCCGGCCGACCGCATGGCGCTGTCGCCTCTGTCCGTCATCGGGAGGGAAAAGCCAGTTCCCAAGCTTCAAGTGGAGCAGCCGAGCTTCAACGTTCCTTACGTGGCGCGAAGCCCGGCCGGATGATTCTATTCAGAACGGGCAAAGCCCTTTTTAAACTGTTGGATGGCATCCGTCAATGCCTTCTCGTTATCCGCAGTCAAATCCTTCGTATCGCGGATGCTGTTCAAAATTTCGACGCGGCTCGAATCGAGGAAGCCCAGGAACTCTTCTTCGAAACGGCGCACATCTTGAACAGGCAGATCGTCCAGATGGCCTTTGACAACGGTGTACAGCGAAGCGACTTGACGCTCCAGCGACAACGGCTGGTTAACGCCTTGCTTCAAAATTTCGAGCGTACGCACACCGCGGTTCAGACGGGTTTGCGTTGCGCGATCGAGGTCGGAGCCGAACTGGGCGAACGCCGCGAGCTCGCGGTATTGGGCCAAGTCTACGCGAAGCGTACCGGCTACCTTCTTCATCGCTTTCGTTTGAGCGGAGCCCCCTACCCGGGATACCGAGATCCCGACGTTAACCGCCGGACGCTGACCGGAGTAGAACAGATCGGCTTCCAGGAAGATTTGACCGTCCGTAATCGAGATAACGTTGGTCGGGATGTAAGCTGATACGTCGCCTGCTTGTGTTTCGATGAACGGCAGCGCGGTTAATGAACCCCCGCCAAGCTCATCGCTCAGCTTCGCAGCGCGCTCCAGCAAACGGGAGTGCAGATAGAAAACGTCACCCGGATAAGCTTCCCGACCCGGAGGACGGCGAAGCAGCAAGGACATCTCACGGTAAGCAGCCGCTTGCTTCGACAAGTCATCATAGACGATCAGAACGTGCTCGCCCTTGTACATGAAGTACTCGCCCATTGCGCAACCGGCGTAAGGCGCCAGCCACAGCATCGGGGACGGCTCGGAAGCCGAAGCGGTTACGACGATCGTGTAATCCAGCGCGCCTGCTTTACGCAGCTGCTCGACAACACCGACAACAGTCGATTGTTTTTGACCGATAGCGACATAAATACACTTAACGCCATTGCCTTTTTGGTTAATGATCGTATCAATCGCGATCGACGTTTTACCCGTTTGACGGTCGCCGATAATCAATTCCCGTTGGCCGCGGCCGACTGGAATCATCGCGTCAATCGCCTTGATCCCGGTTTGCATCGGCTCATGAACCGATTTACGGGCCATAACGCCCGGCGCCGGGGATTCAATCGGACGGAACGTCGTCGTGTTGATCGGGCCTCTGCCGTCGACCGGCTGACCGAGTGCGTTCACGACGCGGCCGAGCAATTCTTCGCCGACAGGAACCTCCATGATCCGGCCTGTACGTTTAACCTGGTCGCCTTCACGGATATCCGTGTAAGGACCGAGGATAACGATACCGACGTTGCTTTCATCAAGGTTGAAGGCGTGACCGAGTACGCCGTTCGGGAACTCAAGAAGCTCGCCAGCCATAACGTTTTCCAGTCCGTGTGCACGAGCAATACCGTCACCGACCTGAATAACTGTACCAACGTCAACCACTTGAATTTCCGATTTATAATTTTCAATCTGTTGTTTAATCAATGTGCTGATCTCTTCAGGCTTGATACTCAAACGTCTCACCCCTATCTACAGTGCTTGTGATTGATTCAAGGCTTTTTCCAACCGCTTCAGCTTGCCGGACAAGCTTCCGTCATACAGACGATCGCCGATCCGGATTTGGATACCGCCGAGCAAGCTTTTATCAATAACCGATTCAACCCGGATTTTTTTGCTTGTTAGTGTCGAAAACGTGCTGACGATCTGCTGCTCATCCGCTGCGGACAGCGCAATCGGCGTATACACAATTGCCTTCGCTTGTCCGAGCGCTTCGCCCGCAATCGCCGCATAATAGCCGACCAGAGCTTCGAGCAGTTCTTCCCGGCCGTTCTCCACAAGCAACTGAAGTGTGCTAAGCACAGTCTCCGACAACTGCCCGCCGAACACATTAGCCAGCAGCTCATGCTTGGCAGACACAGTAAGGCCCGGATGCACGATCAGCTTGTAGAAGTCTGCGTTCTGACGCAGAGCCGTCAGGAAGCCGCCAAGCTCTTCTTCAATCTCTGCAATCCGATTTTGCTCTTTCGCAATTTCAAACAAGGCTTTAGCGTATCTTTTGGCTACTACCGTATCCTTGCTCATTGGTTGCCCCCTACTTCTTTCAGGTAATGCTCAACCAACTGCTCTTGCGACTTCTCATCGACTTGCTTCTCAATAATTTTGGAGGCGATCAAAACCGACATCGCGCTTACTTGAGATTTCAAGCTGGCGACAGCCTTGTTCTTTTCGTTCTCGATATCGCGAAGAGCCTCGTCTTTCAAACGAACCGCTTCCTCTTTCGCTTGTCCGATGATATCCTGACTTTGCTTGTTGCTCATTGTGCGGGCCTGCTCCAAAATTTCCTGAGCGTCCTTGCGCACATCCTGCATGGCTTGCTTCTGTTCTGCGAGCAATTTCTCCGCATCGCGGCGGTCTTGCTCGGTTTTCGAAATTTGCTCAGCAAGGATACGTCTGCGTTCTTCCATGATGCCGAACAACGGCCCGAACGCATATTTATTGAGAAGCCAGTAGAGAACTAGAAACGCCAAGATCGCAAATACAAACGATTCCCAATGCCAACCCATCCATGCCACTCCTTTCAGTCAATGTAGGCAAAACGAAGGCGTGGATGGCTCAGGCCGTCCGCGCCAAACCTGTCGTCATGGAATTAAGCACCGAAGAAGATCAGGAAGCCGAGTACAACGCCGATGATAGGTACAACCTCGACGATACCGACACCGATAAACATGGTCGTTTGCAACGTACCGCGAAGCTCAGGCTGACGCGCGATACCTTCAACTGTTTTACTTACGATCAGACCGTTACCAATACCTGCGCCAAGTGCGCCCAAACCGATTGCCAAAGCTGCTGCCAAAAATTCCATTGTTAAAATCCTCCTCAAAATATGGTTTTTATTGTAGGTTTTTCTAGACTAATGGCCTTCTTCTTCATGCACAGAAGCCTGCTTGATATAAACCATGGTCAAAATGGTGAACAGGAACGCTTGAATGGCGCCGACGAAAATACTGAAGCCTTGCCAAGCAATAAGCAGCGGCGTGCCGAATATGCCCGCCATCAAAATCGTCGCGATCAGCACCTCGCCCGCAAAGATGTTCGCGTACAAACGCAAACCAAGCGTAAGCGGCTTCGAGATTTCCTTGATGATGTTGAGCGGCAGGAAAAACCAAAACGGCTCAAAGTAATGCTTCAGGTAATGCTTCGTGTTTACCTTCAAACCCAAATAATGGGTAAGCACAAACACGATAACTGCCAAACCGAACGTAACGGATACATCGGCCGTCGGCGATTTCCAGAACGCAACCTCCGCCCCGTGGCCACCATGGGCACTATCAATCATCGCCTGCGTAATAAGCGGATAACCGAACAGATCTACTGGCTGTGTGAAAGTAAACACAAGACCGAACGGCAAACCTAACAAGTTGGACACGAAGATGAACATGATGATCGTCATGCCGAGCGCTACAAACGGCTTGACGCGATTCAGAGGCATCGCACTGGAAATAATACCCTGAACGAACTCGACAACCCATTCCATAAAGTTTTGCATTTTGGACGGGTTGGTGACGGACAGGTTGCGGACCGACAGGCGCGCCAAGATAAACACAATGAGACACGATATGATAATCGTTAAAAATGTAGACAGGTCGATTTGCAAGCCGCCAACCTGCCACACCGGAAATGCATGCATCTATGAGTCTCCTCCTTTCCAAGAATTGCATGATTTATTTTTTAATAAAAAGTAAACCCATCAGGAGTGTTGCCAATTGGATAAAAAATAATCCAATGATCGTGGATACCAGATGAAATTGCGGAAACTTGACGGCTATCATCACCGCGATCAGCGCCATGCACATTCGGGAGAGCGTCCCGATGTTGATGCGCTTTCTTTCCTCCGCGGCAGTCTGACTGGATACCGCTTCGATCTTCATGATCAGCAGCCAGGCATTGATCAGACTGACAATCATGCCAAGCGCAAGCCCGGAAGCATAAGGACGGTAGACAGGCAAAAACGACCCGACAAGCAGCAGAGCAGCTATACCGATCAGAGTAATGCGTACAAGAAGCTTGAGCTGGTTATTCATGTCTCGATGGTTTGTCCTCCAGAAACGTCTTGACAACCAGTATGCACGTTACAATTCCGACGGCGAAGCCGATCATCACGCCTCCGATTACCCAGAACTGGGGAGTAGGCGATTTCGATCCAAGCCAGCTTCCGGCGAAATATCCGAGCGCCGTACACAAAACGATGTCTACGCCGAGCGCACTGACCAAAGCCGCTGCGCGCCAGGGATTGTCATTGGAATTTTGCCGTTTCATAATCCTTCCTTATCTGCCGCAACCGTTATCATGAAAGCTGCGCCGCTTCATGCGGACATACGTCTGCCCCGCGCGCAGAATCGTCCGGATGCCGTAGTTGGTCTGTCTCGTCATGGTTGATGTACAGGCCTACATATCCGACTGAAACCGCAATCCTAGTATATTTTATCTAAGCTATGCGTTCTTTGTCAATTGTATAAGCTGGCATTTTTTCTATGACAAAAATCACAAAAACCTAGGCGTATCAACACTTCTCCGCTTCTCAAACCAAACAGTGCAACTGTACGCTGTAGCGTTTGTCATCAGATTGTCACGGTTGGAAAGCTTGCGGACGCTCCGAGCGGTGCCCGAAATGGTACAGAATCGCTTGAACGATGCGCTCCGACGCCTTGCCGTCGCCATACGGATTGGCCGAGCGGCTCATCCGCTCATGCAGCTCATGGTCGCTGAGCAGCGCTTTGGCCCGCTCATATACCTGCTGCTCATCCGTGCCGACCAGCTCCAGCGTACCCGCCTCGATTCCTTCCGGACGCTCGGTTGTCTCCCGCAGCACCAGCACCGGCACGCCAAACGAAGGCGCTTCCTCCTGCATGCCGCCGGAATCGGTAAGAATCAGATGCGCATGCGGGTAAAAGTTGTGGAACTCAAACACGTCAAGCGGGTCAATCAGCTTGATCCGGTCATGTCCGCCCAGCAGCTCATACGCCGGCTCCTTCACCGCAGGACTCGGATGCACCGGATACACGATGGCGATATCCTCGAACTCATCCGCAAGCCGGCGGACAGCGCGGAATACTTGACGATGCGGCTCGCCCTGCGACTCCCGGCGGTGCGCGGTCATCAGCACGAGACGCTTGCCTTCGGCCCAGTCCAGCATCGGATGACGAAACTCCTTGCGCACCGTGTAATCGAACACATCGGTCACCGTATTTCCGGTGATGAAAATGCGCTCCTCCGGCTTGCTTTCCTTCAGCAGGTTGCCGGCAGACCAGCCGGTCGGCGCAAAATGAAGATCAGAAAGGACGCCCGTCAGCTGACGGTTCATTTCCTCCGGAAATGGCGACAGCTTGTTCCAAGTGCGCAGCCCCGCCTCGACGTGGCCGACCTGAATCTGCTGCATAAAAGCGGCGTAGCTGGCCAGAAACGTCGTCAGCGTATCCCCGTGGACAAGAATCATATCCGGCTTCTCCTCGCGGAAAATCGGGTCCAGCCCCTGCAGCACACGAATGGTAATTTCGTTGAGCGTCTGGCGGTCCTTCATCACATCCAGATCATAATCAGGCTTGATTTTAAAAATATCGAGCACTTGATCGAGCATTTGTCTATGCTGGGCCGTCACACACACGAGAGATTGGATCTCATCCGGATGCTTCTCCAGCTCCTTGACCAAAGGGGCCATTTTAATTGCTTCGGGTCTTGTCCCGAATATCGTCATAATTTTTGTCTTTGCCATGATGGTCCCTCTCTCCCTAAAAGTCTCTCTGTTATTTCGTGCCGAATAACCGGTCCCCGGCGTCGCCAAGCCCTGGCACGATGTAGCCGTGATCGTTCAGATAATCGTCAATCGCCGCCACGTAAATATCGACGTCCGGATGCGCCTCCTGAACCGCCTTTACGCCTTCCGGCGCCGCGATCAGGCACATCAGCTTCATCTGCGCACAGCCGCGTTTTTTGAGCGCAGCAATCGCCGCATTGGCCGAGCCGCCTGTGGCCAGCATCGGGTCGATCACGATCAGCTCGCGCTCCTGCACATCCGTCGGCAGCTTTGCATAATATTCGACCGGCTCCAGCGTTTCCGGGTCGCGATACAGCCCGATGTGGCCGACCTTGGCGGCCGGAACAAGCTTGAGCATCCCGTCCAACATACCGAGCCCCGCGCGCAAAATCGGAATCAGGCCGAGCATCCGGCCGGAAATCACCCGGCATTCCGCCGTTGTCACCGGCGTACGCACCTCGACCTTCTGCAGCGGAATATCGCGGGTAATTTCGTAAGCCATCAGTGTAGCTACCTCATCGACCAGCTCGCGAAAATCTTTGGTATTCGTATGTTCATCTCTTATGTACGTTAATTTGTGCTGTATGAGCGGATGATCGCAAACAAACACTTTTCCCATGACCGGCTCCCCCTGTGTACGGTAAAAATATAGCATGTCCTGTTTGCGCTTCCAGCGTCGGCTAAGAGCCGCGTTCCCCTGAGTCGCGCAAGCCTGCTATAGCGCCTTGATCCAGCATTTTCTGCACAGCTGCAAGCGGCCGAAAACGTCCTGCCAGCCTCGTCAGCAGACCAAAAGGCGAATAACGCCAAATCTTTTCTATTATACCACAACTGACTCGACATATCCCATACGCTCTAAAAATAACCGCCCGGACCCAGAGCAGCTCATCCTGACAAAGTACAGCTACACAAAAAACGCCCCCACCCCACTTAAAGTGGAATGGAGGCGTCTGGCTTTGCCTTTAAGCGAATCGGCGATTAGTAACCAAGACCCGGGTAAAGCGGGAATTGCGAAGTCAGGTCCTTCACCATACCGCGTACTTTTTCAAGCACTGCTTCATCCTTCGGATTTTTCAGCGTCAGCGCGATAATTTGCGCGATTGTTTTCATCGCTTCCTCGTTCATGCCGCGAGCGGTCGCCGCCGGTGTGCCGACGCGAATTCCACTGGTAACCATCGGCTTGGCCGGGTCAAACGGAATTGCGTTTTTGTTGACCGTAACGCCGACTTCATCCAGCAGATGCTCAGCTTCTTTACCCGTAATGTTCAGGCTGCGAAGGTCGATCAGCATCAGATGGTTGTCCGTGCCGCCGGATACAAGGTTGATGCCTTCCGCACGTAAGCCTTCAGCAAGCGCTTTTGCGTTGTTTACGACGTTTTGCGCATAGATTTTAAATTCAGGCTGAAGCGCCTCGCCGAATGCAACCGCCTTGGCCGCAATAATGTGCATGAGCGGTCCGCCTTGGGTACCCGGGAATACCGCCTTGTCGATCGCAGCGGCCCATGGCTTGCGGCACAAAATCATCCCGCCGCGCGGACCGCGCAGCGTCTTATGGGTTGTCGTTGTTACGAAGTGCGCGTGCGGAACCGGGTTCGGATGCAGGCCAGCCGCAACCAGACCGGCGATATGCGCCATATCGACCATAAACAGCGCGCCAACGTCGTTGGCAATTTTGCCGATCGCTTCAAAGTCAATCGTCCGGGAATAAGCGCTCGCGCCGGCAACGATCAGACGAGGTCTATGCTTGAATGCCGCTTTACGCAGGTCCTCGTAATCAATGACGCCTTCATTTTCCGTGACGCCATAAGCAACGAAGTTGTACAAAATACCGGACGCATTCACCGGGCTACCATGGGACAAGTGTCCGCCGTGAGCCAGGTTCATCCCGAGCACGGTGTCGCCAGGGTTCAGCGCGGCCAAATAAACGGCCATGTTCGCCTGAGCGCCGGAGTGCGGCTGCACGTTGGCATGTTCAGCGCCGAACAGCTCCTTCGCACGGTCGCGCGCGATGTCTTCCACGATATCGACATGCTCACAGCCACCGTAGTAGCGGCGGCCCGGATAGCCTTCCGCGTATTTGTTCGTCAGTACAGTTCCCATCGCTTCCAGTACAGCCTGGCTTACGAAGTTTTCGGAAGCGATCAGCTCAATATTGTTCCGCTGGCGGCCCAGCTCCAGATTCATCGCTTCTACAATTTTCGGATCTTGGTTACGCAAAAAGTCCATGGTTAAATTCCTCCCGTAAGTTAACTGATTTATAAGTAAAAAGCCTGTTGATCGCTTGTCGTGCTACTTAATTAGTCACACTGGCCTGACGGCTGCTGCTCCAGCTCGTACACCGCCCGGACTCCGCCGATCAGCTTGGGCCGGGTAAATGCGGCCTGTACATGAGCTTCGCCGATCTGGCGAACCGACGTCTTAAACGGTACGGCCACGCGCTTCAGATGCATGCCGATCAGCGTGCCTCCGATATCAAGTCCGGCATGCGCCTGCACCGTCTCGACAACAACCGCATCCGGCAGCTGCCGGAACGCATAGGCAGCCATCGAGCCTCCCGCCTTGGGAACCGGCACAACGCTGACCTGCTCCAGCCCGTAACGCAGCATCGCTTCCCGCTCTAGCACAAGCGCCCGGTTCAAATGCTCGCAGCATTGAAATACCGGAAAAAAGTCAACCTCGCGGCGCACCGCTTCCACGGCGGCATACAAGCTGCGCGCCACCGTTTCGCTGCCGGAGGTGCCGATGTGGCGGCCCAGCACTTCGCTTGTGCTTGTGCCGATCACAAGCAGCTGGCCCGGCTGCAGCCGGCCAGCCGCGACCAGCTCACGCAGCGCCGTCTCGGCCCGCTCACGGATGTTCTTCGCTTCCTCCGTCCGCACAGGACGGTCAGGCGAATCTGTCAAGGGGACTGATTCCATCGCAAGCTCTCCTTTTCACCGTGACCGCTCAATGTCCTTTTATGGCTGAACCGCGTATTTATGTTCCAATGCCTTCACTTTCCCTACCCGGTTCTGGTGGCGTTCTCCGTTCGAAAACGGCGTTTCCAGCCAAATTTTCACGATTTCCTGCGCAACCCCAGGGCCAACGACACGTTCGCCCAGCGACAGCACATTCGAATCGTTATGCTCGCGTGTTGCCTTGGCCGAAAATAAATCATGAACGAGCGCACAGCGAATGCCCGGCACTTTGTTGGCGGCAATCGTCATGCCGATGCCCGTTCCGCAGATCAAAATACCTTTGTCCGCTCCGCCGGACACAACTTCCTCGCATACCTGAAGGGCATAGTCGGGATAGTCCACCGAGTCGCCGCAGCTACAGCCATAATCTACAACCTCATGACCAAGCGATTCGATAAACGGCTTAAGCTCGTCCTTCAGCCGATATCCCGCATGATCTGCACCCATTGCAATTTTCATAAATTTCTTTCGCCTCCTCGCGCTTGTCGATTTCATTATAACCTAAAACCTCGACGGCAAAAAACGAAAAAAGAGCATGACATTCGCTCAATGTTACTGCGAATGCTGCTCTTTGCCCAGGCGACCGGCCGTATGTCCCGATGCTCCATTGTGGTTGGTTCCACTTGTCGCCAGTTACACCGGGTCTTGTTCATTAAGCTCATCATATCCGATTCCGACAGACGTGTAAAGCCCAAGTTTCCAGCCCCCCAAGATGAGCATTTCGGGGCAAGGGCTAGGCAGAAAATGACGATCCCGGCTCCGCGTCAAGCCTCCGTCTGCAGCGGCCAGCGCTGCCAATCGCACTCGCTGAGCGGACTCATTCGCCGGAACGGTTAGCCGCCGCAGCTTCGCTTTTCTTCAACCTTCCCGCCGCAGCTTGGCTGCGAGCAGCTCAAGGCTCTGCTCGATCTCGTCGGCGCAGCTTTGGTACTGCCTGATGGAGCCGCCGAACGGGTCAGCGATATCGGGCGAGCTTTGCTCCAGCTGCAGGGCCGAAACCCGCCCGCGCTCCTCACTGGTAATCGGCGTTCCCAGCGCCTGCTTGAGCTGCAGCTCGCTCAGCAAGCTTTCCAGCTCAGCCAGACGCTGCGCGCCTTGCGGATCGGCGTTGACGTATTCCTTCAACGTGAACACCTTGTCCACGGCAGCCGGATACAGCTGAATCGTATGGCGTTTATGACTGGAGGTCATCGTCAGCACAAGGTCTGCCCATTCGATCTGCAGCTGCGACAACGGCGTCGAGCCGAACGTACAGTCTGCGCCCTTTGCTTTCAGGACAGTCGCAGCATGGTCAGAGATCGGTGCTCCCTCATATGCAGCGACACCGGCCGAGCGCACCTCGACATCCTGCAGCCCATGGCGGCCAGCAATTTGGCGCATCAGCCCTTCAGCCATAGGGCTGCGGCATGTATTGCCTGTACATACGAACAAAATCCGTTTCATACTCTCTCCCCGCTTTCTGGACATTCACCTTGCCCTATCGTTACCCATAGTATCGTATGAAATTTATTGTACCTCAATCCGGGGCATAAGCGATATAGGCTTACGGTCGCCGCCTTGGCAAACCAGACAAGCTCGGGGTCTGAATCAAGCTGGCGGGAAATTCCGAATCATGCTCCAGCTTCTTCCCCTCCCTGCTTCCATCACCGCTGCAACTTAACCTCCGTGGCGTCGAAATAAGCCTCGCAGGACTTTACAGCACAAAATGCAGCCCAAAGCCGACCAAAATGACGCCGCCAAGCGCCTCGCCATAATCGCCGATCCAGCTCCCGACATGCCGTCCCAGCGATAAGCCTAACACAGACATCAAGCCGCCCGCCGCCCCGAACATCAGGACGGTCAGCCATACGTCGCCGGCAAACATGCCAAGCGACACCCCGACGGAGAAGGAATCCACACTCACGCTGAACGCAAACAGCAGCATTCCCCATAGCGTATGCGGACTGTAGCTGCCCGACGACTCCTCTTTACGCAGCGTGTTCACGACCATATGGCCGCCAAGCAGCAGCAGCAGCAACCCCCCGCAAACCGTCGCTACCTTGCCCAGCATCAAGCTGATATATCCGCCCATCCACATTCCCGCCAGTGGCATGATCACATGAAAGAGAGCAATGATCAGACTGACCTTCACCATATCAAGCTTGCGAATTCCCCGCATGCCGATGCCTAATCCAAGCGATAAGGCGTCCAGGCCGAGGGCCAGGGCCAGCAGGCCGATCGAGATGATTTGCCCCCACGCCATCGACGCCGCCACCGCCACACTCATGCGTCTCCCCCCTGTCCCACTCTTAACCAACCTATGCGGGACAAGGAGGAAACATGTCTGGCTTGTCAGCCTAGCCGCGGCCAGGCCGTCGCCAGCGTCTGGAACACAGATGCGCAGATGCGGCGCCAGGTTAACAGGCTGATGCGAGAGAGATGGTGATCGGCCCCAACGCCTTGTGGAAGCCGGATGGATGACTTGCGCCCCTCGGCGTTTTACACCGTGATAACCCGCCCGGCTGCCGCCTTATGCAGCCGATTCATCACGGCTGCCCCAAGCCCGTCTGCCGAGCAGCCCTCGGCGACGATAAATGACGCATCCGCCTCGTCAAACGAGCGGAGCGCCCCATACAGACCGCGCGCGACCGCACGCAGGTCGCCGGCGCTGCCGCAGACAACAACGTGGTCTGCGGGCATCGGGTCCGCCGCGCCGCAGCCGGGCGCGGCGCTGGCTGCTGCCTCGGCCGCGCCGAGCAGCAGCGCCCCCGTGCGCTCGCCGCGCGCACGGGCTTGCTCCAGCTCGCGGCGCATCCGCGCGAGCACAGCCTGCCGATCGTCGCCGCGCACGATCGTAAGCTGGCCCCGCGGGGCATAATGGGCATATTTCATGCCCGGGGCCCGCGGGGCTTCAGCGGCGGCAAGCTCCGCCGCCGCTTCCTGCACGCGCACGCCCGGCGGCAGCGCGCGGCGCAGCTCGGCCCCGGTCACGCCGCCGGGGCGCAGCACATACAACGTGTCGCCGCGCAGCTCGACGACCGTTGATTCCACCCCGACGCCGGCAGCGCCGCCGTCGACGATGCCCACGATCCGCCCGGCGAGATCGTGCAGCACATGGCCGGCCTCCGTCGGGCTCGGCCGGCCGGAGCGGTTCGCGCTCGGCGCCGCGACCGGGCAGCCTGACGCCGCGATCAGCGCGCGCGCAACCGGGTGGTCGGGCACACGTATGCCGACCGTCGACAAACCCGCCGTGACCAGAGGCGACAGCACGCCCGCACGTACGGGCAGCACGACCGTCAACGGTCCCGGCCAGAACGCGTCCATCAAACGCAAAACAGCCTCCTCCGGCGGAGCCGTCAGCTCCGTCAGTTGAGACCGCTCCGCGATATGGACGATCAGCGGGTTGTCGGACGGACGGCCCTTCGCTGCAAATACAGCAGCAACCGCCTCGCTGTTTCGCGCATCTGCGCCCAGGCCGTACACCGTCTCGGTAGGGAAAGCGACCGTGCCGCCCTCACGCAGCGCAGCCGCCGCTTCCTGCAATTCCGCCAGCTGCGGATGCTCGGCGTCCGTCTGCCATAACTTGGTGCTTATTTCCTTCATCGTAGCCTTCCTTCCTGTCCGGCCGATCGGTCATGCGAACCAGGATATGACCTTCTTCAACAGGTCGAAGAGGAAAAATCGTACCTCCGGCTGTTCTGCCCTGCCCTTCACTGGCTCGGCGCCAACCGGCTCGCTGACTGCGGCCTGACTTTTGTCGTTCCCCGCATGGACGACTGCTTTCGATTCCGATTTCTCATTCACTGATTTCGCATTTGCCGTTTTCGAACTATCCGTTTTTTTACCTTCGGGAGCTTGAGGTTTTTGGACAGCTTCAGCGGCTTGAGCCGCTTGCTTGCCAACAGCTGCCCCGCCCTTTACCTGACCGCTCTGCTCGGAGTCAGCGGTATCTGCCTCCAGCGAGGCAGCATGTGCTTTGTTATTTTTTTTCACGACCATCTCGGAATCCACGAAGCACAGCGGCGGAAATAACACACACCACCAGTTCTGCCCTTCGGCTGCGCCGATGGAAACACGCAGCGCCTCATAGTCGCCTGCCGGGTACACTTGATTGCCGTACATTTTCGTAGGGAACGGCACCTTGCCCAGCTCAACCGTATACGTATAATCGAATCCGTGACGGCGCAGCGTGTCGCCCACCGTCGCTTCCAGCTCACCGAGATGGCTGCGTACAACCGCTCGCGCAGCCTCGATGCCGTCAGGCTCAGCGACCCAGCCGTTCATTTGCGCGATGATCGCATCACGAATTTCACGTTTGATCCATTGATCTGCGGCGGTGTCGGAATTGGCAAGGATGCGCAGCCGAATGGATTCTGCCGGGATCGCAGTCGCGGAAGCCAGCTCCGAAGTGCCGGAAGCTCCCGTAAACAGCATCGCATTAGCCCGGCTGGACTCCCAGGAGACCAGCAGCATGAGCAAAGCAAACCCCAGATACGCATACCGTTTCCAACCGAACCGTTTCACCATCGTTACCGCAGCCCCTCTCGCTCTCGAACACGATTGCCGCCCGCGAATCTCGCAATCTAGCGGCTCTAGTTGTCAGTGTGTCCCAGGCTAAGAGAGTTTATACATGCCAACCGGCTGCAGCATGATCCGCTTCTGCTTCCCGCTCTCGGCTCCGGTTCACATCAGGCTTTGGACCAAGGCATTTTTCCGTGGACCACCTCCGCCGCGCTACAGCCGATAAGCGACCACATGGCGGTCAATGCCCGCAAGGTCCTGAATCAGTCGAATATCCGTCCATGTCCCGGCCTGTCCCAGCAGTCGACGAACCTCCTCCGCCTGTCCCAGGCCAACCTCGAAGGCCACGATCCGCGGCAGCTCCGGCAGCTCGGCCAGCTGCTCCGTCATGTTCCGGTATAACGTCAATCCATCCGCGCCGCCATACAACGCCGTTCGCGGCTCGAATAACCTGACCTCCGGCTGCAGCCCGGCCTCATCCTGCTCGGGAATGTACGGCGGGTTAGACACAAGGATGTCCAGAGATCGGCCGCTGACGATCCAGGGACGAAGCAGGTCGCCCTGCGCCCAGGTAATGCGGTCCGCTGCCCCAAGCCGCTCCGCATTCGAGCGGGCTACCTCCAGCGCCTCCGCCGACAAGTCCGACGCCAGCACCTGCCAATGCGGACATTGAACAGCAATCGTTACGGCAATCGCGCCGCTGCCGGTGCCGATATCGCAGACAGACGGCCTGCGGCCCGCGTCTGCTTCGCCAAGCCCGGCGTCGCGCTGGGCCGCGTCGTTCAGCTTCAAGGTCCGGCTCTCGGCTTGCTCTCGCTCACCTGGCCGGAAGCTGTCCCCGGCCGCCTCCGGCCATAAACGCTTACCCAGCCGGACGACCTCCTCGACCAGCAGCTCCGTCTCCGGGCGCGGAATCAGCACAGCCGGACCAACCTGGAACGTCAGTCCGTAAAATTCCTGCTCGCCGATGATATACTGCACCGGCTCTCCTGCCGCCTTGCGCGCGAGCAGCTGCTCCCACACCGCGTCCAGCTCCGCCGGGAACGGCTCCGCCCAGCGCAGCAGCATCCTGCTCCGCGTCTCCCCGAGCACATACTCCAGCAGCCGCTCCGCATTCGACTCCGGCTCCAGGATACCGCTCTGCCGCAAAAAAGAAGAAGCCTCTGCGTAGGCTTCTCTTATCGTCAAGCGCCGTCCATCACGCTCAAGCACCTGCGTATTCTCCCTTTTCCATCTGATCCGTCTGCGCCGCAATCGTGAGCGCCGATACAATCTCGCTCATATCGCCGTTCAGCACCGCATCAAGCCGGTGCAGCGTCAGGCCGATCCGATGATCGGTAACCCGGCTTTGCGGATAGTTGTACGTACGAATCCGTTCAGAGCGGTCGCCCGTTCCTACCTTGCTTTTCCGCTCAGCGCCGTATTTCTCCATCTCCTCCTGCTGCATCTTGTCGAAGATGCGGGCGCGCAGCACCTGCAGCGCCTTTTCCTTGTTGGAGTTTTGGGATTTGCCGTCCTGGCAGGTCGCTACGATGCCGGTCGGCACATGCGTGACGCGCACGGCTGATTTTGTCGTATTAACCGATTGTCCGCCCGCGCCGCTGGAGCAGAACGTATCGACGCGAATATCGTTATCATGAATTTCAATATCGAACTCTTCCATCTCCGGCATGACCCCGACTGTGGAGGTGGAGGTATGAATCCGGCCTCCCGACTCCGTCGCCGGAATCCGCTGTACGCGGTGCGCGCCGCTCTCGAATTTGAGCTTGCTGTATGCGCCTTTGCCGTTGACCATGAAAATAATTTCCTTGAAGCCGCCGAGGTCATTCATGCTCGCATCGAGCACTTCGGTCCGCCAGCCTTGCGTATCGGCGAATTTCGTGTACATCCGGTACAGGTCAGCCGCAAATAACGCCGCTTCGTCGCCCCCGGCTGCACCGCGAATTTCAACGATGACGTTTTTATCGTCATTCGGGTCCTTGGGCATCATCAGTACCTTGATTTGCTCTTCCAGTGCCGTCTTGCGCTCCGACAGCTCATCAAGCTCCAGCTTCACGAGCTCCTTCATCTCATCGTCGAGCTTCTCGTTTTGCATCGCGCGCGCCGCATCGTGCTGCTCCACCACGCTCTTGTATTCCATAAACGTATCATACGTTTCCTGCAAATCAGACTGTTCCTTGGAATATTCCCGCAGCTTCTTGGAGTCGCCCGCAACATCCGGGTCGCACAGCAGCTCACTCAGCTTCTCATACCGATCGGCCAATGCCTGTAACCGGTCCAGCATCTGTCATCATCCTCTCATTTCTCAGTTCACGTTTATTCGAAACCAAGCGACCGCCTTTTTCGTCTCCGCTACCCAGCGCTGTACAAGCGGCTGCTTGCCTCGCTAAACGTTGAAACGGAAATGCATGACGTCGCCGTCCTGAACGACATATTCCTTGCCTTCGAGCCGCATCAGGCCTTTTTCCTTGGCTGCATTCATCGAGCCGGAGCCCGTCAAGTCCTCGTAGCCGACGACCTCAGCGCGGATAAAGCCGCGCTCGAAGTCCGTATGGATGACGCCGGCCGCCTGCGGCGCCTTCATTCCTTTACGAATCGTCCAGGCACGAACCTCCTGCACACCCGCGGTAAAATACGTATACAAGCCGAGCAGCTTGTAAGCCCCGCGAATCAGCCGGTTCAGTCCCGATTCCGTCAAGCCAAGCTCGTCAAGGAACATTTGCTTGTCCTCGCCTTCCAGCTCAGCAATTTCCGATTCAACCTTGGCGCTGATCGGCACGACCTCCGCACCTTCAAGCGCTGCGTACTCGCGCACCTTCTGTACGAACGGATTGCCTTCCGTATCAGCAACTTCCGCCTCGCTGACATTGGCCGCATACAGCACCGGCTTCATCGTCAGCAGATGCAGGTCGCGAATCAGCAGCCTCTCCTCATCGTTCAGCTCTACGCTGCGCGCAGGCTTGTCATTGTAGAGAGCCTCCTTGATCCGCTCCAGGCACTCGACTTCCTGGGCGTACTTTTTGTCGCCGCCCTTCATGTTTTTACGGGAGCGGTCGATCCGCTTATCGACGGAATCCACGTCGGCGAGAATCAGCTCCAGATTGATCGTCTCGATATCGCTGATCGGATCAACTCCGCCGGATACATGCGTAATGTTCTCATCCTGGAAGCAGCGAACGACATGCACAATGGCATCGACCTCGCGGATATGCGCCAGAAACTTGTTGCCGAGTCCTTCGCCTTGGCTCGCGCCTTTTACGAGACCGGCGATATCAACAAATTCAAAGGCTGTCGGCACAATATTTTTCGGCTGCACAATGTCGGCCAGCTTGGCCAGACGCTCATCCGGCACCTCAACGACACCGACATTCGGATCAATCGTACAGAACGGATAGTTGGCTGATTCCGCACCAGCCTGCGTAATCGCATTAAACAGCGTTGACTTGCCGACATTCGGCAGCCCGACGATTCCACAAGACAAACCCATATATAGACAACTCCTTAACAGATAGAGCTTGTTCAACAAGCCCTCAGTTTAATCACTTCATCTGAACCTATCCATGAACGAAAGCGAAAATCTAATCCTGACATTCTATTATATCCTATAATTGCGGTCTGTGTCATCCCGTATCATCCGAAAACACAAATACCCCCTTTCCCCGGAAAGAAGGTATCCGTTGCGCCTGCGGCTTGCAAGCTCCAGTCACAAGTGACCTACGACCGCTACGAATTGCAAATTACTTGAAAATACGTCTGACTCTGGCCGATTCCTTGGAAGTAAAATGCTGCTCTACCTGCTTCTTCAGTACGAAGGCCCGCAATGCATTTACCTTATCTGTCGGAATATCGACGTAACGCGCTCCGTAATAGACGCCGGATTCACCAGGCTCCGACCTGACGATTTCCAGCAAGCACGCAATTTCGAACCCCAGGTTCAGCTTGACCTCGGCGCGCATCGTGGCGTCCAGCTTCAGATCGGCCTGCAAAAAAAAGCCGATTCCGCTGACACTTACATTGCGAATCTCCAATGGCAGCTCCTCTTGAAGCTCCGGCCCGCCGCCATTCTCGTGACGGACAGCCAGCAGATGACCGCTCTGCTCCACATCAATCCGCGGATTTTCGCGTTTTTCGGCGAAACGCTTCTGATTCGCAGGAGGATTGATCAGCATAAGCGCCTCATGGTCCTTCGCTACGACCGTCGATTGAAACGTGTAAATTCCGCCTGGCGAATACACCGTAATTTTCACCGCATCGCCCAGATCAAACGCTTTGTACTCCGACATTTCAATTTCGAGGATATCCCCTTCGGCATACGTGAGAACTCCTGTCGAGACAAACTCTTTCTTCTCGACAACGGTACGGCTGTTCAGCAGGATGCCGCTAGTGGCTCTGTAGGCTTCTTGCGTGTACTCGTAGGAAATCTTGCCGTTTTTGGCCGCTTTGGACATGGCTGACCGCCCTCTCCTTCTCCCTGTTCCCTGTTTGCAGACAACAAAAAAGCCGATTCTCAAATGCCGAGACTCAGCCTGCTCACCGGTACGTTGCGTACATTCGGCGGCCAGGCTGCCATAGCCTCTATCACCAGAGGACCTTAGACCCTAAGCTTTGCGTCCCTGCCTTTCAACAGGTTTGCCAGAAACAAACGAACGAACCAGACGTTATAACTATGGTATCCCCCAGAAATTGGGTATAAATACCTATTAATAATTCTTATTATAGGAGGTTCCCTGCAAACTGGCAACTTTAATTTGGGCGAAAATTTGAAAAAAAATCATTCACAATTGCCGCATGTCTGTGGATAAGTTTTCCCTATAGCTGAAGGCTTGCTTGTACCGCTTGATTTATCTACAATGGATACGGGAAATTCACTGGCTATCCACAACGTTATCCACAGCTTGTGCGTAACGAATGCTTGTTCGATTTCATGAATTTATTGTAAAAGAGGTGGGCCGATTGGATGACCTACACATCCATCAGTCATTTATGCAGGCAGCTATAGAGGAAGCCCGGAAGGCCGAACGGCTGAATGAAGTTCCGATTGGCGCAGTCATCGTCAAGGATGGGGAAATTATCGGACGGGGCTACAATGTCCGCGAAACAGCCAAAGACCCGCTCGGCCATGCAGAGCTGATTGCCATCAAGCAAGCGAGCGAGCATCTGGACGCCTGGCGGCTGCTCGGCTGTACGTTATACGTCACGCTGGAGCCATGCCCGATGTGTGCCGGGGCGATCGTCCAAGCGCGGATTCCGCTCGTGGTGTTCGGCACAACGGACCCTAAAGCAGGCTGTGCCGGTACGTTGATGAATTTATTGCAGGAAGAACGCTTTAATCATCGGGTCGAGCTTATTCCTAACGTGCTGCAGGTCGAATGCGCCAGCCTGCTCACCCAATTTTTCCGCCGTCTGCGCGGCAGGGCATAGCCAATCAGACAGCAGCGCCTGCCATGGACCCCGACCCATATCGTCAGTTCTGCTCTGTAGCCAGCCAGCTGCTGCTGCCCCTTCCGCCTGTCCAGCTCCCGCCTCCATTCTGCCTGATCTCACTCCATACACGCCGCTCTGCGCCTGTGCAGGCTGTCTACGGGCGCGGCGGCTTGCCGCGGCCTCGAAGCAAGCGAAACCCGCCGCCGATCAACAGCAAGCACACGATAAAGGTCTGAAAATAACTGTAGTAAAAATGCATCACTCTGGACTGCACATAATCAGGCACCCACAACCCCAGCGTGTTCACTAAAACTTGGTCAATCAAGTAATAGACGCCTAAGCCGAGCAATGCGAAGCCAAGCAAGCGCTGCCGTTCGGCCAGCCATTCAAGCAGCGGCGTATCCACGAGCGGCTCACGCCCCAATTTGGAGATGTGCTGGAGCGAATCGAAAAAGCTGTAGAACCATAAAATCGGGATGACAAACAGGAACAGCGACAGCCGCAGCGCGTCCAGAAAATACATCCCGAACAGAAAGGCGGCCATAAACTGCAAGCCGCGCTTTTGCAGCCCGATATACATATGGCCTGCGCCCGGAAAAATCGAAAGCAGAACAGCCAAGGTTTTATTTTTTTTGCCGGCCTCGCGTCCCTCCTGAAAATCCTCGAAGAATGTACGGTCTACAAGCGCTTCTCCCCGGTCACGCTTATTCAGCTGCTGCACGCAATCGAACATCGCGTACAGCCAAATAATCGGCAGTGCTCCAAGCAGCACCAGAAAATTCCTTTGTCCGGACATGACCGAAATAAACACCGTGATCATCGCCAATCCAAAAAACAAGCCGAGAAACGCCAGCCCGCGCTGCATCAACCCCAGATTGAAATGCCCCAAACCCGGCAGCAGCGACAGCAGCATCGTAAAATAACGGTCTCTCCCCGCCTGATCCCCATAGCTGGACGAAAACTCGCTCCCCTGGGCGTAGGCCGGTCCATATTCCCCGCCTCCGACGCTGGGTCCGCCATATCCCGCTTGCGCAGCATAAGCCCGATTGACAATCCTCACCATATCTATCAGATTCAACAGCCAGACGAAGGCGGCCATGAGCAGCATGGCCAATGCAACATCTTCATGCCGGGATATCATAAGCAGAAACAACGCAATCAGAGACGGCCCTGCAAACATACCTCCGAAAAACAAGCCCTTCAAAATGCGGCCCATATACAGCTGGCCAAATCCGGGAATCATCGACAGGATCAAGGCAACCGCCGGGTTTTTAGGTCTATTCATCGTGCTTCCCTCTTCTTTCATCTTGTCTAGGTTTCGGTTGGAGCGTCGCAATCCATTCAACTGTCCGATCCATCATTTGCTCCGACAAGGACGGCGGACGAACAGCCTTAGGGCTTCCCTGTGCGGCATCCCAGGCTCTGGCTTGCTGAGTGAATACCTGGAATACACCCGAGCCCATCAGCAGCATCGTAACTGCGGCAGCCAAGGTGTAGTGAACCGCCGGATGACGCAGCCAGCCGCGACAAACCTCACGCCTCACGCCGCGTTTCGCTGCTGCCGAATCCGGGGATGCGGACGCAGGAATAGCGACCTCCACCCAGCGCTTCAGCGATTCCTGCGTTATCCGCTCCAGATCCGGCTCCGGCAACGAATCAGCCTGTTGTTCCACACATTGGAGATACACAGCCAGACAAACGTCGCAGCTGAGCAGGTGATCGTCACATTCCATTCTTTCCTCCGGGGAAAGCCGGTCTTCCGTATATAACTGCCATACCTCCTCTGCAATATGCTTCATTCGCGATCATCCTCCTCCCAAATTTTCCGTAAATATTGCTTGGCACGATATAATTTGGATTCCACGGTCTTTACCGCAATATTCTGCTCCTGCGCAATTTGCTGGTAAGACTTTTCTTCCATGTAAAAGGCATAGACAACTTGTCTGTAATGCTCCGGCAGCTGGTCCATATAACCGTGTACAAGCTTCCGCTTTTCGCGAGCAAGCACCGTGTCCTCCACAGGCTGACCTCGGGTAGCGGCAACCAGCTCCAGCTCTCCCCACTCCGCCGTCAGCTGCTCTTTTTTGCGGTCTCTCGACCGCTTGTGGTCAATGGCTTTGTTGATTGCGATTCTTGTAATCCACGACTTAAACCCCTGATGCCGGTAGTGGGGGAGAGACGAGAAGATGCTGATCAGCGCTTCTTGCGTAACGTCTTCCGCATCCTTGGCCGAATGAAGCACGCCATATACCGCTTGGTACAGGTAGCGCCCGTATCGTTGAACCAGCTCCTGGAACGCTTCCCGGTCACCCGCAATCATGCGCGCAATCCAAGCTTCTTCCGTCGTAATGATCTCCCCCTCCTCTCTGCATGAATAGACGTACGGGGTCTTGCCAATCCCTGCGCTATCGTTTGAAATTGCGGCTTCCGCTTTATTCCATCGGGCTCCTATGATATAATGACGATGGTTTAAGTTTCCGTAGCTCAACAGGATAGAGCAGTCCTCTCCTAAAGGACAGATAGAGGTTCGAGTCCTCTCGGGGACGTTTTATACGCCCGGTTAAATTTGAAGAGCCCGTCGACAAGAGAATCGCTCTTGCGGCAGGCTCTTTTTGAATGTCACCGGTTGAAACGGCCCTCCATTTTCCATAGGCTCATCCTGACTCGCCGTTCCGTTCACGCCTTCAAGTTTATTCTCCGCCGTCTGGCTCATGCCTTACGGCTCTTTCGCTCTTCTTCCGGTCATACGTCCTCAGTTAACACCCAGGGTCCATCCTTCGTAACCGCAACGGTATGCTCAAACTGAGCGGACAGGCTGCCATCAACCGTACGTGCTGTCCAACCGTCGAAGTCAATAAACATGTCGAGCTTCCCCGCATTGATCATGGGCTCGATCGTAAATACCATGCCTTCCTGAAGCCGAAAGCCGCGGCCCGCTTTGCCTGCATGCATGTACGAGGGCTCCTCATGCATCGACTGGCCGATTCCATGGGCATTCAAATCGCGAACGACCGAATAGCCCGCTTGCTCAGCATGCCGCTGGATTACACTAACCACATCGCCGATGCGATTGCCCACAATCGCCTGCGGAATCGCCAGCTCCAAACATTCGCGCGCAATACGTACGAGCCGCTCGGCCTCTGGCGACACCTTACCTACCAGGTACGTCTGGCACGTATCCGCACACCAGCCTTTATAACGGCATACAATATCTATTTTGACGATATCGCCCTCCTGCAGCGGCTTGTGGTCAGGAAAGCCATGTGCAATGACATCATTGACGGACGCACATGTAGCGGCAGGAAATCCGTGAAAGCCCTTCGTGACCTGCTCCGCGCCATGACTCGTAATAAATGCCTCGGCGAAATCATTAATTTGCATCGTCGTCAAGCCAGGCCGAATCATCTTGGCAATTTCCTTGTGGCACTTCGCTAAAATCAATCCGGCATCCTTCATTTTATGCATCTCTTCTTTGGTTTTCAGTATGACCATCTGTCTGTTCCTCCTTAACCCCATTTCCTGGTTCTGATCGGGTTCCTGCTCCTATTGTACGCGTTTCTGAAGAAAATGCCCACTGGATCAAGCTTGCTTTAAGACGTTGGGCGTTTGCTAAAAAAATGATTAGAAATGTCTACATCCGTTCTCATTTTTCATTGTACATGGTAGAATAAGGGTTATTCGCAAAATACAAATCTGAGGTGGATCAGGAATGCAAGCTACCACTTATTACATCGTCTATGATGAGTTTTCAATCTCCATCTGCACGTCGCTTGATGATGTTTGTGAGGCAATTTCGCTCGGAGCTTGCTTGTATGGATATGCGGACAACGAAGGCATGGCTTACCTGATGATGAAGGAATGCTTTCAGCTTGTAGAGAAAAACTCGATTGAACCCTAATAAACCCGATGAGCGCCTGTCGGAAAATGGTAACAGCCCCTTACCTGAGGTAAGAGGCTGTTTTTGTTCGTTGGTGAGGTCCGTGGAGCCCTAAAACCTCCAAGAAAGGCTGAACTGTTCTCTCTAGCCTTCCCCGTTGTTGTGGCGGCTATGATTCTCATTTTTAACCCGCTTGGAGCCGGGCTTTGGACCTGTCCGCTGACGAGACTCCTCCTGATTTTGCTGGCCGTTCGGAGGATTAACCGGTTGGGGAATATCCTTTGGCATGATTCGCTCCCTGCCTTTGTCTGAGATTGGAATAGCTTTATTCCTTTATTGGTGATTTAATGCATCCTGATGGCGCCGGTCGTTTGTCTGCTGCTGCAGCTGCTGCGCCTGGTGACCATCTGTGTCGGCTGCCTTCAGATCCTTGGCGACATTTTGCACATTTTTATCTGCGTTGCTCTTGTTACGTGTCATTCGCCTTCACTCCTCTCTAGTGCGTCGTCGTCAACGTATGCAGCTGCTGCACGCATTCATGCAAGTGACGGACATGGTCATCGACCAGCGTCTGAATGATGTCTGTCCGTTCATCCACATGATGACCATCCCGCTCTACGTCGACCAGATCGACCTTCACCTCACGCGAATCGACGTACGTACACTTAAAGTCAAAGCTGTACTTGCTGCGACCGGCTGTCGTAATGTGAACGCGCAGCGCATTGGATTGGGCTTCATCAGCCCATATCCTCGCCTGATCGGAGGCATCCAGCACTTGAGGCAATGTTTGCGACCAGGCATGAACCAGCTCCTGCTGATCCACCTGGAGTTGATCGGATTTACTCATCTTCATCCCACCTCCCTGTCTATAACATGCATCCGTGAGCTGCATCATATACTGGCTTGTTTACATTTTCGCAAAAAGAGAATGCAAAAAAGAAGCGGAGCAACGTCCGCTTCTTGGCTGTTTATAGGATAAATTCTGTTTTGTCCAATTTCAATGTAGAAATTGGCGGAGAGGGTGGGATTCGAACCCACGGAGACCTCACGACCTCGGCGGTTTTCAAGACCGCTGCCTTAAACCACTCGACCACCTCTCCGGGTGACAACATGCATTGTATCATAGTTGGTGATTCATATTCAAGCGCTAATTTTTGCTGATTCGTTCCAGCCCGCCCATATAAGGCTGCAATACATCCGGAATCCGAACGCTGCCGTCCGCCTCCTGGTAATTTTCCAGAATAGCGGCGACAGTACGACCAATGGCCAGCCCGGAACCATTTAAGGTATGCACAAATTCAGGCTTGGCCTTCGCATCGCGACGGAAACGAATATTTGCCCGCCGCGCCTGGAAGTCCTGAAAATTGCTGCAGGACGAAATTTCGCGGTACGTGCTGCTATTTGGCAGCCATACCTCCAGGTCGTACGTCTTGGACGAGGAGAAGCCCAGATCGCCCGTGCAAAGCGACAACACGCGATACGGCAGCTGCAGCAGCTGCAACACCTTCTCCGCGTTCGCCGTCAGCTTCTCCAGCTCTTCATCCGAGCTTTCAGGCGCCGTCAGCTTGACGAGCTCAACCTTGTTGAACTGATGCTGACGAATCAAGCCGCGCGTATCGCGCCCGGCCGACCCTGCTTCAGAACGGAAGCAAGCGCTCAGCGCTACGAAATTTTTCGGCAAATCTTCCACCGTTAAAATATCGTCTCGGTAATAGTTCGTAACCGGTACCTCAGCAGTCGGGATGAGGAAATAATCCGTTCCCGTCAGCTTAAACACATCTTCCTCAAACTTGGGAAGCTGTCCGGTTCCCGTCAGGCTGTCGCGGTTCACGATCAGCGGCGGCAGCATTTCTTCATATCCATGCTGATCGGCGTGCAGATCCATCATGAAGTTATACAGCGCGCGCTCCAGACGTGCCCCCAGGCCTTTATAAAATACGAAACGCGATCCTGTCACCTTGGCTGCAGCTTCGAAGTCAAGAATGCCAAGCTGCTGGGCTATCTCCCAATGCGGCTTAGGCTCATAGTCGAATGCCAGAACATCGCCGATCCGGCGAATTTCCACATTGTCGTCTTCGCTTTTGCCCACCGGCACATCAGCTTGAGGCAGATTGGGCAGCGACAGCAGAATCGCATCCAGCTGTGCTTCCAGCTCGCGAATCTCGTCATCCAGCTCCTTGATCCGGTCGCCGACAACCTTCATTTCTTCAATAAGGTGATCGGCGTTTTCCTTCGCCCGCTTGAGCTGTGCAACCTCTTGCGAAACGACGTTTCGGCGGTTTTTCAACTGCTCCGTCTCCTGCAGCAGCTCTCTTCGTTTTGTATCCAGCAGCATGAAGCGATCCAGCTCATCTAAGGTTTTCCCCCGCTTCGCCAGCGCCTGCTTCACCATGTCCAGATCGCTTCGCAGCAATTTCACATCCAGCAAGCCAGACCCCTCCTACCTCGTCTCACGTACCATATTAAGAAAATAGGCATGCATCCGCTCGTCATCCGTTAGTTCAGGGTGAAACGAGGCTGCGAGCAAATGTCCCTGTCTCGCCGCCACGATCGTATCGCGATAAGTAGCGAGCACTTCGACGCCCTCGCCAACCTGCTCGATAAGCGGAGCCCGGATAAACACGGCCCGAACATCCTTGTCGATCCCCTTGATATCCAGATCGGTTTCGAAGCTTTCCCGCTGACGGCCAAACGCATTGCGCGCCACCTGAATATCCATCAAGGCCAGATGCGCTTCGTCTTGCCCATTAATTTCTTTAGCTAAAATGATCATACCGGCACAAGTCCCGAAAATCGGCTTGCCCTGCCGTGAAAATTCACGCAGGGCGTCGATAAACTGATACGTTCTCATCAGCTTTCCGATCGTCGTACTTTCTCCACCTGGGATGATGATGCCATCAATCTCATCCAGCTGCTCGGTGCGCTTGATCGCTACGCCCTCCGCGCCAGCCTTCTGAATTAACAAGATATGCTCCGCTACAGCTCCCTGCAGCGCCAATACCCCTATTTTCATGCCCTCATCCTCTTTCATTCGAAGAAACGCCGCCGGTGATTACCAGCCGCGCTCCTGCATCCGCTCCGAACTGTGAAGCTTGGAAATTTCGATCCCTTTCATCGGCGTACCCAGGTTTTTCGAAATACGGGCAATCAGCTCATAATCGGTGAAATGCGTTGTTGCTTCCACGATCGCTTTGGCAAACTTCTCAGGGTTGTCCGACTTGAAAATACCGGAGCCCACGAACACACCATCGGAACCCAAATGCATCATCAGTGCCGCATCAGCCGGTGTCGCAACACCGCCTGCAGCGAAGTTAACGACCGGGAGACGTCCCGACTCATGCACTTGCAGCAGCAGCTCGTATGGAGCACCCAGGTTTTTCGCTTCCGCCATCAGCTCATCCTTGGACAAGCTTTGTACTTTACGGATTTGTCCCGTGATCATCCGCATATGGCGTACCGCTTCAACAATGTTGCCGGTTCCCGGCTCACCCTTGGTCCGCAGCATCGAAGCGCCTTCTCCAATCCGACGCAGCGCCTCGCCCAAATCACGTGCTCCGCAAACAAACGGTACGGTAAACTCATGCTTGTTGATATGAAACACTTCATCAGCAGGCGTCAGTACTTCACTTTCATCAATATAATCAACGCCCATAGATTCCAAAATTTTAGCTTCTACATAATGACCAATCCGTGCTTTCGCCATAACGGGAATCGAAACGACATTCACGACCTCTTCAACGACTGTAGGATCAGCCATCCGGGCCACTCCGCCGGCAGCTCGAATGTCGGAAGGTACACGCTCAAGCGCCATAACGGCAACCGCTCCAGCCGCTTCGGCAATCTTTGCCTGCTCCGCATTCATGACGTCCATAATGACGCCGCCTTTTTGCATTTCGGCCATACCTTTTTTAACGCGCGATGTACCTGTTTCCATGTTCGATTCCTCCCGAAACTGTGCGTAATGTCCTTATAGCCGCTTGGCGCCGGACAAACTAACTAAAGCAATATTTTACATGAACCGATCTAAATAAACAACCCATTTGCTCGGATTTTAGCTGATCTTAGGACTTCTTAGCTCCTGTAAACGTATCGACGAAAAATTCCTTGATGGCCCGGAAAAATAAGCGGAACCAGCCGGCTTTTTCAACGGCATCCGATGTAATCAGGTTTACGGTATATTCCTTGTTCTGAAAGGTCACTTTGGCCGTTCCTACAACTTGTCCCTTCTCAATCGGAGCGATACGCTTGCTTTCCTCGGCAGCTGTGGCCGTTACCTGAAATTGATCAGCAGCCGTACCCTTTTTGGCAATCAGCGTCAGGCCTGTTTCCGTAACGACAGGAACTTCCAGCTCAACGCCCTTTTTAATATTGACCGTTTTCAATGAATCTATTTCGCTTTTCGCCGTTAAGACTGTTTTCGATTCAAAATTATTAAATCCGTAATTAAGCAGCTTCGCCGTCTCAATGAACCGTGCTTCTTCCTTGCCCTTCGGCCCCATGCCGGTTCCCATCACGACGCTGATCAGCCGCATTCCATTGCGCTCAGCCGTCCCCGTGAAGCAATAGCCCGCTTCAGCGGTATGCCCCGTCTTTAGCCCGTCCAGACCATCGAAGGCATATTTGGCAAAGTTGCGCGTACCTTTATTGGCCGCCAGCATCCAGTTCCAATTGATCATCGGGTCTTTGTCCCTCTCACGGAATTTTCGGGAAGGAATTTTCGTATAATCCAGTACGCTCTTATGGTCATTAATCAGATGATAAGCGATGATTGCGGCATCCTTCGCCGTCAGCAGTGTCTCGCCTTGCAGCTCGGTCGGCGCATGCTTGCCCATATCAGCCCGGCCGAGACCCGTAGCGTTAATAAAATGCGCATCCGGCGACAGCCCGAATTCCTTGGCTTTCTCATTCATCATTTTCGCGAAATTTTCTTCTGTTCCGCCGACAGCCTCCGCCAGCGCAATCGTGGCATCATTAGCCGAATAAATCGACATGGCCGCAAACATATTATCGACAGTCGCCTGCTCATTCAAAGCGAGCAATTGCCCCGATCCAATCGCATCCGCCGCGGCTTGCGACGTATTAATCGACTGGTTCATTTGCAGCTTCCCGCTGTTGACCGCTTCCATAACTAAATATTCCGTCATCATCTTTGCCATACTTGCGGGAGGAAGAGCTTTATCAGCATTGTATTCGTAGAGGATTTGTCCGGTAGACGCTTCCATTAAGATGGCAGAGGATGCTTGCAGCTCAAGCTCAGAAGACTCGGCAGCGCTCGCAAGTGGAGGTTGGACGACAGCAAGGGATGTATTTAACAACAAAACAACAGCCAAGAGAGCACAAACACGTTTTACATGTACAAACAAACATCTCACTCCTATTCCTGGGTATTGAACAGAAACCATTTGTTATTGTACCACAACCTGCCTTGCCCCGTAAAAAAATGCTCAAGATCCGATAGGTCAGGGTGAACCATGCTCTGGAATTCCATACGAGGAAGTCCGCCTTCTTATCACGAAAGAAGCTCTCGCCACTTTGTCCAGGTCCGAGAATTCTGACAACCGATGGTTAAAAAAATAAAACGGAAGCTTCTGCTTCCGTTTTACATGAGGTCAGACCTTATTGGCCAGGCCTTGAACTATAAAGAGTAGTTAGGTGCTTCTTTTGTAATCTGAACGTCATGCGGATGGCTCTCACGCAAACCAGCTCCCGTAATCCGGACAAAGCTTGTTTCGTTGATCAGAGAATCAATCGTCGCCGCGCCACAATAGCCCATACCGGAACGAAGTCCGCCTACCAATTGGTACAGCGTATCCGCCAGCGGTCCTTTGTAAGCAACTCGGCCTTCTATCCCTTCCGGAACCAGCTTGCTTTCGTTTTCCTGGAAGTAACGATCCTTGCTCCCTTCCTTCATCGCGCCAAGCGAGCCCATTCCCCGGTATACCTTGAAACGGCGTCCCTGATAAATTTCAGATTCTCCCGGACTTTCTTCCGTACCGGCAAACAAGCTGCCAATCATGACGAGATTTGCACCTGCCGCGATCGCTTTTGTTATATCTCCGGAGTACTTAATACCGCCGTCTGCAATAATCGGTACATTATATTCACGGGCAACCGAAGCACAGTCGTAAATCGCCGTAATTTGCGGAACACCGATCCCGGCAATGACACGTGTCGTACAGATTGAGCCTGGGCCAATTCCGACTTTAACGATGCTTGCCCCCGCCTCAATCAAGTCACGCGTACCGTCTCCAGTTGCTACGTTACCCGCGATAATCGGAAGCTCCGGGTACTGCTGGCGAATTTGCTTAACCGTATTCAAAATATTGATATGATGTCCGTGAGCCGAATCAACCACGATGACATCAACGCCGGCCTCCACCAAAGCAGCCGTACGTTCCATGACGTCTTTGGATACACCAACCGCCGCGCCGACGAGCAGACGCCCATGCTCATCCTTAGCAGCATTCGGGAACTGGATTGCCTTCTCGATGTCCTTGATCGTAATAAGACCTCTGAGAATATTGTGCTCATCCACCAAAGGCAGCTTTTCGATTTTATGCTTCTGCAGAATACCTTCAGCCTGCTGTAAAGTCGTTCCGACCGGAGCTGTAACCAGCTGCTCCCGCGTCATTACTTCCTTAATTTTAATCGAATAATCATGAACAAAACGCAAGTCACGGTTAGTCAAAATACCGACCAGCTTTTTGTTTTCATCGACAACAGGAACGCCGGAAATCCGGTACTTGGCCATCAGCTCCTCTGCATCATACACATGATGTTCTGGAGTCAGTGAAAAAGGATTGGTAATAACGCCGCTCTCTGATCGCTTCACACGGTCTACTTCCTCCGCTTGTTGGACGATCGGCATATTCTTATGAATAACGCCTACGCCGCCTTCCCGGGCCATTGCGATCGCCAGCTTCGATTCCGTTACCGTATCCATAGCTGAACTAATGAACGGGATATTCAACTTAATTTTAGCAGTCAGCTGCGTCGAGATATCAATTTCCTTACCAAATACATTCGACTTACGCGGAACGAGCAGCACGTCATCAAATGTTAATCCTTCTTTCGCAAACTTAGACTCCCACACGAATAAGTCCTCCTTATTTAGGTACTTGCCGAAATATATTATTGCAATCTTACCAAAAGCGCAATTTTCATGTCAAGCCTAACCTTCTGGATATTTGTGGACTGCGCTTACATTCAAACTGCTGAAGCTGGCGCCAGCGTCGCGTTGCCCAAATCAGGTGGTTTTTGCATGAACCGCCCTACATCCTCACCATGCTTATGGTGCAAATAGCTTATGGTGCAAATTATATGCAAAAAAGCCTTTATGGACTCTAAGTCCAAAAAGGCTTCTAATCGGCTTGGCGACGTTCTACTCTCCCAGGACCCTGCGGTCCAAGTACCATCGAC